>CACHTB010000001.1 GCA_902582735.1 uncultured Pelagibacteraceae bacterium
CTGCTTACTTTTTATCTAAGGAAGGCAGAAAGGTAAAAGTCATTGAAAGAGACCCAAGTTATAAAACTGCTTCTTTCCCTTTATCACTAGGAGGATTTAGAAGACAATTTTTTCAAAAAGAAAATATTTTACTGGGAAAATTTGCTAAAGAATTCATATCCAGTATACCTGAATTGTTAAAAACTGAAAAAAATCCAAATCCAACAGCAAGTATGGTACCAAATGGATATCTACTTATGTTTGGTCCAGAACATGCCGAAGAACAATATAGAGCTCTCGAAAATCATAAAGCTTGTGATGCGGGTACAAAAAATATTAAGGGGTCAGAACTTACTACTGTATTTCCTTATATAAACAATGAAGGAATTGAAACAGCGACTTTTACAGATAATAAAAGTGAAGGGTGGATCGATCCTTTTCTTTTTCATAGTGCACTAAAGTCAAAGGCAATTGATCTTGGAGCAGAATTTATCAAAGGGGAAGTAAAGTCTCTTTCTGAGATAAACGCCAAAACAATCGTTTCAGCTGCAGGGTGTTGGACAAAAGAATTACTAGAAGACATTCCAGTAGTTCCACAAAAACACACAGTTTTTAGAGTTAAATGTCCAAAACATATTCCAGAAATGCCATTAACAGGAGATCTTACAACGGGTGTTTATTGGCGACCTGAGGGAAAAGAATATCTAGCTGGATCACCAATATCAGTCTTTGATGCAGATGATCTAGAACCAGCTTGGAACGATTTTGAGGAATTAGTATGGCCGGCTCTGGCTAAAAGAATTCCCATTTTTGAGGAATTAAAACTAACTGGCGGTTGGGCAGGGTATTATGATTGTAATAAATTAGATAATAATGCTGTGGTTGGAAAGCATCCAAAATACGAAAACGTTTATATGGCTTCAGGTTTTACCGGAAGAGGATTAATGCAAGCCCCAGGCATTGGAAGAGCTTTAACAGAATTAATTACAACAGGAAGTTATCAAACAATTGACATCAGCGTATTTGCTGTTGAGAGAGTTTTGCAAAGTAATGCAAGACCCGAGCCTTACGTATTATAATTTCTTAATAAATATTCCTAATACTCCATTAAATATTGAGACTGAAATTATAATTATCTGTCCTTTAAATGAGTAAAAATCAAAAGAGGGATAAAAACTAATTGCAATGCTTAAAAAAATGTATGTGATTAAAAAAGGTCGATAAAATTTTTTTAATTTATTAAGTAACATTACATAAAGTTATATCCTATTCTTAAAGCAACAAAAATAACTAGCAATGATGTAATTAAAGCAAGAATTTTTGTTGGAAATATTTTTATATTTAAAAAATTACCTATTTGACCACCAATTAAAACAGCTACTAGTAAAATAATATAATTTTTGATTTCACTAATTTCTATATTTTTTGTTATCTGACCTAGAATTCCTAAAACTGAATTTATTAAAATAAATAAAGATACCATTATTGTAATATTTTTTGGGTTTGCTGCACGAAATAAATACAATATAGGACTTAAAAATATTCCTCCTCCAATGCCCACTAAACCAGAAACAAAACCTAACACTATACCGATAGGAATTGAAAAATAGATAGCTAAAGATTTATATGTTTTTGAGTTATTTCCATAAGATCTAAAATTAAATAACAACAAAATTCCTGCAATACCTAGAACAAAAAATAATATTATTTCAAAAATATTTTTCTCAATATTTAGAGAACCTCCTATAAATGCAAAAGGAATAGATCCGATTAAATATGGTATAAGTAACCTAAAATTTAAATTTCCTGCTCTTATATAATTAATTGAATTTCCTGAAACTACAATAATATTACAGGTTAAAGCTATTATTGGAAAGATAGAGTATGGAACGCCCCAAAGAAGTAACAATGCAAGATAAGTAGAGCCACCACCAAAACCTACACTTGAATATATTATAGCAGTTACAAAAAATAAAATAGGTAATATAATCATTCAATTATTATGAAAGTAAATATAGCACTATTAACAGTAACAGATACAAGAACTTTAAAAACAGATAAATCTGGAAACATTCTTGTAAAAAAAATAAACAAGGCTGGTCATAATTTAGTTGAGAGAGAAATTTGCAAAGATAGTAAAAAAGATATTAAAAAAATTTTAAAGATTTGGACAAAAATTAAAAATATTGATGTAATTATTACAACTGGTGGAACAGGATTAACTGGAAGAGATATTACTCCAGAAGCAATTGATGAAATAGCAGATAAAAAAATACCAGGTTTTGGTGAAATATTTAGATATATAAGCCTATCTACAGTTGGCACATCTTCTATTCAATCAAGAGCATGTGCAGTACTTGCGAATGGAAAGTATGTATTTGCACTTCCAGGTTCTTCAGGAGGTGTAACAGACGCTTGGGATAAAATCCTTGTTCATCAACTAAATATCAAACACAAACCATGTAATTTTGTGGAGTTATTTCCAAGATTAAAAGAGAAATAATTACTTTTGGTATTTCTCTTTCCATTCAGTATAAGGCATACCATAAACGTGTTCTCTAGCATCTGGATCTGAAATTTCTATTCCTTTTTTTTGAGCTTCTTCGCGGTACCATTTAGAAAGGCAATTTCTGCAAAACCCAGCAAGATTCATAAGATCAATGTTTTGAACATCTTTTCTCTCTCTTAAATGTTTTATAAGTCTACTAAATGCAGCAGATTGTAACTCATTCTTAATTTTTTCATCCATTAGATAAATATAGTCTTTTAATAAAAAATATGAATTAAAAAATATCAAGTAACCGATTTTTTCTTAAATATAAATTTAATAAAATCTAATCTTAAGGTTAAAAGAGTTATTAGAATTATTAAGTATATCAATGGTTCAAAAAAAATAGTCTTAGATAACCAGATAAAATGTAGAACAGCAAAAATACCAATTAAATACGATAGCCTGTGAATTTTTTTCCAATTTTGTTTTAAGATAAGTACCATTTTTTGATTTGAGGTAATAGCAAGAGGTAACATCAAAAGCCATGCAGCAAATCCTATAAAAATAAATTTTTTATTCAAAACATCATCAATAATCGGATCAAAATTAAACTGGTAATCAAAACCAATGTAAGTAAGCAAATGTAAAGTTCCATAAAAAAAAGCAAATAATCCCAACATCCTTCGATATTTTATCCAAGCTAAAATTTTTGTAACATTTTTAAGAGGTGTCATTGCTAGAGACAGCAAAATAAATCTTAATGTCCACTCTCCTGTATGATGAGTTACTTGTTTTACTGGTTCTGCTCCAAGTTGATTAAATAAAATTTGATACGCTATTATTATAAAAGGAATTAAACACAATACAAAGATTGTGGGTTTGAAAATTCTTATCATTTAATTAAAAATTTTTTCTTAAATCCATTCCATCATAGAGACCTGCAACTTCATCCCCATAACCATTAAACATCACTGTTTTTATTCTTGGTGAGTATATATTCTCACCAATCACTCTTTCAGTCGCTTGAGACCATCTTGGGTGTGATACATTAGGATTAACATTAGAATAAAAACCATATTCATTTGGTGAAGCATTCATCCAAGACGAAACAGGCATTTTTTCAACAAATTTTATATTAACAATTGCCTTGGCGCTTTTAAATCCATATTTCCATGGCACTATCAATCTTAAAGGTGCACCGTTTTGATTTGGTAATTCTTTTCCATAAAGTCCGGTAACCATTATTGTTAATGGGTGCATGGCTTCATCAATTCTCAAACCTTCTTTGTATGGCCAATTCAATACTGGAAATCTTTGTCCTTTCATTTGATCTGGATCATATACAGATGTAAATTTTACAAATTTAGCTTTAGAGGTTGGCTTAACTTTATTTAATAGTTTGTTGAGCGGAAAACCTAGCCACGGGACTACCATCGACCAACCTTCAACACATCTAAATCTATATATTCTCTCTTCACTTGGGATCATGTTTTTAATTTCCTCAACTGACAAAGTTATTTCATTTTCAACTTCGCCATCAATTTTAATATCCCATGGCTTTGTTATAAAATCTTTAGAGTTTTTATGTGGATCAGACTTACTTGTCCCAAATTCGTAATAGTTGTTGTAAGTGGTTGCAAATTTATAAGGAGTTATTTTTCGCTCAGTTTCAGGGGTATAAGATAAAGCAGATGTAATTATATTTTGAGAAGCGAAAGCAGTTCCAGTTACAATACCCATTTTCTTAAGGAACTTTCGTCTATTTATATAAAAATTTTCAGGAGTTATTTCCGAAGATTTAAATTTATTCAATTTCATGTTGTTAACGAAATACCTTTAAGCCATTCACTATCTTCATTTTCATAGTGTTCCTTTTTCCATATAGGTGATCTTTTCTTTATTTCTTCAATAATAAATCTTGATAGTCGATATGCCTCATCTCTATGTTTACAGGCTACTCCTATTAGTATGCTTTTTTCAGAAAGTTTGAGGTGACCCTTTACATGTTCAATAAAAACAGCCTTATTTTTAATTCCTAGTTTTTGCTCTGTCTCATTATAAATTTCTTCAAAACTCTTAATTACCATTGTGTCTTTTGCATCGTATGTAATTCCATTAACCTTTTTATTTTCATTATTATCCCTAACAACTCCAATAAAATAAATTACTGCACCAAATTTTTCCGATTTTAAAAAATGTTCTGCTTTGGAAATTTCAATTTTTTCAATTGAAGAGTCTATAATTTTTGCATGGAGCATTAACCACCTCCAATTGGTGGAATAATTCCAATTATTTGATTTTTATTCAAAATTTGGTTTTCCTTTATTAATTGATCTTTATCTGAGCAAAATGCCGAACTTTTTATAATCTCTTTATAATTTAAATTTCCATTAAATTTATTATCAACATGCTCATAAAGTTTTTTTTTAATATCAATTAGTTTACAAGATTTTGAAAAATTAAATTCTAAATACTTTGTTTTGCTGAATTCTCTTGCAGCTCCAAACAACTCAACAGATATTTTCATTAATTAAATATTTCTTTTAAAAAATCTGGTAACCCATCTGGATTTTTCCATAATCCTTTTTTTCCACCTTCTTTTATCAATAATTTTATATCAGAAATTTTTAAATGTGGATTTACTATTTTGCTTAAATCATAAATGGTTATTAAAGCACTATTTACTCCCATAATTGCTTCCATCTCTACACCAGTTTTAGAATATGTTGAGACAACACAAAAGACGTCAAGTGAATAAGTTTCATCAATCATTATAATTTTTGTCGAAATATGATCAATTGAAAGAGGGTGGCATAATGGAATAATCTCACTCGTTTTTTTTACACCCAATATGGCTGATACCTCTGCTAAAGAAATAGGATCCCCCTTAGGCATTTGATTTGATTTAATTAATGAAAAAACTTCTTCACCTACAAAAATTTTTCCTGTTGCGAGTGCTCTTCTGAAGGTTTCTTTCTTTGAAGACACATCAACCATATTATATGAATTTTTTTGGAACAATTCCTCAGCCCAATCTTTTAAATCATTTTTTTTTATTATTTTTAAATTTTTCATTATCCGCCAGTTACTGATAGGTTATTAGTTAAACCAGTTTCACCAAGTTCTAAGTAATGAGATTCCTTTTTAAAATTTAATTGTTTCAAAATTAAATCTTTTAATTCTTCAGTTTGATCATCTCTTTGAATTAAGTGTCTTATATTTATTCCAGTGTTTCCAAACAAACACAATCTTAAGTCTCCTCTAGATGTAATTCTTAATCTATTACAGGATTTGCAAAAATCTTTTGAATATGGAGCGATAATTCCAAATTTCCCTTTAAATTCTGGATTTATATAATTTTTTGACGGACCAGCATCTATTCCTAGAGCTTGTATTATCCAATCATTTTTAATCAAAAAGTCAGTGAATACATTTGAAGAAATATGATATTTTTTAAAATAATCTAAATTGTCTCCTGTTTGCATCAATTCGATATATC
The DNA here is from genome assembly GCA_902582735.1 of uncultured Pelagibacteraceae bacterium. GTDB lineage: Bacteria > Pseudomonadota > Alphaproteobacteria > Pelagibacterales > Pelagibacteraceae > Pelagibacter. The sequence goes on from CACHTB010000001.1 coordinate 5,970, forward strand.
TAAATTCTACTTGATTTAATTTTATGTAATTAGACCATTGTTTAAAATCTTTATCATTACTATTTACTCCTTTTAAAAGAACAGCGTTAATTTTAATATTTTTAAAATTTAGTTTCTGTAGTTTTTCAATACCATTTAAAATTTCATTTAATCGATCATGTCCTGTAATTTTATGAAACTTATTTTTATCTAAGCTATCAATACTTATATTAATTCCATCTAAACCGCTTTCCACAAGCTGTTCTGCAAATTTGTCAAGTTTATATCCATTAGTAGTGATTACAGTTTTATTTATGCCTGAACTATTTTTTATTACTTTTACAATTTCATAAAAATCTTTTCTAATTGTAGGTTCTCCACCAGTTAATCTAATCTTACTTACTCCCAATTCTGATAAACCTTTAGCTAATCTTTTAATTTCTTCCAAACTTAAAAAAGTTCTATTGTCACTTTTGTCAATTTTGAAACCATTAGGTAAACAATAGCCGCATTTAAAATTACATACATCTGTTATGGATAATCTTATATAGGGGAATTTTCTGCCAAATTTGTCTTTCAATAATTCCATACTTAGATAATCATAGTTTTATAACTAAATTCAATAAGTCTTTTTTCAATTCAAAGTTGAATTCAAAATAACACATTTACAAGATCAAATTAACAGTCTTAAATTAAATTATTATAAATTTGGATTTAAAAAATTATTCAGTCTTCAATCTCTTTTAAATTCAAAAACGACTGGAATAAACAAGTTAATTTCGAATTTATATACTTAATGTACTTAACTTAGGGAGGAAATAATGAGTGCAGAAGCATTGAAAGTGTCGTCAGCTCTAGACACATCTCATTTAAAAGTAAAATTTCCATTTAAAGCTAAATATGGAAACTACATAAATGGGAAATTTGTAGAGCCTTTATCAGGCAAATATTTTGATAATCCAAGCCCGATATCGAACGAGATTATCTGTTCTGTTGCAAGATCAAATGAAAAAGATGTTGAAGCAGCATTAGATGCGGCTCACGCAGCTTTTAAAGAATGGGGAAAAACAGATATTACAACTAGATCTGTTATTCTTAACAAGATAGCAGATGTTCTTGAACAAAATAAAGACATGCTAGCTGTGGCTGAGTGTTTAGATAATGGTAAACCAATTAGAGAATGTATGGCAGCTGACATGGCTTTAGTGATAGATCATTGGAGATATTTTGCTGGAGTAATTAGAGCTGAGGAAGGCTCAGTTGCTGAAATCAGTAACTCGCAATACTCTTACAATATACCAGAACCTTTAGGAGTAGTTGGCCAGATAGTACCATGGAATTTTCCATTGTTAATGGCAACATGGAAATTAGCTCCAGCACTTGCAGCAGGAAACTGTTCAGTTTTAAAACCAGCTGAACAAACTCCAGCTTCAATTATGGTAATGATGGAACTTATTGGAGATCTATTACCTCCAGGAGTTGTGAACATTGTAAGTGGTTTCGGTTTAGAAGCAGGTAAACCTTTAGCATCGTCAAAAAGAGTTGCTAAAGTTGCATTCACCGGTGAAACAACAACTGGAAGATTAATTATGCAGTATGCTGCACAAAACATTATTCCAATTACACTTGAGTTAGGTGGTAAATCTCCTAATATTTTCTTTGAGGACATCATGGATAAAGATGATGATTTTTTGGATAAGTGTGTTGAAGGTTTTGTAATGTTCAATCTTAATCAGGGTGAAGTTTGTACTTGTCCAAGTAGAGCATTAGTCCAAGAGTCTATTTATGATAAATTCATGGAAAAATGTATCGCGAGAACTAAAGCCGTCGTTCAAGACAATCCATTAAAAATGGAAACAATGATTGGTGCACAAGCCTCAGTTGAGCAAATGGAAAAAATCAAATCTTACTTAGACCTTGGTAAAAAAGAAGGTGCTAAAGTTCTAGCAGGTGGAGAAGTTGGTAAACTTAATAGTGGATTGGAAAAAGGAAATTATATTCAACCAACTATTTTTGAAGCTGACAACTCAATGAGAATTTCTCAAGAGGAAATTTTTGGACCTGTTGTATCTGTAATTAAATTTAAAGATGAAGCAGAGGCATTAGAAATTGCTAATGATACTCTTTATGGTTTAGGCGCAGGTGTTTGGACTAGAAATGGTAATATTGCTTACAGAATGGGTAGAGCAATACAGGCAGGAATAGTATGGACTAACTGTTACCATGCCTACCCAGCCCACTCTCCATTTGGCGGTTACAAACAATCAGGAGTTGGTAGAGAAACTCATAAAATGATGCTTAATCATTACAGACAGAATAAGAACTTACATGTCTCTTATGCTGAAAAAAAATTAGGCTTCTTTTAATCAATAATATATACTGGCCCATGATTCTAAATCATGGGCCGTACTTTAAAAATGAAAGTATCTGCAACAAATTCAGCGTTAAACTTATTATCTGAACTTCAGGAGAGATATGGTGAAAAATTAATGTTTCATCAATCTGGTGGATGCTGCGATGGTAGTGCACCCATGTGTTTTCAGGAGGGTGAATTTCCTTTAGGTGATAATGATGTAAAATTAGGAGAAATTGGGGGAGTGCCTTTTTATATGAATGGTGATCAGTATGAAAAATGGAAACATACTGATCTAACAATTGACGCTGTTAAAGGAATAGGTGGAATGTTCTCATTGGATAATGGAACAGGTCGCAGATTCCTGACTAAATCAGAAATCTGCTTAGTTGTAGATAACGACGAAAAAAAATAATTACCTATTGTCCTGGTGGTTTATAACCTATCTGACTTGCTTTAGTTGTAGCTTTCGTAAAGTCTATTGCCTCTAACATTGTCATATTCTTAACAGCACCTGATGCTTCAACAACTAATTTAATTGCAGCAAAATTTTCAAACGATCCAATGTCAGTCACAACAATAAAATCATATGAACCTCTAACGATGTCCATACTATGAATTGTTCCACCAACTGCTTTTGTTAATTGTTCTACAACCGCTTTTCTATCACTTGTAGGATCCTTCATGAAACCTTGAAAAGCTTTTTCTGTGTAATTACCCATTATATATGCTTTCATTATAACTCCTTTTTTTTAAAAATATTTTAACCTAAAAAATAAAATTTTGAAAATTTTTGAAGAATTTTTTAATTTCTTACAATTTCAGCTTGTTTTTTGGATGGAGAAATTTCTGTTTTAAATTTATTTGATATTTTTTGAACTTGAACTGCAGAAACTTTATATTCTGCACATTTTGTCTCTTCATCTTTACCATCCCCTGTAACCATATTGACCATGTGTTCTGGAAAATGGAAAGTTGTGAATACAATTCCCTCTTTTACTTTGTCTGTTACTTCAACTTTTAATGAAACCTCGCCTCTGCCTGAGTATAGTCTCGCTATATCGCCATTATTTAATTCTCTTTCTTTAGCATCTATAGGGTTCACTAGTAATATATCTTCATCAACAATATTTAAATTTTTGGTTCTTCTTGTCATAGTTGCTGCGTTATAATGCTGTAAAACTCTACTAGTGGTAAGAATTAGTGGATACTCTTTAATATTATTTTTAATTTCTGTAGATTCCTTCCAGTCAAAAGACTTTAATCTTCCTTTTCCAAGCTTAAACTCTTTTTCATGTAAAATTTTTGTATCTGTTCCATCTTCTTTTACTGGCCACTGTAATCCAAGTTTACCTAGTCTCTCTCTAGTAATTCCTTTAAAGAACGGAACAACATCTGCAACTTCTGCTAATACTTGATCAGCATCATAAGTTGGCTGATCATATCCAAGCTTTTGCATCATTTCAGTAACAATGACACCATCTGGTTTTGTGCCTGGTAAAGGTTCAGCGGCTTTATTAACTCTTTGAACTCTTCTTTCTGTGTTTGTAAAAGTACCGTCTTTTTCTAAAAATGTTGTTCCTGGAAGAACTACATCTGCTAATTTAGCTGTTTCACTCATAAATATCTCTTGAACAACTAATAAATCTAAAGACTCCATTGCTTTAATTACATGCGCACTATTTGGATCAGTCTGAACAATATCTTCTCCAATAATCCATAATCCTTTAACTTCCTTACTTATTGCTGCATCAAATATTTCTGGGATTTTCAATCCAGCTTTTGTTGGGTGGACTGCACCATATTTTTCAGCGTAAAAATCTTGAATTTTTTTATCAGCTACTGGGAAATAACCAGCACCTTGGTGAGGTTGGCAACCCATATCCGCAGCCCCTTGAACATTGTTCTGACCTCTTAAAGGATTAACTCCAACACCTCTTCTTCCTATGTTGCCAGTAATCATTGCAAGGTCTGCAATCAACATCACAGTTTTAGAACCTTGTTCGTGCTCAGTAACTCCTAAACCATGGAACTCCATAGAATTTTTTGCTGTTGCATATGCAATGGCTGCCTCTTTAACTAATTGTTTATCAACACCAGCAACACTTGCTAGATGATCAATATCTAAACTATTAATGTGATTTAAAAATTCATCAAACCCTTCAGTTCTGTTTTCAACAAAATCTTTATTTAGTAAGTTTCCTTTAACAATGTAGTAAAGCATCATGTTTAGTACAGCAACGTTTGTTCCAGGTCTTAATCTAATATGATAGTCAGCAAGTTTAGCAATATCAGTAGTAATTGGATCAAGTACAATTAATTTTTTACCTTTCATAACCTGTTGTTTAATTTTTGCACCAGTTACAGGATGAGCATTAGTTGGATTTGCACCAATTACTAAAAATAAATCAGCGTGATAAATATCTTCTGTGGAGTTGGTTGCTGCTCCAGTTCCAAAAGTTTGTTGCATTCCCCATGCAGTTGGCGAATGACAAATTCTTGCACAGCAATCTATATTATTTGTTCCAATTGCTGCTCTTATCATTTTTTGAAACACATAATTTTCCTCATTAGTGCATCTTGCTGAAGAAATACCAGCAATAGCATCTGGGCCACTCTCGTTTTTAATCTTTTCTAATTTTTGCTTTATATATTCGTAAGCATCATCCCAAGAAGCTTCTTCAAATTTTCCATTTTTCTTAATCAAAGGACTTCTTAGTCTGTCTGGGTGATCATAAAAACCAAACGCATATCTTCCTTTGATACATGTATGTCCTGCGTTTACCTCAGTTTCTTTTGGGGTATCTATTGCAACAACTTTTCCATCTTTTACAGAGGTCTCTAAATTACAACCAACACCGCAGTATGAACATGTAGTTCTAACTTTTTTATCAACTTTTACAGATTTAGATTGAAATACATCTGAAATAGCATCTGTTGGACAAGTATGAGCGCAAGCACCGCAAGATACACATGATGAGTCTCCAAAGAGCATATCATTATCAGTAGTAATTCTGGACTCAAATCCTCTTCCACTCATTGTCAAAACAAATGAACCTTGAATTTCATCACATGCTCTTACACATCTTCCACAATTTATACAGTTGTCCAAATTCATTCTCATGTAAGAGTGAGAAGTATCTTTTGGAGTTCCTTTATGTTGTTTAGGGTTGTTATATCTATGGTCGCTTATTCCTAAGTCATTTGCTACAGTTTGAAGTTCACAATTTTTATCTACTTCACAAGTATCACAATTCATTGGATGGTCTGTTAAAACTAACTCGACAATGTTTTTTCTTAAATTTTGTAATCCCTCATTGCTTGTAAATATGTGTTGGTTTTCCCCAACAGGTGTATGACATGATGCAACTACTTTAGTTGGACCGTCTTTTTCTAGAGCAACTTCAACAGAGCAAACTCTGCAAGCACCATAAGGTGCAAGGTTAGGGTCGTCGCATAGCGTTGGTACCTTCTTTTCTCCTAAATAACTTTTTACAAATTTTAAAATGGATGTATGATTTTGCCCTATTTCATAGGGTTTTCCATCTATATAGGCAATTTTTCTTTTTTCCGCACTCATTAATTATCTTTTACTATATCATTTTTAATTTCATCACCAAAATACTTTAATATGTTCATTATGGGTGTTGGTATCGCTCCACAAAGCGCACATAAGCATCCTTTTTGCATGGTAACTAATAATTCATTCAAAAGTTTAAGTGGAATTTTAGATGTTCCTTTCTTTAATTGATCAAACATTTCTTTTCCTCTGTAAGATCCAATTCTTCCAGGAAAGCATTTTCCACATGACTCTTCAGCTGAAAACTCAAATAAGTGATGAATGTATTCAGCCATATTAAAATCTTTAGGAATACTAACAACACTCGCATGGCCTAACATAAAACCTGCTTTCGTAAACTCTTGGAAATCTAAATTTAGTTTTTCGATTTCTGATATAGGTACTACTCCACCTAAAGGTCCACCAATTTGGAATGCTTTTACATCTTCTTTGTATCCACCACCATATTCTTCAAATATTTTTTTCATTGGTGTTCCCATATCAATCTCATAAACACCGGGATTATTAAAAAAACTATCTAGACAAACTAGTTTTGTTCCAGCAGATTTTTTATTTCCAACTGATGAAAATTTTTCTGCTCCATTTAGTAAAATTCCAGTTGCAGCTGCTAATGTTTCTACGTTGTTAACTACAGTTGGTTTTTTGTATAATCCTTCTGTTACAGGGAATGGAGGTCTTACATCTACTTCTGCTCTTCTACCTTCAATAGATGCTATTAAAGCTGTTTCCTCTCCACAAATATAAGCACCTTGTCCAATGCAAATATTCAAGTCAAAAGAAAATTCTGTTCCTAATATTTTTTCACCTAATAATCCTGCTTCTTTTAATGAATTAATACATCCATTAATTGCTTCAATTGATTTTGGATATTCACCTCTTATATAAAGTACTCCTTCATTGCTACCAATTACATAACCACAAACTATCATTCCAAATAACACTTTAAGTGGTTGATCTTCCAATAAATATCTATCTGAGAAAGCACCAGAATCTCCTTCATCAGCATTACAAACTACATATTTTTTTTCTGATTTTGTTTTACTACAGAAATCCCATTTCATTCCTGTTGGAAATCCTGCACCACCTCTACCTGTTAGATTAGAAGATAATAACGATTTTATGATTTCTTTTTTATCCGTTTTAATAAATTTTTCTAAATGCTCTTCGAATTGATCAAAGTTTGATAATTTATCATCCATTAAAAAACTTGTTGTTGCAAAACTTTTTGAAAAGAATTTTTCTTGTTTTATTTTTTCACCTTTAATTATTTGATCTATTTGATTGATGTCATTACCTGCATAATTTTCTCCATCATAGTGAAACGCATGATTTTCATAGCAATGGCCAAGACAAAACATCTCGCCAACTTTATCGTCACCTAATTTATCTTGTAATTTTTTCTTTAAAGGTTCTTGTGTACCTGCGCACATACAAGCACTTCCATTACATACAAAAGCTTTCTTCTCTCTGTGTGAGGGTCTTAAAAATTCGTAAAAACTTTCCGCTCCGTGAATAGTTGAAACACCCATTTTGTATTCTTCGGCTATTTCCTTCATTCCTGCATCATCTTTAGAATTCAAGGATCTGTCAGATAGCTTTTGAAATAGGTTATTTTTTAAGCCTATTCTTCCTGATAAATTACTTATGTTTTTAGACATACTCTTTATAAATTAGCTTAATACTACCCTTTTTTTATTATTATAAATATTAAAGCCACTTTCTTTTACAAAACCTAATAGAGTCATGTCAAAACGTTTAGCAAGATCCACTGCGAGACTCGTAGGCGCACCCACACCAGCCATAATACCAATATTTGCCATTAATCCCTTTTGAACTAGCTCAAAATTCAACCTTCCAGAGCAGGCAATAAACTGAGCTTTTATATTAAGCAGTCCATTTTGAATTGTATGACCTAACAATTTGTCTAAAGCATTATGTCTTCCAACATCTTCACGAGTCGCTATTACCGAACCTGCTTCATCAATTAATGCACTAGCATGAATTCCACCAGTTTTCGCAAACTCAGACTGCTCATTCATCAATAGACTTGGAGATTTTAAAATTATCTCCTCTTTTATTTTTGGAAAATGCGAATCTAATTTACCATTTTTTAATACTTCAATTGAGTCTAATGAAGTTTTTCCACATACTCCACACGAGGAATTTGTTACGAAGTTTCTTTTTAATTTACCAATATCTAAATTATCTGTTTTATTTATTGTAGCTTCAATTACGTTATGTAAATTATAATCTCCAACAGGATCACCTATATGTTGAATGCTATCTATTTCATCCATATTCTCAATTATTCTTTCATTAAATAAAAATCCTCTAATTAAATCTTCATCATTTCCAGGTGTCCTCATTGTTATAGATATATTTTGCGTTTCAATTTTTCCATTCTTTTTATATTTAAGGCGCATTTCTAAAGGTTCCTCAACAGATACAGCATCTTTTACGATTTCCTCTTTTGAACCTTTAATTTTTGATACGTTGTATTTTATATCCATTTTTGAGGGTACTTTTTTTTTAATACAAACTTATTGATAACTATCCCAAATACTAAAATAATTATTGATCCAAGTATAATTGGACTTAACAAATAATCGTAAGAAACACTTCCAATGATAACTATAATTGGATTTCCGCCTGCAGGTGGATGAGTCACATCTAAAAGGATCATTAAACTGACTCCTAAGCCCACACCTATTGGAATAGTTATATAAATTGGAAGTGGTACAAAATTTAAAACAATAATTCCAACAGCAGATGTTAAAAAATGACCAAAAAATATATTTTTAGGCTGTGCAAAAGGACTTTCTGGAAATCCATACAATAAAACCATTGATGATCCAAATGAAGCAATCAAAAATAAACCAAATGTAGTTTTGTAAGTTAAATAAGTTAAAGCACCTATTGTGATTGCAGAAAAAAGTCCTGCTAGTAAAGATTTAATTAATCGATCTTTTTTCATATTAAGATTTTAAGGCCTTTGCCAATGTTTTGAAAGGTAACAAAAGACACTCTTTTCTTGAAATATTTTTTTTATTAAAAAGTTTTTCTAATATTTTCCACTCTTTTGGAAATTTTTCAGATGCATTTTCAAAAAAATTGTTAGCAATAGTTATAATTTCTTTTATTTTTTTAATAGATTTATTAATAGATGTTTTTGACAAAATACTTGCTGAAGCTTGGCAATAAACACACGATTTGCATTCATAAGCAAAATCAGTAATTTTATCTTCTTTAACTATAAGACTTACATTCATTTTATCTCCACATAATGGGTTTTTAAATTTAGCAAAATGAGAACAATTTTTTAAAACTCTATGGTTTTTAGTATCTGAAGCAATTTTTAAAATTTCTAAGTCCATTTATTGATCTTTATTAAAACGATATATGACTTATATTTAATTTGATGAGCGAAAACAATGTTTTGCCAGTTATATTAGCTGGTGGAAAATCAAGACGGTTTGGTGGGAATAAAGCAAATGCCAAATTGGGAGACTTAACTTTAATTGATCATACAATCCAAAAACTTAAGAATAGATTTAAAGAAATTTTAATCATCTCAAATGAGGAAATTAAGAAAATAATAAGCAATGTTTTTTACTCAAATGATGTTATGGATGGACAGCTAGGACCTCTAGTTGGCGTGCTATCTTCAATGGAATGGATAATAGATAATTCAAAAAATTATAAGTGGATTATGACATTTCCTTGTGACACACCTTTTTTCAAAATCGAAATTATTGATCAAATGATGACCGCTCAAAGACAATCTAGTAAAAAATTGTTTTTTTTAAAAAGTGGTGAAAAAAGACACAATATTTTTGGCTTGTGGTCAACGGAGCTTAAAGATCAATTAAGAAAAGATTTAGAGGCAGGGGATAGAAAAGTTGAAGATTGGGCTAATAAAATTGGAACAGAAATAATTGAATTAGATCTTAAAGACGATAATAGTTTTTTAAACATAAATACTAAAATAGATTTAGAGGAGGCGTCTAAAAAGATATGAATTCTTATAAAGCAGCAATAAGTAAATTGAATAACAACCCATTAAAAATTGGCAGTGAAATTGTCTCAATAAAAGATGCTTTAAACAGAATATCGAGCAAAGAGGTAATTGCTAAATCAGATTATCCAGCCGATGATAATACAGCATTTGATGGTTTTGCAGTAAACTCAAAAAAAACAAAAAATACATTTCAAAAGTTTAAAATTCTTAAAACTATTGCAGCAGGGGACAACCCTTATATTAAAAAAGTTAACAAATTATCATGTATTGAGGTAATGACAGGTGCAATTATTAAAAAACCTTTTGATACCATTATTCCAATTGAGGATATTGAGTTTTTTCCAAGTAAAAAAAAAGCAAAATATATAATTATTAATAAAAAAATTAAAAAATCAGAATTTATTAGACCAAAAGGCTCAGATTATAAAAAAGGAAATAAAATAATTAGAAAAGGAGAATTAATAAATCCTGCTCATATCTTATCTTTAAAAACATTAGGTATAGATAAAGTCTTAGTTAAAAAGAGAGTAAATATAGTCTTTTACCCATCAGGAAATGAATTATCTGACAAAAAAAATATACCTTCTTGGAAAATAAGAAATTCAAATACAATTTATCTAAACTCTTTAATCAAAAGTTTACCTGTAAATTTTACTATTCAAAAAATCTTAAGAGATAAAGATCAAAAATTATTTAAAGAACAAATATCTAAACAATTAAAGTCTAAAACAGACATCCTAATTACTTCTGGAGCCGTCTCTAAAGGAAAATTTGATTTTATTCCAAGTGTTATTAATCAATTTAAACTTAAAAATCACTTTAAAGGAGTTGCAATTAGACCAGGAAAACCAATCATGTTTGCAAAATTTAATAACAACAAATGTTTTTTTGGTTTACCAGGCAATCCCATTTCCTCAGTTGCTTGTTTTAGATTTTTTGTAATCCCTTTGTTATTTAAATCTTTAGGTTTAAAAGTAGAAAAGCCAATATTTGCAAAACTAAAAAATAAATTTTCCAAAAAGAAAAAATTTACGAGATTTGTTAAAGGAAAATTAACCTTTGATAAAAATGGCCTTGTTCAATTTGAGGTATTTGAGGGACAAGAGTCTTATAAAATCGAGCCTTTTGTTAAATCTAACGCTTGGGGTGTATTTAAAGATGGTGTTTCAGTATTCAATAAAGGAAATTTAATAGATGTTTACTCAGCATCAGGTCTTAATGAATTTTTGATCAACTAATCGTATTTTCTTGTCTCAAATTTAAAATAAGATTAAAAATTCGGGATGCTCGATCTAAAAAATCCAAAAGTTGCAATACCAATAGTTCTTTTTGCTGGACTATTATGGTCTTTTGGACCGTATGTTGTAAGGCATATTGATCAACCCCAGTTGGTTCCTTGGCAATATTTATTTACAAGGGGATTGGTAATATTCATTTTATTAAATCTTTATCTATATTTTGAAGAGGGATTAGATTTTTATAAAAACTATTTTAAAGTTGGTATTTCTGGTATTTTAGGCGGCATTGGATTGGGCACAGCTATGATGACTTTTATATGGTCAATCACAAATACTAGTGCTGCAGTAACCCTTTTATGTTTAGCTGCAATGCCATTTATAACAGCGTTGTTAGGGTTTTTATTTTTAAGAGAAAAAATTTCACTTACAGTTTGGGTGGCAATTTTAGTTGCAACATTTGGAATTGTTGTAATGGCGTTTGGAACAGGTGGAAAAAACTCTCTTCCGGGTCTTGTCTTTGGTTTAGCATCTGCTCTTGGATTTTCTGTTTTTTCTGTAACTTTGCGTTGGAGAAAAGAAACACCTAAATTTACAACAGTAGCAATTGCAGGTTTATTTTGTTTTCTATTTTCATCGATAGTGTTGATTTTAAATGATAGCCAATTTTTATCTTCTAGTAAAAATGAAGCTTTGTTTGCAACTCATGGAACTTTAGTTTGTGCAGGTTTGATACTATACTCAATTGGTTCAAAAAATATTCCTGCCGCTGATTTAACCTTGTTATCTTTGACAGAAGTAATTGGAGGAATATTTTGGGTTTGGTTACCATGGCTTGGTATCAATGAGGTTCCAGCAACAAACACAATTATTGGTGGTTTTTTTATATTTATTGCAATTTTCTATTACAGCATGATCATGCAATCCAATAGAAGGTTTATTGGTTTAAATTAATTTCTTATGGAAAGACCAGATTTTTTTGAATTAAATAATGGGGAAAAAGTAAAACTTCCCTTTTCAGAAAAAGAGTACAAAAATAGAGTATCGAAACTTAGAGAAGTCATGTCGGATAATAACATGGATATGGCAATTCTAACTTCGATGCATAACATTGCTTATTATACAGGGTTCATTTATTGTTCATTCGGAAGACCATATGGATGTGTAGTCACAAAAGATAAAATAGTTACTATTTCTGCAAATATTGATTCAAGTCAACCTTGGAGAAGATCACATTGTAATAACGTAATATATACTGATTGGAAAAGAGATAATTTTTTAAAAGCTATTGTATCTATAATTGGAAGAAATGATCCTCCAAAAACAATTGGAATTGAAAATGATCATGTAACTTTAGATATAAAAGAAAAATTAAACTCTATATTTAGCATCGCGATTTTTAAAGATATTTCAAAGAATTTAATGAAACAAAGAATGATCAAATCAGATGAAGAGATTTCAATAATTAAAAACGGTGCTCGTATTGCTGATTTAGGTGCTGAGGAAATTGTAAAACACATAAAACCTGGTCAATCGGAATTAGAGATTGCAATAGCAGGAAGAGATAAAATGGAGAGGGAAATAGCAAAGTCTTATCCTGATGCGGAATATATGGATACTTGGGTTTGGTTTCAGTCAGGCATTAATACAGATGGAGCGCATAATCCAAAAACAAATAGAGCATTACAAAATGGAGATATATTATCTTTAAATACTTTTCCAATGATCTCAGGTTACTACACTGCTTTAGAGAGAACATTATTTGTAAATGAAGTTGATGATGCATCTCTAAAGGCTTGGGAAGCAAATGTAAAAGTTCATAAACGTGGATTAGAATTAATCAGACCAGGTGCAAAATGTTCTGAAATTTGTGAGGAGTTAAATAATTTATTTGCTGAATTAGGTTATCTTCAATATCGAACGTTTGGTTATGGTCATTCATTTGGAATGCTTTCACATTTTTATGGAAGAGAGGCAGGATTGGAACTGAGAGAGGATATTGATACTGTTCTTGAAAAAAACATGGTGATATCAATGGAACCTATGATTATGATCCCCGAAGAAAAGCCTGGTGCAGGTGGATATAGAGAGCACGATATTTTAGTGATTAAAGAAGATGGCGCTGAAAATATTACTAAATTTCCGTTTGGACCTGATCATAATATTATAAAAAATTAAATGTCAGATAAAGTAATTGTAAATAGTTGGAATGAATGGGATCCATTAAAACATGTAATAGTTGGACGTGCTGACGGGACTTGCATTCCTGCTCCCGAACCAGCTTTAGATGCAAAAGTTCCTGAAGATAGTGATATGAGAGGTCAGTTTGGCCCAAGAACAAAAGACACTGTTGATAAAGCAAATGAACTTCTAGATAATTTTTCATCCATACTAGAAAAACGTGGAATTAAAGTTGATAGACCAACGCCTTTGGACTTTAATCAACCTACTTCAACACCAGATTGGAAGGCTGAAACAATGTTTGGATGTATGCCGCCAAGAGATGTTTTGCTTACAGTTGGGAATGAAATTTTAGAAGCAACTATGAGTTATAGATGCAGATGGTTTGAGTATCTTTGTTACAGACCTCTATTAAAACAGTACTATAATGAAGATCCTAATATGAGACATGAATCAGCTCCAAAACCAAGATTAACAGACGCAGATTATAGAAAAGATTATTTATCAGATAAAATTGGAGTACAAAAAAGACTTGAGTGGACTGAGCAAAAGTATTTTGTAACAACTGAGGAGGAACCATTGTTTGATGCCGCTGATATTTTGAGATTTGGAAAAGATTTAGTAGTTCAACATGGTTTTACAACAAATTTAAAAGGAATTGATTGGATTAAAAGACATTATAAAGATCATAGAGTTCATGCAGTAAATTTTCCAGGCGATCCTTATCCAATCCATATTGATGCAACTTTTACACCAATTAAAGAAGGATTAATTATAAATAACCCTCAAAGAAGATTACCTAAAGATCAAAGAAAATTATTTGAGGATAATGGATGGAAAATTTTGGATAGTGCACAACCAGCTCATAACGAACCACCTCCACTTTGTTATTCTTCAACCTGGCTATCCATGAATGTACTTGTTCTTGATTCAAAAACTGTTTGCGTTGAAAAAAGTGAAGTTTATCAGGCAGAGCAATTAGATAAATTAGGTATGGAAGTTGTGCCTGTAGAGCTTAGAGATGCCTATGCGTTCGGAGGAGGTCTTCATTGTTGTACTGCAGATGTATACAGAGAAGGAACATTAAAAGATTATTTTCCTAAACAATAATGGCAACAATTAAAACAAAAAGAGATAGAGTAAAATTTGCATCTGATAATGTTACAGGAGCATGCCCAGAAGTATTAGATGCCATTTTAAAAGCCAATGATGGAGATAGAACTCCATATGGTAATGATGATCTATCAAAAAGTTTACAAGATAAATTTTCAGAAATATTTGAAAAAGAAGTAATTGTTTTTCCAACGTCCTCAGGAACTGCAGCTAATGCACTCGCGTTATCTACAATGACACCTTCATTTGGAAACATTTATTGCCATAGACTTTCACATATCAATGTGGATGAGTGTGGAGCCCCAGAATTTTACACAGGTGGAGCAAAATTAGTTAATCTTAATGGAATAAATGGAAAAATTACAGCTGAGGAACTTAACAACTCAATAAGTGGAAAGGATATTGTTCATCATACACAACCTTCATCTGTAAGTATCACACAACTGTGCGAAACAGGAGAAGCTTATAATTTAGATGAAATAAAAAATATTTCTGAAGTAGCACATAAACATAAACTAAATATTCATATGGATGGAGCTAGATTTGCTAATGCTTTGGTTTCATTAAATTGTAGTCCAGCAGAAATGACATGGAAATCAGGTATTGATGTGCTTTCATTTGGAGCCACAAAAAATGGATGTTTGGCAGCTGAGGCAATAATATTTTTTAAACCAGAATTAGTAGGTAATTTACCTTTTTTAATGAAAAGAGCAGGGCATTTATTATCAAAAATGAGTTTTGTCTCCGCACAATTAGATGCATACATTTCAAATGATGTTTGGATAAAAAACGCTAAACACGCAAACGCAATGGGGAAAAAACTAAGCCAAGGTTTAGAACAGCATAAAAATATAAAAATTGCATATCCAACAGATGCTAATGAGATATTTGTAAAAATGCCTAAAGAAATAATTGATCAACTTAACTCAGAAGGCTACACCATAAACGATGATGAGTGGGATGATAATGCTGTGAGATTAGTGACAGCATGGAACACAGATCCAACTGATGTTGATACTTTTTTAAACTATATTAAATCTTAGTTAGCTTGGATTTTCCTTTAAAAATTCAATATACTTAATTACATCATCTAACTGATCATCAGGTATATCTTTGTAACTAGCATTAAATTTACTTTTCACACAAATTGCAACATGAGCGTAGGGGTTTCTTCCTTTAGGATGATTTGGGTGATCAGGTAATTGTCCCACCAAATAATCGCCAGCTTCCTGAATAATTTTCCAGAGTTTACTTGCGTTTTCTTTGTTCATACTACTTCAAACCTTGATTTATCTCTTCCATTTCTAGTCCTATTTCTAGTATCCTATATTATCCTATAATTTATATATGACTATCAATAGAAGAAGAGCGCCATCAAGTAGAATATCAAGTGAAAAAAAAAGAAAGGGACATAAGAATGAGGATATTTTTGCCTCGTTAATAAATGGTGCGGTAATAAAAGGAACACAAAAAGGAGACGTCAAGGATAGAAACGAAAAATTACATTCTGTTAAAAGTGGGAAGAAGTGGCAAATTTTTCTTTATTCTTATTCTAGAATATCACAGAGTTTAAATTTAAATATTTTAAAATATTGTCAAGACTCCTTTCCATCAGATTACCAAACTTATTTAAGCGATAGAGAAAAATGTATTGCATTTAAAGAAAACTATATAAAGACAAATGGAAGAACTGCTGCAAAATCGTTATCAAATGAAGAAGTTTCAAAAAATATTGGAAAGAATTTATATGTAAGCTCTAAGTATTTTCTTAAAGATAATACTTTGAAAGTTTGTGACACGTTAAAAGATAAAACAAAATTAAGAAATTTTTATAATGAAGCCTTGTTTAATAATGATGAAGTTGATTATCTAACAATTAAAGACAATCAAAATATATCAGATAATCTTTTTTTGATATTTGATAAGAATGATGTATTAAATATATTGGTTGAAAGTACATTTGTATCAACATCAAAGGCAGGAAATGTGCCAGAGGATTTCAATGTTGATGGTCAAAAAGTGCTGATTTGTTATAAACAAGCTTCAGGAAAATCTAAAAATATTATTGAAATTGAGGTAAGAAATGAAAGTGAATCAAAGTATCGGTCAATAAGATTTAACATGTATAGTAAAGATACTTTAAGCTTACTTAATAATCTTAACAGTATTAAATTGAATGATAATATAATTGTGTATGGGGAGGCAATTCCTAAGTTTAATTTGTAATTTTTTTAGGATGCAATCTTCATAGATTGAGATTTATAATTTTTCAATTGATCAAAAATGTTATTAAAAATAAGAGAAACAAGATTAACATCCCATCCATTTGCCAGCATTTTGCATAATTGTTGATATGATTGATCACATAAATCTATTTTTTCATTTTTAAATCCCATTAGTTTAAAATGTTCAGTAATAGAGTATTTTCTTACCTGTAAATTTTTTTTAATAGGAGGGTGAACAACTCTCATTTTGTTGTGATGTGGTTCAAGTATAGTGATGCTTATTCCATCTTTACGAATATTTTTATTATATAAATCAGCACAAGATGGTTCTTTTACTATAAAATCTAATTCATATAATTCTTTTAATCTTTTTATTTGTTTTTGATTTTTAAATAATGATTGATCTGGATTTTTATCCAAAAGATCTTTAAAAAAAATAGTTAGTTTTTTTTTCTCTGGGGATAATTTGAACGTAAGAGGTAGGATACCTTTATAGGCATAAATCCAAACTCTTTCTCTATTTTGCGGAATTCCATAGTCTTTGGAATTCATCAATTCAGTTACAACGTCATATCCTAAATTTGTTAGTTTAGTTATAATTGTTTTTAAAGTTCTACCATGCTTGCTTGTTTTAAGACCTTTGACATTTTCAAGTAAAATATGTTTGGGTTTCTTTGCTTTGCAAATTCGAATTATATCATGAAAAAGTGTTCCTCGGGTGTCATCTTCGCCTAGCCCCATTCCAACTTGTGAAAAAGGTTGGCAGGGAAAACCACCAGTAAATAAATCAAAATCAGGAATATCTTTGGGTTTAATTTTTGTTATATCTCCAAAATTTTTAATTCCAGGATGATTTTTTTGATAAAACTCACTTGTTAATCTATCTATTTCTGAAAAACCAATAACTTCAAATGGTACTTTTGATCTTTTTAATCCAAAAGATGCTCCTCCATATCCAGCAAATGCTTCAAATAATTTAATTTTTTTCATTTTTTAAGAATCAATTTATTATAAATCTAAACAAAATATTGTCAGTTGTTTTATCTAATTTATTTCTAGTTTCATTTCTAGTTTCTTGTTTAAATTGATGAGTCTCTGAGCGATTTATTTCAAGCTAACTTTTTAATATCCGCATAAGTACTGTAGAATAGTGTAGCTTAATGTGGATTAGGTTGAACCGCTAATCCCCCAAATAATCGCCAGCTTCCTGAATAATTTTCCACAGTTTACTTGCGTTTTCTTTGTCCATGCTACTTCTATCCTTGTTTTATCTCTTCTAGTTCGAGTATAGTTCGAGTTATCCTATAAATTCCTTTAACCCAGAACCACGATCGATAGAAGTTTTTTCATCTTAAATAATTTTTTGTTAAATAATTCTATTTAGTTGTTAAATTAAAATCAAAAAAAGCATTATTCTTGAATTGATAAATTTTATTTGCCATTCCACCTATAGTTAATGCATCTAAACCAATACCTTTTGTGTTGTTATACTCAATTTGAATGCCATTTGTTTCACGATCAATCTTTATATTAAACGGAACAATCCCAATAATTTTTTCTACCCCATGATTATTAGTCATTGTACATCCATTTGAACCACTTTTAATCATATCAGTTCTTACAGCTCCAACTCCATCATGCAAAGTTCCATCAGACTCAATTAAATAAGCATCAATATTAGCATTAGATCCTTGATATGTAATTGCATGAAAACAATCCCCAAGATTTCTTGTCAAACTATTAACGCCAACAGATACTTCTTGTGCATTTGCAGTTCCTGAACAATCTACATTTCCTTTAGCATAAGAGGTAGCCCTACTATCATAGGAGTAAAGAGTGCCTAAAGATGAGACTTTCGTTACACATGTTTTTGATGAATTTGAACCATGAGCTTCACCAACATTCGCAACAAAATTAACAGAAGTTTTATATTTAAATACAGAGCCTATTTCAATAATTCCATATTTATAATTACCAAAAGGAAGCACATAAAAATCATTTGTAGATCCGATTTGATTTATAATATTTTTTGTAATAGTTGCCTCATATCCATTATCATTTTTAAAAAAAGTAGAACAATTTGTTCTATCAGTAACCAATGAAGTGGTTGGACCATTTGGCTTTGAACTACATAAATCTAATCTATAAAAAGTTACTTTCTGGAGATCTGGAGTAAATACACAATCAGTAGTTCCAAATAATGATAAAGTTCCTCCATTACCTGTACATTCTGGATCTGATCTTGCTATTGAGGTCCCTGGTGCTGCAGTCGCATGAATTGTAAATAGCAAAACAAGTACCATGGCACCTAAAATTTTCTTCATTATAAAATTTTATCAAATCCACTAGAATTTTCTAATTAATTTATCTATTTTAATTCGAGTTTAGTTCGAGTTTAAGAGATGAAATTGAAGAGTCTTTATGCGATTTATTTTGAGTTAACTTTTTATTATTCGCATAAGCACTGTAGAATAGTGTAGGTGAGTGTAGGATAGGTTGAACCGCTAATCCCCCAAATAATCACCAGCTTCCTGAATAATTTTCCAGAGTTTCTGCGAGTTTTCTGGCGTCATAACTACTAAAACCTTGATCTATCTCGAAATGATCTAATCTATGATTTAGTTACATTATTTTCTCAAGTTTCCAAGCTTCATCTTTAGCATTAAATTTTGCGTTCCAGTCTTTAGATCTTTGATCTTCAAATAAGGAATAAAATTTTTCTTCATCAGTGACATTTGCAATAAAAATCATTTTACCTTCACGAATATGTGCCCATTCAAATGATGACGTGCATTTTGCAAGATCATCTTTAAACATACTGTATAATTCATCTGCATCTTTTTTAGTTCCTTCATAAGTTGTTGTTCCAACAAAGTTCATTGTTTTTCCTTTCTTTAATTAATTGAATTAATTTAATAAATTTTCCTTATTATTTTAGTATAATAATTAATAAATGACTAAAGATAAAATTAGAATTCATATAAGAAATAATCATTGGAAAAAAGGATCTTTGCCTTGTGACTTAGAAGGCGAAAAAAATAGCAGTGTCACAAAAGATTTGTTTGAAAGTAAATTAAGCAAGTATCCTGGAATAAAAGATAAAATTTCATATTTAATTGACTGGGATGATGATAATTGGAAATCTTCAATGAAAGATGCCGATATCCTACTTGCATGGAATTTTCCAACAAAAGCTTTAAGTAAAATTGCACCTAACTTAAAATGGATTCACATTGTATCAGCTGGAGTTAATCATCTCTCTCCATTTAATTGGGTTAAAAAAGATTTAGTTTTAACTAATAGTAGAGGAATACAAGCAAAAAAAGCTGGTGAATTTGGATTAATGAGTATTTTGATGCTTCAAAACCAAATGACAAGAATAATTACTAACCAAAAACAAAAAGACTATGTCACTTTATTAAGTAACCCGATTGAAAATAAACATGTTGTAGTAGTTGGAACTGGTTCATTAGGAGGTTCAATGATTAAACATATCAGTTCATTAGGTGCAAATGTAACTGGTGTTAATAGACGAGGAAGAAATGTTGATGGATGTTCGAAAGTTATTAAATTTGATAAAATTGATAAAGTTTTGCCTGATGCTGATTTTCTATATTTAGCAGTTCCAGAAACTAATGAGACAAAAGGAATGATTAACAAAAAAAGATTAGATACCTTAAAAACTACATGTGGAGTTGTAAATATAGGACGTGCATCTGTAATGGATTACGAGCATTTAAGAAAAAAATTAAAAAAAAATGAAATTTCTGGTGCTATTTTAGATGTTTTTTTCAGAGGAACCTATAAAAAGAAATTCCAAATATTGGGACACCCCGAATTTGGTAATAACTCCCCATATATCCTCAGATAGCAAAGGAAAGTACATTGAAATGGTTTTAGAAAAGTTTTTAACAAACTTAAAATTATTTATTGATAAAAAAGATTTAATTAACCAAGTAGATCCTGATCTGGGATACTAATACTTCGATTACTTTAAGATATTATTTTATTTTTTTCATTATCCACAATAACTGGACTTTCAAAATATGTAATTTCTGGCTTAGAGTATCTTTCAGTAATCCACTTAATTCTTTCTTCATCGAACCATTTTTTGGCGAACTCTATTTTTGTAAAAGTATAAACACCACCAGCATAGCCTTTTTCAATATCTGCTATGTAATTTTTTCTCAATAATCCTTCTACGTCTATATATAACGTAGAAGTTTCGATAAACTTTTCTTTTAGAGTTTTTAAATTAAGTTCATTAGATATTTTAAATTTAACTAATACTGTAATCATTATTTCTTAACTTTTTAAATTATGTAAATGTTTACTCATCTTTTTTCAAATTTTTATTTTTAATCTCTAAAGTTAACAAAATCTATAGGAAGGCCAATATCTATTGCTTTTATTGCAGAAATTGCTTCCTGAAGATCGTCTTTCTTTTTTCCATCCACTCTTAGTTCTTCTCCTTGTATTTTTATTTGAATTTTGAGTTTCATTTTTTTTATATCAGCAATAATTTTTTTAGCATTTTCTTGACTAATTCCCTCTTTTAATTCACTTGTTTGTCTTATTGCTCCTCCAGATGCACCTTCAGTACTTTTAATATCAAATACTCTTGGATCTACTTTTCGCCTTATTAGATGAGTTTGTAATAATTCATTTACTTGCTTTAATTTGAGTTCATCTGGCGCAAGAGTGGTCACATTTTTTTCTTTTCTCTCTATTGTTATTTGAAGCCCTTTAAAATCATAACGATTTCCAATTTCTCTTAGACAATTAGCAAGAGCATTGTCAAACTCTTGATAGTTTATTTTACTTATCACATCAAATGAAGGCATATTTAATATTTTTAAATTTTACTTTCTTTTAGCTCTAGTTTCTTCGTTTATTTGTCTTCCATATTCTCTGATTTGCATTCTCTCAATAGCCTCTGACTCTTTTGTCTTATCTTCAGCATTCTTTTTTCTAGAATAATATATTGGTAAAATAATTGATAATATTACTATAAATATAGCTAAAATAATTTGCCAAGTTTCCATGATCATATATTCTTACAATTATTTAAATAATCAATTTAAAAATGCAAAAAACTAATTGGAATTATCCGACAACAATGTGGGTAGGCCAAGATAGAATTAAAGATCTTAGTGTTGCTTGTAAAAATTTAAATATAAATAAGCCTTTATTAGTAACTGATAAAGGTCTTGCTGGCTCAGATATTATTCAAAATAGTTTATCTAACTTAAAACAAAATAGTTTTGAGGTTATTTTATATTCAAATGTAGTAGGAAACCCAACGGGCACAAATGTAAATCAAGGTGTTGAAATTTACAGAAAAAATAACTGTGATGGTGTCATTGCCTTTGGTGGAGGAAGTGGACTTGATGTAGGCAAAGCTGTTGCTTTTATGTCAGGTCAAGATTTACCAATTTGGGATTTTGAAGATGTGGGAGATAATTGGACAAAAGCTAATTCAAATAGCATTGCACCAATTATTGCAGTTCCAACCACAGCAGGCACTGGATCAGAGACAGGAAGAGCATCAATTATTTTAAATGAAAATACTGGAATCAAAAAAATAATTTTTCATCCTAAGTTTTTACCTTCCATAGCGATTTTAGATCCATTATTAACGATTAGTTTACCTCCAGATATAACCGCAGCAACTGGAATGGATGCTTTAGCCCATAACTTTGAAGCATATTGTGCTCCAGGTTATCATCCAATGGCAGATGGAATTGCGTTAGAAGGTATTAGAATAATTAATAACTGGCTCTTAGCTGCAGTTGAAGATGGATCAAATATTGAAGCTAGAATGAATATGTTGACTGCGGCAAGTATGGGAGCTACTGCATTTCAAAAAGGACTTGGCGCAATTCACTCATTAAGTCATCCAGTGAATGCATTAAACAATATTCATCATGGATTATCTAATGCTATTTTTATGCCGTATGTTTTGACATTCAATAAAGATGTTATTGAAAAAAAAATTATAAAAATATGTGAATATTTGGAGTTTCAAAATAAAACGTTCGATGAATTTTTAAATTGGATATTAAATTTGAGGAAAAAACTTAATATTCCTCACAAACTTTCAGATGTAATTGAATTAGAAAAAATTGATATTGATCGCCTATCAAAAATGGCTTTAGATGACCCGTCAACTAATGGAAACCCAAAAAAACTGTCATTAGAGGATATGAAGGTTATGTATGAATACAGTATTTCAGGAGAACTATTTAAATAATTAAGTTCTGAAATTTGTCTGCTTTTCAATTTTATTATATTCATAATTTAATAATTACTTTTTCGACTAGCACCTTTATAAAAAATTTCTTGAAGATTATAGTTTTCTTGTTTTTTAGTTTTTATGTCATCTTCATCTAATAATGATTTTGGTCTTCCTATTTTTTTATGAAATTTATATTTATCTTCTCCTCTTGCAAGCTGAACACTATTTTTTCCTATAACTTGTTTTACATTACTTCCTATGTAACTCTGTATAACAAAACCTATCCTTCTATCATCGCTCTTGTTTAATCCTGAGCCATGCACCGTTTTAGGATGATGTAGCGACATTTGTCCTGCAGACAGTATTAAGGCCTTTGTTTCCTGTTCAGGAACATTTTTTACTGTTTGACCTCTAGTTAAAAGATTTCCCTCATTAAATTTTTGATCATGGTCTTTAAGGTTATCTTTATGAGATCCTGACCACATTCTCATACATCCATTCTGTTCATTTGAGTCTGTTATCGCAACCCACGCAGTAACCCAATTATAAGGCTCTAATCCAATATATTTTGCATCCTGATGATAACTTACAAATCCCTTTTCTTTTGGATTTTTTATAAATAACGTTGTTCCACAAACGAGAATATCTTTACCAATTAAGGATTGTACTGCATCTAATATTTTTGAATTATGAGTTACTTCATCAAGCAAAGGGGAGATAAGATGTGCATTGTATCTTCCTGCTTTTTCTAATTCTCCAGGCGATTTTTTTTCAATAGTTTCAATTTCATCTCTAATTTCTTTTGCTTTGTCTTTTGAAAAAATATCTATAGGTGAAACAAATCCCTCATCCTTGTATTGTTGAAGTTGATTTGAGGAAAGATAAGTCATACTATTTTGAATGCCCGAAGTTATTAAAATTGGAATTACAGAAAAAAACAATCAAAAAATTCAAGAGGTAAAGACAGTTAAAGTAATTGCAAATCAAGGCATAGTAGGGGATAGGCATTTCAAAGAATTTAACGACCCATTTAATCAATTATCTTTAATAGAGTCTGAGAATATTGATTATTACAATATTAAATACGGTTTAAATATTCCATATATAGATTTTAGAAGAAATATAATTACCAAAGGAATTAAGCTGAATGATTTGGTTGGAAAAAAACTAAAAATTGGATCTGTTGAAGTTGAGGGTATGGATTTATGTAGACCCTGCAGACATCTTAATGAATCATTAAATCAAGATAATGTTTTAAAGGAATTTTTAAGAAGAGGTGGTCTTAGATGTCAGATTTTAACATCTTCCAGTATATATACTGGCGATAAAATTGAAGTTCTAGATTAATTGAATTTTATCCAAAAGTTTTTTGAGTTTCATTACTGCTTGAATTTTGATCTAGTGTTGCAGGTGCATCAGGATCCAACTCTAATCCTGCAGGAGTAATAGTTGCTGGTATTGGGGTAAAAGTTGAGTCTGGATTTTCAACAGCTTCTCTCACTCTCATTCTATAAATTCCGAATGCTCCGATTAAACTGTGAATTAATATTAAAAAAACAAAAAAACCGTTTAAGCCAAACCAACCCATAAAGATAGAGCAAAGAATTGGACCACTGATTGCTCCAAATCCAAAAATTAATTGCAAACCACCTCCTGCTGCAACAAATTTTGATTTTGGAACATAATCATTAGTATGCGCAAGGTTTAAAGAAAATAATGGAAGAGATAAACTTGTATATAATCCAACAGCTATAAAAAATATTATTTTTCTAAAGGCTAATTCATTCATGTAATAAATATTTTGTAATGGATCATTTGCGGTAAGAATTGATAAAAACGCTAAGGCAGAACTCCCAAAAGTTGTAACAACTATCACTGTTCTTCTATCATATTTATCAGATAAATATCCTATAGGTCCTTGACCAAGCACACCGGCTATTGTTGCAATAAATAAAAGTACTGAAGTTTCCAAAAGAGATAATTTTGCAAGAGTTGCATAAACTGAAATTAAAGAAAAAAATGCAGCGTGTATTACACCAGTAAAAAAAGAACTAAAAGCCCCAAGAGGCGAAATTTTATATAATTCAGTTATACTTATTGTTTCTATTTTTTTGAATTTTGGGGCAGGTCTTTTTGTTAATAAAATTGGAACAAGTGCAATAGATAATAATACTGATACTAAAATAAATGGTTCGTAGTTTTGAGGTTCGCTGACATTTAGCAATAACATACCAATTGCCAAGCCAAAAAATAAAACCATCATGTAAGCTGAAAGTAATTGTCCTCTATTTTTATTTGTAGCTCTGTCATTTAGCCAACTTTCAGTTACCACATAACAGCTGACTAAACTTATTCCAGTAACAAATCTACTTACTGTCCACATTATTGGATTAACATAAACAACAGCTAACAACGCACTTAAAGATGCAAGTGATGCAAAAGCTGCAAATACTCTTATGTGTCCAACTTTTGATACAAAATTAGGAGTAGTTTTCGACCCAACAAAATAACCCACAAAGTATCCAGACATAAAGATACCGGTTGTTAAAACACTAAAACCCTCAAGAACTGATCTAATTCCCATCAATTGCATTTGCAATCCATGAGCAATCATCATTACCCCTATTCCCATAAAAAGAGCCCAGGACTTTTTTACTTCTTTTTGCATTTATATATTTACTGTCAGTTAAATCTGGCGGCTAAGTAGTTTTGGTTTGTGTTTTTTTTATGGCTAATAATGAATGAATTGCAATCGTAATTATGATTACAATCCCTCCTAATATAGTTTGAGTTGAGGGTTGTTCTTTAATGATTAGCCAGACCCATATTGGCCCAATAATCGTTTCTAAAAGAAAAAAAAGGTTTACTTCAGCTGCAGTAATAAATCGTGGGGCTATAGTGACTAAAACAAATGGTATGGCAACACACATAACACACATAATAGGTATAAAAATCATATCTGTACCAACAAGCGCAAAGTCTTTAACGAAGAAAAAGGCAAATATAGCTACACATAATTTACCAATTACTGCAGAAGGGACTAAATCGGTAGATTTTGCATATCTTGCTAAATTAGCATTACAGGCTAATCCAAAAGCAGTAATTAAACCAAAAAGGTCACCGTAGAAATTACCAATACTTAATGAGTCGTAAAATATGTAAACACATGCTGTAAAGGTGATGATTATTGCAACCCAGGTTTTTTTTTCAGGTTTTTCTTTTAGAAATATTGCTCCTAATATCGCTGAAAGCATTGGGGCAAGCGCTATCATTAATAATGTATTTGCTACATTGGTATTTTGAATTGAGATTATAAAAGTAATATTACAAATCGAAAAACTAATTATATAAAATAATCCTGGATAACCAATTTTAAACAAAGCATTAAAAAAATTTTTTTTGTAAAAAATTATAAGACCAAAAAGTACAACTAAAAAAGGAATTGCTCCTCTATAAAAAAGCATGCCCCAAGTTTCTATGTTAGATAATCTTATAAAAAGAGAATCTGGTGTTATAAACATAACACCAATAAAAGCCATTAAAGAGCCTTTTTGCTGATTTGTGAGATTTTTCAAGCTTTCAAACCTTTCCAGAAATAATCTGCAAGGTTTATATTTGATAAATCAAAAAAAGTTTTTAAGCCTGTAGGCGAGGTAACGTTTATATCTCCATTTAATTTTTCATCAATAAAATCAATTCCTGCAAAATATATGTCCTCTTTTATTAGGTCTTTAGCAATTATTTTTGAAATTTTTATTTCTTTTTTTGTTAATTTAATCAATTTTGGTTTCGCGCCTTTGCTCATATTACTTAAAATTGATCCCTCTTTGGGTACTCTTGAAATACACCCACAAATCTTACCATTGATTATAAAAACTCTTTTATCTCCAAATTTTATTTTTGGTAAAAATTTTTGACACATTATGTGTCCATGTTTTTTAACAAATTTTGAAATTAGTTTTTTATGTAATTTGTTATTTACATAAATAATATCATTACCACTGTAACTATGAATTGGTTTAAGTATTATTTTTTTATATTTTTTATAAAAATGTAAAATATCTTCTACTTTTTTTGTAAATATTGTATCAGGCATAAAATTAATAAATTTCATTGAGTATAATTTTTCTGAAACATTTCTTATAGAAGTAGGATTATTAATAACTCTAACTTTATTTTTAATAGTATCTAAAATGTAGGTTGTAGATATATATTCAAGATTGAATGGTGGGTCTTGACGAACTAAAATAAATTTTACTTTGGATAAATTAATATGTTTTTTTTTAATTATTTTAAAAAATTTTCTTTTAGAGTAATCAATTTTAATAAAACTTCCATTTGCAAAAACTTTTTTATTTTTAATTGATAGATTTTCTGGCTCATAATAAAAGATTTTATAGCCTTTATTTTCGCCACTTTTTGCAAGAAATATACTAGTATCTGTTAATGGATTTAAGTTATTTAAGTTATTACCTTGAACAGCAATAATTTTATTGGTCATATAAGTTTGCTAAATTTTCATCTTTAGAAAATTTATACAACATATGATCTGCATTTGTTTTTTTATTTTCAATAATTCTAAATAAATGATCTATAAATTTTTCCTCGTTCAAACCTTTCTTGTTAAGTATATTTCTGTTAGTTAGTCCTTTTTTAGAAATATTTAATATTACTGAGGACCAATACAATAAATCTTTGTCCATCAGAGGAGTAGATAGTCCTTTTTTTGGGGCATTGCTGTAAGCCTCTAGAACCTCATTTATATCCCATTTCTTCACAACGTCTAAAGCTTCATCTAAATTTCCATAAAGCAGTCCTGTATTGAAAGCAGGACCAGAGCATAAACAATCCCATCCACAAGCATCCATAGATCTTAATTCTATATATTTTTTTAACCTATTTTCTGTAAATATGGTTCCAAGATGCGTACTCAATTCTGCCTCTGTTGGTTGTAAATTTTTAATCTCATTTATTTTTCCATCCATGAAGTCCTTAAATATATATTTTTTTCCTGAAATATATTTTCCTTCAGATTGGACAAATAATAATGGCATACCCATAATAAATTCGGCATAATTTTCAAAATTTACTTTTTCTAAAAAAAATTTAGGAAGACCACCACGTGATGTTTGTTGCCAAACATGTGATCTGTATGAAAAGTAATTACTATTTTTTTTTTCAATAATTGATGAATTTGCAAATAAAGCAATATTAATTGGTACTAAATAATTTGCTAACCTAAACTTTTTTGAAAAATCTTCCTCAGAAGTATAATCAATATTTAATTGTGTGCCGCATGTTCTATACATCATGTCTAAACTTAATGCTCCCCCTTCAGGCATGTCTTTAGTCATGACTTCGTATCTTTGTTTTGGATTGTTTGGTATTTCTGAAAGTTTGG
Source organism: uncultured Pelagibacteraceae bacterium (assembly GCA_902582735.1). Lineage (GTDB taxonomy): Bacteria > Pseudomonadota > Alphaproteobacteria > Pelagibacterales > Pelagibacteraceae > Pelagibacter. The sequence continues at coordinate 34,293 of CACHTB010000001.1, forward strand.
ATATTGGATCAAATCCTGCGCTTATAATCCTAAAGTTGAGCTTTTCTAAAACTTGCTTTAACTCAAATAAATACTCATGTGACTCTGAACATGCTTCATGAATATTACTTAGTTTTGCTCCGGATAATTCAATTTGGTTTCCTGGCTCAAGTGTAATATTTTTGTCTTTTTTGCAAAGTCCAATTACTTTATCATTTTCCTTAACCGGCTTCCAACCAAACTCATAGAGATGGTCAAACATTTTTGTTATAGACGAATAATCAATTCTCTTGTTATCTTTTTTATTAAATATAAATTTTTCATGTTCAACACCAATTTTTAGATTTCCCTCTTCTTTGATGCCATCTTCAAAATATTTAATAATTTGATCTTTGTTATTAATCATTCTAATTTTTTATACCTTTTAAATAATCATTTATCTCATTAATACTAGATATTTTCTTTGAACATGTTTGATTTTTACAAATTACAACACCTGAATCAGTGTTATTTTCAGTGATGTATATAAATATAGCTCTATCAAAATAGTTTTTTAATAAATAATTTTGTATCTCTTTGTTATCGCCATAAAATGTAAATGAAATAGTTTCGTGATACATATCTAAAGCTTTAACAAAGCTAAACATTTGAGAAAAATTTGAGTTTAAAACTTGGTGAAATGATTGTTGAAGTATACGTGATTTTTCAGACCAGTGTTTTTCATTTGTTATGTAATATAATTTATTTATTTGGGTTAAATAAACACTATTACCATTAGGTATATTATTATCATTTAAATCAACGGGACTAACGAAAAGATCATTTGCTTTGATAGGATTTTTTTGAAGTAGTTTTGATTTGTCATCATAAAACATTCCCCATGCTTCAACCATGATTTTGGAAGCTTCATCTAAATATTCTTTTTTTCCCTCAATTTCGTACAAATTTAATAATAATTTTGAATAGAAAACATAATCTTCTAGAAAAACATCAATTTCTTCTGACTGATAGCAATGAAATATTTTGTCTGACATTTTCTCTTTAAGTATTTTGAACTTTTGAAAAGCAATTTCTTTAATATTCTCATCTTCCAAAACAACAGATGCATTTAATAAAGCTGTAATTAAAAAGGCATTTTGATCTGTTTGAGACTTATCATCAAATAATGGTTTAACTCTTTTGTTTCTAATTTGAATTAAATCATTCTCTGCTCTTGAAATTATTTCTTTTTCATTTTCATCAAAATCATTATTTTTCTCAACTAGAATATTTTTCCCCTCAAAATTACCTTCATTGGTTATTAAGTATTTTTTGGCAAATATATCTAAATTATTTTGTAAAATTTTGGTTAGTTCATCAAAAGACCATATATAATATTTTCCCTCCACACCTTCACTGTCAGCATCATATGCTGACCCATATAATCCAATATCATTTACAAATTCTGTATTTATATAGTTTATCGTTTGAATTAATTTTTTTTTAAAATAATCAGATTTTGTTCTCTGATAAAATTTTGACAAAAGACTTATAAACTGAATGTTATCATAGAGCATTTTTTCAAAATGAGGAATAATCCATTTATCATCAACTGTATATCTAGCTATGCCTCCTGCCAATTGATCGTAAATTCCTTTTGAACAAATATTTTTTAATAACGTCTCTACTGGTTTAAGATATTTTTCATCCTCTGTTTTCAAATAAAAATATAACATGGCATCATATAAATAAAATTGGGGAAATTTTGGAGCACCTTTGAAACTTCCATATTTTTCATCTAAATATGAAATAATTTTATCTACAAAAGGTAAAAGAGGTTGATTTAAAACTGAAGATCTTTGATTAATTTTAGAAAAAATATCCTGCATTTGTGAAGCTTGAGCAATTATTTTTTCTCTATTATCCCTATAAACATCTGAAACATTTTTTAAAACTTTTCTAAAATCAGGTCTTCCTTGCATTTCTTTGGGAGGGAAATAGGTTCCTCCTGTAAAAGGAACACCATTTTCATCTAAAAACATTGAAAGAGGCCATCCTCCTTGTGTACCTGTTAGTATTGATAGGCTTCTCTGGAACACATAATCAAGATCTGGTCTTTCTTCTCTATCAACTTTAATATTTATAAATTTTTCATTCATTATTTTAGCCGTTTCCTCATCTTCAAAACTCTCATGAGCCATAACGTGGCACCAGTGACAACTGGCATAACCAACGCTTAGAAAAATTGGTTTTTTTTCATCTTTAGCTAATTTTAAGGTTTCATTTTTCCAGGGATACCAATCAACAGGATTATTTTCGTGTTGTTTTAGATAAGGACTTTTCTCAGAGGCAAGTCTATTAGTCATATTTAAGATTTTAGTGATGATAAAAAGGATCTCTTGAGAATATTTTCCTTACCATAGGTTCAAATTCTTTTAATGTCATTGACTTGTAATCTGGATCAAAAGAACATTGGTCGTAATTCTCGCAAAAATCAACAGTTGCTTGATAATACTTATGATCTTTATATCTTTCTCTAGCATTTTTATCTCCACCCAAATGCTCTGCTGAATAATAAGTTTGAAATAAACCGTGTTTTTCAATTATCCAATGTGTTTTTTCAGATATATAAGGTCTTAATATTGATGCTGCATATTGCGAATGGTTCATTGGAGCTAACTCATCTCCAATATCGTGCAATAAAGTTGCAACAACCATTTCCTCGCTCTCACCGTTTTTATATGCTCTAGTAGCTGATTGCAAAGAATGTTCTAATCTTGAAACTTTATATCCTTCAAGTGTGCTATCTAGTTTTGCAAGATAGTTTAAAATTCTATCAGCAGTTTTTCTTTCATATTCTTTTTCGTGTTTCTCTAAAAGAGCATAATCCTCTTTGGTTCCATGCTTCATTTCAGTAAAACTTACTTTTTTCATCAGTTATTTGAACCAGTACTTAAGAGTGATAACTGAGTAACTTTATCCCCACCTAATTCGTCAATTATTTTTACTGGATAATCACCAGTAAAATAATGATCTGTTAATTGAGGATAATTTTCATTTCTTTTTTCAAATCCCATGGCTTTATACAGCCCATCTAAACTCAAAAATTTCAAACTTTGTGCACTTATAAATTCTTTTATTTCATCCACAGTTTTATTAGCAGCCAAAAGTTCTTTCTTTGTAGGAGTATCTACACCATAAAAATCAGGATATTTAATTTCAGGACAAGCAATTCTAACATGCACTTCTCTAGCTCCAACATCATATAGCATCTTAACAATTTTATATGAGGTCGTTCCTCTGACAAGCGAATCATCAATTAATATTATTTTTTTATTTTTAATTACTGACAGGTTTGCATTTAATTTTAATTTTACTCCAAGGCTTCTAATTTGTTGAGAAGGCTCTATAAAAGTCCGTCCGACATAATGGTTTCTAATGAGACCTAAATCAAATTTTACTTTTTTCTCTTGGGCATAACCTAATGCTGCGGCATTTCCAGAATCTGGTACTGGTACAACCAAATCAGCATCAAAATTATCTTCTCTCGCTAATTGAGCTCCAAAATTTTTTCTATACTCATAAGCAGTTTTTCCACTTAATATACTATCGGGTCTTGAAAAATAGATATATTCAAAAATACAAGGCCTTACTTTTTTTGGAGGAAAAGGTTTTAAACTTTGTAATTCATCATTTTCAACATAAACAATTTCTCCATTTTCAACTTCTCTTATAAATTTTGCACCTATTATATCTAATGCACATGTCTCTGAGGTAAATACGTAAGAATTTTTTAACTTTCCAATTACAAGAGGACGAATACCAAGCGGATCTCTAACTCCAATTAGGCTGTTCTGAGTCATCATAACTAAAGCATATCCTCCTTGAATCTGAAATATAGCGTCAATTATTTTATCGATTGTTCTACCTCTTTTTGACTTAGCAATTAGTTTAACAATAGTTTCTGTGTCTGAAGTTGTGTAAAAGATTGATCCTTCTTCAACCATTTTATTTCTCAAAGTGATCGCGTTGGTTAAATTTCCATTATGAGCTACACCTATTCCTCCAGAATTTGTATCTGCAAAGAATGGTTGTACGTTTCTTAAAGCAGTGCCTCCCGTTGTTGAATATCTATTATGACCAATTGCAAATTTTCCTGGTAAATTTTTTAAAACTTTTTCGTCATTAAAATTGTCTCCAACAAGACCAAATCTTTTTTCTGAATGATATTTTTTTCCATCAAATGAGACGATCCCACATCCTTCTTGACCTCTATGTTGCAGAGCATGTAAACCTAAAGCTGTTAAGGTAGATGCATCTGGAGAGTTGCTTATTCCAAAAACACCGCATTCCTCCTTGATTTTTGGACTATATATCCTGAACTTTTTCTTTTGCATCTTGATATTCTTTTTCATCGGGAAATTCTTTTATAAGGTACTTACTACCTTTTTCAACCATTGGAAATGTAAATGAATCCTTTAAGTTTAGAGGCCATTTTTCATAATTATAAATAATATTAGCAGCTGTAAATAAACACACTACAAACACATATGAAATAACGACTCCAAATATCATCCCAAAAAATTTATCAATTGTTCCAATACCTGAATAGGTTACAGCTTTGCTTATTGCTTTATTAATCATTAATATTAAGAAAATTATCAATACAAATAAGCTAACTCCCAAAATTATATCTAACACATATTCGTTGTCTAAAATATTTTCTACATATGGTTTTACTTTTGGAAAAATAAAAATTGTTAAAACATATGCTAATACCCATTTTGCAGCCGATAAAATTGATAATACAAATCCTTTAAAAGCCCCTCTAATCATTAACAAAATTGTTAAAATTATATAAGAGTAATCAAATACTGTAATTTTTTCTAAAATATCTTGAATATTATCAATCACTTATTTGAAAATGGTTTAACAACTAATAATAAAGATGGAAGAAGAGTTAGTACAGAAATCATTGCCAATAACATTGCAATCCCTGTAAATATACCGAAATAAATAGTAGGAATAAAATTTGACAATACTAAAATAGAAAATCCAAATACAATTGTAATTGAAGTATTTAATATAGCAACCCCTACAGTTGAGTGACAAACTCGAAGTGTTTTGTCGTAACTTTTAATTTTGGAAAATTCTTCCTTAAACCTATAGATATAATGAATACTATTATCAACAGCAATACCAATAGTTATTGCAGCAATAGTAATTGTCATCATATCCAATGGTATACCTGCTAATCCAATAATACCTAAAATAAAAAAAGCAGCTATAAAATTTGGAACAACCCCAATTAAGGATAATTTAATATTTCTAAATAAAATAATGAACATAATGAATATCCCAACCATTACAAAACCTAGAGTTAATATTTGAGATTTAAATAAACTTTGTAATAAGTTATTAAATAAAATTAGAACACCTCCTAATTTAAATTCATCTTTATTAAGTCCCAGTTTATTTTCTAAATCGAAATTAATTTTATTGATTAAGTCATTCCTTCTTAAATCTTCTAAAGAGTCTTTTATTCTTAAACTTATTCTTGCCTCTGAGTCTTTTATTGAAATATAAGGGTCAACTATTTCTTTTTTAATTGTATCTGGAATTTTTGAATACAATACACCCATCTCTAGTGTTCCCAATGGCTTATTGTTATTTAGTTGAGTTGCAACTTCAATTATAGAAGAAAAAGAAAGTACTTTACCTACAGGCTCTAAGCTATCTAAATAGTTATGAACATTATTGATTTTATCAATTTTATCTTTAGTAAACCAATACTTATCATTATTTTGATCTTCATCACCCCAATCATCCTCAAAATCATCATCAGACTTTTCCTCTTTATTTTTTGGAAACTTTAGTATTACCTCCAAAGGAGTAGTACCACCTAACTTTTCATCAATTAATTTCATGCCTTTATAAATTTCGGTATTTTTATTGAAGTAATTGATGAAACTATTTTCTACCTCTAATTTTGAAATACCAGCAACACTTAAAATAATAACAAATACAGTCGTTCCAAAAATAATATTTTTTCTATCAATTGCAAAATTACCAAGAAAATATGTAAATTTTGACCTTTGATCCTTTTTTATATTGATATTTGAGCTTTCAATAAAATTTAACAAAGTTGGTAGTAGTGTAAATGTGATTATAAAAGATGTAAGCAATCCCATTGTCATCATCCAACCAAAATCAATGATTGGTTTTATTTCACTAAAAATTAAAGATAAGAAAGCGCAAATAGTTGTAAGAACAGTATAAAGTATAGGCCAATACATATTACTTGTAGTCATTACTATGATACTGGTTTTTGTTTTTTTTGGAAATTTTTTTGAGAGTTGAAGAAATCGAGTACTCATATGAATATTCATTGCCATTGTAAGGATTAGCATCATAGCTATAAAGTTTGAGGATATAACAGTGACTTTCCATCCAACTAAACCTAAAAGTCCCATCATAATTATTACTGAAAAAAAACAACTGCTTATAGGAACAATAATCCAAATTAATTTTCTAAAGACAAACCAAAGTGTTGCTATAATAAAAATTAATACTCCAAGCCCAAATACAATAATATCGTTTTTTATAAACGTCATCATGTCATCTGCAATCATGGGAATACCACCCAAATGAATTTTACCAATATTATTAAAATTTTTAATTACTTCTCTGATCTCTAAAATATTTTCATGATTTTGTTTTTTGATCAGATCTTTATATGTTTCTAGCTCTTGCTTGTTTTTAAATTCTTTGTTTTTTTCTTTGGGTTTTAGATAAACAATTATTCCACTAGTTTTCCCATCTTCACTTATTACAAAATTTCTAAATACTGGACTATTTTTAATTTCTTGAAAACCTCTGATTTTATCAACATCATTATCTTTTAATGATCTAAAATTTTTTAATCTTTCTAAAAGAGGTTGATCTGTACTATTAAGAAGAGGTATGTCTAAAAGAGTGATAACATTATGAACCCAATCTAATTTCTGAATTTCTTGTTTTAGTGTTAGTAAATTTGTGATGGAATTAGGTGAAATCATTTCACCATTTGGAGTATAAGTTAATACTAAAAATTCTTTTGCCCCATATCTTTCAGAAATTTCATTTAGGTATTTTAGATCTGGATCACCTTCAATAAGAAGAGTATCTGATGATGCATCAAGCCTAAAATTTTTAGAAAAATAACCAAAAAAAAATTAAAGAAATTAAAAGGAGAAGAAAAAACAAATTTTGGTTTTTCAATAATATTCTTTTGATAAAAATTAGCTAACATTCAGTATTAGCTTATATATTTAAAACTAGTTATTTTGAATATCTTTAAATTTGGTAAACATAGCCTCAAATTCCAGCATTATATTACCAGTTGGACCATGACGTTGTTTACCTATAATTATTTCAGCTAAACTTGACACTTCATTCATTTTTGCCTGCCATTCTGCGTGCTCAACAGTTGCAGGTCTTGGTTCTTTTCTCTCTAAGTAATATGCTTCTCTGTAAACAAACATTACAACATCCGCATCTTGTTCAATAGAACCTGATTCTCTTAAATCAGCTAATTGTGGTTTCTTATCATCTCTTGCTTCAACTGCCCTAGATAATTGAGACAGCGCAACAACTGGAACCGATAACTCTTTTGCAAGCGCTTTTAAACCTTGCGTAATCTCTGATATTTCTTGAACCCTTCCATCTTTAAATTTTGATGCTTTCATCAATTGAATATAATCAATAACCACCATATCAAGCCCATATAATCTTTTTATTCTTCTTGCTCTATTACTTAGAGCTGCAATTGAAATTGCTGGAGTTTCATCAATATAAAGTGGCAATTCAGATATATCTTTTGAGGTTTCAATAAATTTATCAAATTGCTCCTCCGATATTCTACCTCTTCTTATATCATTAGATTTAATTCTAGATTGCTCAGCAAGAATTCGAGTTGAAAGCTGTTCTGATGACATCTCTAAAGAAAAAAAAGCTATTGATGACTTTTTTTCCATCATCCTGCATTTTTTTTTGCGGCATAGAATGCGATATTTGTGGCTAATGCGGTTTTCCCCATTGATGGTCTTCCTGCAATTATTATCAAATCAGATTTATGTAATCCTCCAAGACGATCATCAAGATCTGTTAAACCAGTAGGTACACCGACAATTCCCTCATCATTTTTATATGCACTTGAAGCCATTTCAATTGTTTTTCTCATCGCTTCATCAAATTTGATTAATGAATTACTAAAGGAACCCTTTTCAGCTAAATCAAATAATGATTTTTCAAAATTCTCGATAATTTTTTGTCCATCATTATCCAAATCGTTTAGTTTTGCAGTATCAATTACATTTTCCGATATTTTAATTAATTCTCTTTTTACAAATAAATCATATATTAATTTTGAATATTCAATTGCTTGCCTTGAGGATGTTGAAAACTTTGTAACTTTAACAAGATACTCAGGCACATTTAATTCATCTTTTTCATTTTCAAAATAATTTTTAAGTGTAATTGGATTTGCCAACATTCCACTATAAATTAACTTTTCCATCGCCCCAAAAAATTTTTTGATGCATTGGATCATAAAAATTTTTACTAACAATTATCATATTTATCTCATCAAATATTTCGTTTGACAGTAAAATTGATCCTATAACCGATTGCTCTGCTTCAATATTGTTTGGGTTTTCTTCCAGTTTACCTTTTATAATATTAAATGATTGAGACATTATAAAATCCTATTTAAAATTAGAGTATTTACAATATCAAATAAGAACTGGGGAAAAAAATGTATAATTATTTTATTTCTTCCTGAGGAAAAACTTTAACTATTATTTGAGTTTGCACATCAGAGTGTAGATTTATTTCAACTTTAAATTCACCTAGAGATTTTATTTCTTTTGAAGGCTGAATATTAGAAGGATTTATCTCTACATTTTCCTTTTCATGAATTAACTTAGAAATTTCTGTTGGTTTCACAGATCCGTATAATTCTTTATTTTCAGTACTCAGTTTTTTTATTTCATAAGTTTTATTTTGAATTTTTTCTAAAATACTTTTAGCTTCTTTCTTTTTATCTTGATCTTTTTTATTTAGCTCTTGTTTGATTTTTTCTACCTCTTTAATATTTTCTTTTGATGCAAAAAGTGCTTTTTTTTTTGAGATTAAGTAGTTTCTTGCAAAACCTCTCTTAACGTCAATTATTTCTCCAATTGATCCTATTTTTCTTACATTTTCTAAAAGAATAACTTTCATTATATTAATGCTAAATTTCTAGCCCTTTTAATTGATAGAGATAACTCTCTTTGTTTTTTTTGACTTACTGAAGTTATTCGAGACGGAAGAATCTTTCCATTTTCAGATATATATCTTCTTAGCAGTTTAATATTTTTGTAATCAACCACCGGTGCACCTTTTCCAGAAAGAGGGCATTTTTTTTTAAATTTATATTTATTATTTTGAAAAACACTTAATTTTGAAAAATTACTTTGTGATCCTTTTTTTTTGTTATTCCTTTTCTTCATTATTTTTTAATTTTTTTATCTATCTCTTTATCTTCAGTATTTTTTTTGAAATAATCTGTATCTAAATCAAACTTTTTAACTTTAACTGTTAAATATCTTAATAAATTTTTATCAATTTTTTCATTTTTTTCCAGCTCAGAAATAGTTTTTCCATTAGCTTTAATTTTAAAATGCAAGTAATTACCTTTTTTATTTTTCTTTATGAAATATGAAAGGTTCATTAAACCCCAGTTTTCGAGTTTGACTATATCGCCTTCATTCTTTTCAACTATTTTAGAGTATTTTTCTTGAAGTTGTTTCAACTGCGATGGGCTAGTGTCTTGCCTAGCTATAATTGTGTGTTCGTAAAAGTTCATATTTATTCTTTTAAAAATGTGAGGATATACTATTATTAATTTTTAATTACAATACTAAAAATACAATATTTACTTATATAATTAATGTTTTCTGTTTTATTTCCTGGTCAAGGTTCTCAGTCTCCAGGTATGGCAAAATCTTTCTATGATAACTTTGATTATGTTAGGTCTTTTTTCAAAGAAGCAGATGATTTACTTAATCATTCAATAAGTAAATTAGTATTAGATGGCCCTAAAGACGAACTTGATCTTACTGAGAATACTCAACCAGCAATTTTTCTGGTAAGTTTTAGTATTTTTCAAGTTTTAAAAAGAGAAACTTTATTTAATATTAATGCAGCAAATTATTTTGCCGGTCATTCACTCGGTGAGTATTCTGCTTTAGCATGTGCAGAATCTTTGTCATTTTCTCAAACAATAAAATTGTTAAAAAAAAGAGGCAATGCAATGCAATCAGCTGTCCCAAAAGGTCAGGGTGGCATGTTAGCGGTTTTAGGATCTGATATTGAAATAATTAATGAAATTTTAGAAAAGAATAAAGATATTTTTAACTGTTATGTAGCTAATGATAATTCAGTCGGCCAAATTGTGATTAGTGGTAATAATAAAGATTTAGAAAAATTTTCCATTGAATTAACATATAAAAAAATAAAAAATATAAAACTCCCAGTTAGCGCCCCGTTTCATTGCAAGCTAATGAATAATGCAACAAAAATAATGGAAGGAGAAATATCTAATTTAGAATTTAAATCTCCAAAAGTTGATATTATTTCTAATGTGACATCAGAACCAGTCAATGAGATATCTACCATAAAAAAATTATTGATAAGTCAAATAGAAAAACCAGTTAGATGGAGAGAAATAGTGAATTATATAATAAACAAAAATATAAATAAATTTATAGAAATTGGTCCTGGAAAAGTACTCTCGGGATTAGTAAAAAGAACAAATAGAAATGTAGAACTTATACAAATTAATGATTTAGAAGATTTAAAAAAGTTATAAACTAATGATAGACTTAAAAGATACTAACGTTATTCTTACTGGAGCTACAGGAGGTATAGGTAATTCTATTTTAAAAAATTTAATTTTAACTGGCGCAAACGTTTTAGCAACAGGTACAAATGAAAGTAAACTCAATTATATTAAAGAAAAATATAACAATGTTCAAACAGAAAAATTTGACATATCAAATCATTCAGAGATTGAAAATTTCATAAATAAAGCAAATGATAGTTTAGGTGGCAGAGTTGATGTATTAATTAATAATGCTGGCATAACAAGGGATAATCTTTCAATCAGAATGAAAGATGAGGAATGGAATAAAGTTATTGATATTAATTTAACCTCCACATTTCTCCTGAGTAAAAGTGTAGTTAAAAAAATGCTAAAAAATAAAAAAGGAAAAATTATAAATATTACATCTATAGTTGGTCATACAGGTAATATCGGACAAGCAAATTATACTGCTTCTAAAGCTGGTGTGGTTGCAATGTCTAAAAGTTTAGCTCTGGAATATGGAAAGAAAAATATAAACGTAAATTGTATCTCTCCAGGCTTTATATTAACTGAAATGACTGATAAAATTAATGATGATTACAAAGAAGTTTTAAAATCCAAAATACCTATGAATAGATTTGGCGACCCAAATGATATTGCAAATACAGTCATTTTTTTATGCTCTAAACTTTCGGATTATATTACTGGTGAAACAATTCATGTTAATGGCGGCATGTATTTTAGTTGACAAAATCAACAAATTATTTATTAACGACTTAACTTAAAGGATATAAATGTCAGACGATATTTCAAGTAAAGTAAAAAAAATAGTTGCAGACCATCTAGGAATTGACGAAGCAAAAGTAACTGAAGAGTCAAGTTTTATCGATGATCTTGGGGCAGACAGTTTAGATACTGTTGAATTAGTAATGGCTTTTGAAGAAGAATTCGGGTCAGAGATCTCAGATAGCGACGCAGAAAAGATTCTTACAGTAGGGGATGCTGTAAAATTTATAGAGAACAAAGCGAATTAAATTTTAGTATTAAATGTCCGGAAATAATGAGGGGATAATTGTAATATTATCATCTCCATCAGGGGCTGGCAAAACAACTCTTGTAAAAGAAATTTCAAAAAAAAATAATTTCAAAATTTCTGTATCACACACAACCAGAAAGCCACGTTTAAACGAAACAAACGAAAAAGATTATTTTTTTGTTAGTGAAACCAAATTTAAAAATTTAATTGCTCAAGACATGTTCTTAGAGTACGCAAAAGTATTTAATAATTATTATGGTTCGTCAAAAGATAATGTATTTAAACATCTAAATAAAGGTGAAAATATGATTTTTGATATAGATTGGCAAGGAGCTCAACAAATTAAAAATAAAAAACTAACTTACAAAATAATTACAATATTTATATTACCACCTAGTAGAGAAGAGCTTTATAGTAGACTTTTAAATAGAGATAAAAATAATAAAGAAATAGCAATGGAAAGAATGAAACAATTTAATGATGATGTATTGCATTGGAATGACTATGACCTAGTTGTTATTAACGATGATTTAAACAACTGTTATAATAAAATAATCAAATTTATTGATGAATTTGACAATAGTAAAGAACATTACCAAAAAAAATTAATATCTAAACATGTAGATTTACTGCTGAATTAATTTTTCATAAATTAAACATATTTTATAAAAAGTGTCTTTAGTGAGGTTTTGAGGTCTCAAATTAATATTTAAATTTAACTCTTTAACTACCTTGTTTGGGTCTTTAAAAAGAATATTAAGTGGTTTTTTTATCATTTTTCTTTTTTGGTTAAAAAAAATATTAGTAATGTACTCTAAATTTCTAGAGTTTTTAAATTTAACAAATTGCTTTTTTGGTTCAAAAACTAATAGGGTGCTTAAAACTTTAGGTTTTGGAAAAAAACTAGATGGATCAATATCCATAATTTTTTCTATATTCAATTTCCATGATGAAAATATAGATAACCTTCCATAGTTTTTAGTATTATAATCTGCTAAAATTCTATCAGCAACTTCCTTTTGAAACATAAAGACAAGTTTTTTATATTGAAATTCTTCTTTATTATAATGAATAAATTTAGTAAGTATTTGGCTTGAAATATTGTAAGGAAGATTTCCAAACACAACTAAATTATTATTAGTTAGAACTTTTAGTTCGAATTTTAAAATATCTTCATTAATAACTTCAACTTTATTTTTGAATTTCTTATTTAATAATCCAATTAATCCACTATCTTTTTCAATTAAATATAATTTTTGTGGTTTTTTTAATATAAGAAATTCAGTTAGTTTTCCAGTGCCTGGACCAATCTCTAAAATGTAATCTTCTTCATTAATACATCCAGAGTTACATATTTTTTTTACTACATTATCGTCTACTAAAAAATTTTGTCCTAAACTTTTTTTAGGAATTATCTTCATTAAATATTATCTAAAAATTCCATAGCACAAAAAATTGAAGCTGGGTCTGATTTATTTTTACCGTACATTTCATAATTAGGTCCATGATCTGGTGAAATTCTGCAAAAGGGCAATCCAATAGTAATATTAATTGCGTTAAAATTAAACAGTGTTTTTAAAGGTGTTAAAACTTGATCATGATACATTCCAATTACAACATCATACTTATCAATATTTTTTTTTATAAAAAAAGTATCTGCTGAATACGGTCCATTGATATTAATTTTTTTTTTTTTTAAAAAATTTATTGCTGGAATTATCTCCTTAATTTCCTCTCCTTCTTTTTCTATAGTCTCACAATGTGGGTTTAATCCTAAAATAGCGATTTTTGGTTTTTTTTTTAAAAAATTCATATAAAAATTATTTATACTGGTAGTATTTTTAATAATTTTCTTTTTTGAAATATTTTTTGCAATAAATTTTACAGGCAGGTGAGTGGTTATTGGAGATACAGATATCTTTTTATTATAAATTAACATCACAGAATTTTTCGAATTAGTATTTTTAGCAAGATACTCAGTAACTCCTAAATATTTTTTTTTTAAAAAACTTTTCTTTTCTATTGGACCATTTAAAAGTGCAATGTTTTTATTCTTTTTTAATATAGTTAAACTTTTTTCAAAACTATCTGAGATGTAAGATGATATGTAATTTTTTTTATCTTGTTTATTAATTTTAATATTAATAATATTCACTTTATCGTTTATTGCTTCATTTATATTTACAATTTCTCTAAAATTTTTTTTGTAATTATTTATTCTTGCTTCTTTCTGAATTATTTCTTTATTTCCAATTAAAGTAATTTTTTTTATTTTTTTTCTTTTATTTTTTGATTTTAGATACTTAAAAAAAATCTCTAAAAAGACACTTTTTGGTTCAGCCGTAACTACAAGCACGTGTTCAATAGTCATTAAAAATAGTATTTTTTTTTAGTTTTTTAAAATAGTTCATTGAATAACTATTCAATTGTCTATTTTGCTCATATAAAATTTGTTTTTTTATCTCTTTATCTATATCAAAAGTTTTTTTAATTTCTTTTTTTGAATTTACCATTAAAATTAAATTACCCTCGGGTAACTTAATAGGATCTGTATATTTTCCAATGGACAAAAATGATATTTTCTTTTGAACTTCTTTGGAAAGGTTGCCAATACTAACCCATCCAATTTTTCCACCATTTGATGCCGAATCTGAAATACTAAATTTGGTTGCAGCATTTTCAAATCCAAACATGTTAATAAAATTTCTAATTTCATCGTAATCAACATCATAATCAAATAATATTTCTGATAATTCCACCTCGTACAATTTTTTTTGATTTTTAAAATATTCGTTTACTTTATTAGCGATCTCACTTTTATCGATTTTGACTTTTTTGTTGAATTTTTCATAAATAAGCACATTCCAAAGTTTTTCGACTAAAATCTTCTCTTTAATTATATCGTACTTTAAACCTTCTTGATTTAGAAAATTTAAATACTCAGTCTCATTTTTAAATCCTAAACTTAAATATTGTTCTTTAATTAGTTTTGCCTCAAGATCTATATTTTTCTGGATTTTAATAAATTTATCAACTTCTTTTTTTTTGATTATTTCTTTTATTATTGAATTTTTAGATAATTCTAATAATTCTAATTCGCTTAAATTTCTTAACTTTTTATTAATTAAAAACAAATACTTAATTTGGTTATCTAAATCGACATTCGTAATTATTTCGTTATCAATTTTACTGATTATCCTTATTTCAGTTGCAACACATATTAAATAAGAACAAAATAAAAATATCAAAGTTAAGACCGATTTTTTTATAAACATTATTTAAAATCAGTTGCTTGTGGTCTTAATTCCGCAAAAGGAATAAATCTTAGGTAAAATAATAAACTTTTGTCTGGCAGCAGACTCCCATCCCTATAAAATCTTTTTTGATATTCTACAGATGCAATTAAGCAGTCAGTTTCGTATTGATACAATAGATTGTAGTATTCCGTAAAATCAGTTTTTAAATTTTTTGTAGTATTGAACTTTATTTTATTTTCTTTGCTTAGAAAAATGCTAGTTGTATTACTAATAGTTTCAACGTTTCCAATATAATTATCTTGCGACAAATAGTTAAAATCAGTTTCTATGAAGTTCAGGCCCAATTTTGTTGATATAGACTGATAATTAGAGTTTTTAAGATCTCTATCATAGGAAAAATTATAATTTATATCTAGAGTTTTGATTGGTTTATAATTCAAATAACCTACAAAGTCAGACCTTGTTTGATCAAGTCTGCTCTTAGAAGGCAAATTATTATTTCTCTTATCACTAATTGAGTTAGCAATTGCAAATTTGAAAATATCTGAGTTATTTTGGTCATTTATATTATACTCAACTCCAATAGCAACCGATCTACCCTCTTCTATATTTCTATTAGATCCAATTCTATTTAAAGAAAAGATATTATCATATGTCAATCTCAAATCTTTTCCAGATAGATTAGTAGAATTGTTTGGGCTTAATCTTGCTGCTAAAATTGGCTTTAAATATTTATTGTAATATTTTGTTTTTTTAATTAAAGGAAACTCGGACTTAAATAATACTGACTGATATAAATCACTATTATCGTCATCATCACGTGCATTGCTTGTAAATGAATTATCATGTTTTAATAATAATTGATAATTATTTTTAAATCCTTTCCTTGAAAAAATAGCATTTGAATTAAATAAAAAATCATTTGTAATGACTGCTTGGTAATTGTTAGTGTTATATTGTTGTTGATAACCAGAGCTTTTAAAATAAAAATCACCATTATAACTTTCATCAATCTCAATTTTTTTATTAAAATTATAATTTGGAAAAATATAGCGAAACCTATCGCTTTCCCTAGACGACAAATCCTCATATACAATAAAATCATTTGTAAACGATGTATTTTCATCAATTTGGTTATTAATATAAAATTTTGATGTTAATAAACTTTCATTGTCAATAATGTCAGATGATCCTGATAGATTGTGTAATTTTAAATATTCATCATTCGTAACACTTTGATATTGTACATTGTAATTATTTCCACTTTTAGTCTTTCCTACTGATTTTGCAAAGAAATGCGAATTGGTATTTTTTCCGTCATTATTATAACTAAAGTCAGTAATAAAATTTGAATTTTCAAAAGCTTGTCTATATTCAGATTGTAAAATAAATTTATCATCAAGATAAATTCTTGGTTTAAAAGTAAAATCTTTGTCTAAACTTATAGCATTAAAATATGGAATATTTATCCAACTTCCATAATTATTAGAACTCCCATATGTTGCTGGCAAGAATCCAGACTTCCTTTTAACTGATGGATCTGGGTGACTGAAAAATGGAAAATAAAAAATTTCTTTATCAAATAACTTTAGCCAAGAATTTTTATAATTAAATGTTTTTTTTACTTTATCATGAGTAAACTCCTCTGTTTCTAGCTCCCATCCAGGACATGATTTATTCTCAGTATTGCACGTGGTAAAAACAGTCTTATAAATTTTAGTTTCCTTGTCGTTTGAAGTTGCCGATCTACCTTTTAATATCGGATCATTATTCGGATTACCAAAATAATTATCTATAAATTCAATTTTTAGTTCTTTTCCAAGTATCTCTTTATTAATCAAATTAACTTTAGAATTTTCAAAAAAATAAATATTATTCTTGGCATCTATAATATTTATTTTTTTTGATGATATGATTTCATCAATTAGATTTAATGTAAAACTATCTTGAATGTTATATACATTACCTTGATCATCATTAATTGTAGTTTCATAGTTTGAATAAATAATTTGTAAATTCCTATTGTAAAACATATTTTTTGATAGGATTTCATATTTATCATCAATTTTTATTTTTGTTTTTCCTTTTGTATTCAATATATCAGTATTTTTGTTATAAATAGCATTATCAGAGGTTATTTTTAAATTTTGCAAATTATCAAAAAATATTACATTCCCTATCAAAGTGATTTCTTGTTTATTTTTATCATAAATAGAATTATTTCCTTGCAAGAGTAATTTTTTTTCTTTTATAATTGCTTTTGAATTAACAGACTTAATAATATTATTATTATTATCTAAAATTTTTATATTGTCAGAATAAATTTCAATATCTTCAGCGTACAAATTTATATTTACCAAAAGACAAAACATTGAAAATAAAAAAAAATTATTTTTCATTAATTCTTACCCCTCCTAAAATACAAATAAGAAATAAAATTAGATGTGGTAACCAGATTGATAAGGCTATTGGAATTGTTTCATTTGAACCAAATAAACTAGAAAAATAATTTATATAATAAACAAATACAGATACAGACACTCCTATAATTATTGTAAAAAATTTTGTTTTTATAAAAGTAAAATTCATCATTATTAATAATCCTAAAATTGTCATTAATAAATAAAATATAGGTAAGCTATATAGTTTATTCAAATGTACCTTGACATCAGTTGTTGAATATCCAATTTTGGAGTAATTAGAAAATAGTAGGTTTAATTGATAAATATTTAATGAATTAAGATTAGAAAATAAATTTGAAATTATTTCTCCATCAAATGATGATGTATAATCTAATTTTTCGAATTTTTTGCTGCCTGAAAATTTATCGATTATTTTTACGTTATATAATGACCAGATTTTGTCCGAAATATTGGCATTTTTTGCAGTAATAATGTTTACTTTATCACTTGCTGCAATAGACTGAGTTATTGTTACCTCTTCAATATTATTTTTATTAAATTTTTTTGCATGAATTATATTAGATGACGTGCCAATCTCTTCTTTGATCCAAAGCCCATTTTCATTTACTACTGCTAGGTATTCATTTTCAGACGAAAATTTATTCTTTAAGTTTAAATAATGATTTTTTAAATTTGAGGAGAAAGTGTAAAAAATTAACAATATAAATGCTCCACAAAGTAGTGTTATAAATGACAATAAAGATAAAACCTTTAAGTTGTCAATACCGTGATTTTTGAATATTTCTATTTCATTTCTTTCGTTTAGATGAATATAAAAAAATTTTACTGAAATTAAAAATATAAATGGAAAAAGTTCAAATAATATAGATGGAGAATTAAGAAATGTAAGTAATATCGGATATTTGATACCAACATCATAATTTTCAAAAAATTTTATTTCCTCGAAAAAATTTAAAACAAAACTTAATCCTAAAAAAATTAAAGATATTAATAATAAATATTTTACGAAAATTGTTGAAATATATAATTGATATTTTTTAAACATTATAAATATTTTAATTTAAAATTTGTTTTAAAAAGAATTGTTAAATAAAATATTACAACGAAAATTATAGGAGCGAATAAAATCAGCAAATCATTTATTAAATTTTGTATAACGAACTTAGATCCTATTTGTGAAATAATAATAAATAAAAATCCAGTTAAGAATATAAAACTTTTGTAATATTTAAAATATTTATTTGATTTTGGTTTTATTAGTAGACTTGATGATATAAGTGATAGAATTAAAATATAAAAAGGTATTACAACTCTTTTATAAATTTCCTCCGTGATAGAATTAATTTTTCTAGGACATACTTTATTATTTTTTTTTTGTTTTATATAAAAATCATAAACACAGTTAAATAATTTTAAAGTTTTTTCTTGTTGTACTTTTTGAATTGTGACTGTTTTTGTTGAAAAATTTGAAAGATCATATTCAGTTTCCTTAAAATTCATATTGTAAAAATTATTTTCATTAGAATTAATTATACTTCCATTAAATAATTTAATTAAAAATTTATCCTCTATTTTTTGAATTTTTCCACTTTCAGCTACAATTATTTTTGATGAGTTGTTATCTATTTTTTCATTTATATATATTTTCTTTATATTTCCGTTTTGATCATAACTATCTGTAAAAATTGTTAAATTTTTAAAAACATTTATAAATTTTTTCTCTGTTATCAGTGAGGGTAAAAAATCGACATTTGAATTTTTTAAATAAATTCTACTAAGGTTTTGGGTTAAAGGGACCAGATAAAGGCTCAAAAATAATTGCATAATTATAAATAAAATTGATAATTTAAGTACAAAATTAATTACACTTATTTTTTTTATACCATTAGTCCAAAAAACCAAAATCTCATTATTTTCCTCATATTTGTTTATTATGTAAAAACATGAAATAAAAAAAACAAATATTAAAATTCTACTAAAAATTTTAGGCAAACTTAAAATTGAATATAAAAAATAAACTCTCAAACTGTGACCATCCTCAGATACTATATCTAAGAAGTTTACTGCCTGTATTACCCATATTATTAAAGTAATACTTAGGGATGCGGCTATAAAAAAATAAATAATGTCTAATGAAAGTTTTCTGAAGAGCAATTTAGTCATTGAAATTATAATTTTTATAAATATACAACAATATCTATTAAATAATTTTAAAATATGAAGTTAAAATTAAATTTTGCAAGTACAATTCCAAAGTTGGCGGTAAAAAATGAGCTAATTTTTATTAATAATAAAAATTTTAAGCATAAAACACTAGATCTAAAAGAGATTATAGATAATGAGTTGTTCAAAGAGCAAAAAATTGTACAGAGAAATCAAGATAAAAAAAACTTTATTTTAATAAATTGCATAGATAAAAAAAATTCATCAGATTTTGAAAATATAGGGTCAAACCTTTTTGAATTTCTATCAAAAAATAAGATTGAAAATACTTTTTTTAGTTTAAGTTTACTTAATATCACAAATGTGCAGATCGAAAGAATTTTACATGGAGTAACTCTAAAATCTTATTCTTTTGAAATTTATAAAACAAAAAAAAATATAAAAAAATTTATAAATATTAATATTATTGGTAAGAGTAAAAAAAGTATTTTAAAAACCAAATTAGATGCTCTTGCCGCAGGTGTATTCTTAACAAGGGATTTGGTTTCTGAACCAGGAAATATTTTACATCCTGATGAGTATGCAAAAAGAATATTAAAGCTAAAGAAGTTGGGAATCAAAATTACAGTTTATGATAAGAAAAGATTAAAGAAAATGGGATGTGGTGCTTTGTTAGGCGTAGGTCAAGGAAGCATTCGGGGCTCTTATCTTGTTACAATGGAATGGAAAGGTGCCTCTAGTAAATCCCAACCTTTAGCTTTTGTAGGAAAAGGAGTTTGTTTTGACACCGGCGGTATTTCATTAAAACCGGCGAAGTTTATGGAGGATATGACATATGACATGGCAGGTTCAGCAGTCGTAGTTGGCTTAATGAAAAATTTTGCACTTAGAAAGGCTAAAATTAATGCAGTTGGTGTAGTCGGTCTTGTTGAAAATATGCCTGGAGGAAATGCTCAAAGACCAGGAGATATAGTTAAATCCTATAGTGGAAAAACCATTGAAGTATTAAATACTGATGCCGAAGGAAGATTAGTTTTAGCAGATGCCCTAACTTTCACAGAGGAAAAATTTAAACCTAATTTAATTATAGATCTTGCAACATTAACAGGTGCAATAATTGTTTCATTAGGATCTGAGTATGCTGGATTATTCTCAAATAATAATAAGCTTTCAAAACAATTATATGAAGCAGGTGAAAAAGTAGAAGAAAAAGTATGGAGAATGCCACTTCACAAAAATTACGACAAATTAATTAATTCTAAAAATGCAGACATGCAAAACATTAATTATATTGGTGGAGCAGGATCAACCACTGCTGCTCAATTTCTTCAAAGATTTATACTTAATAAAACACCTTGGGCTCATTTAGATATAGCTGGGATGTCTTTTTCTAAATATGCAGGAGCATTGAATTCTGGAGGTGCAACAGGGTATGGAGTTAGATTATTAAATAAATTTGTAGAGGAAAACTATGAGTAATACCGAACAAACACTTTCAATCATTAAACCTGATGCTGTGGAAAGAAACCTACAAGATGAAATAAAAAAAGAATTTTTAAATAAAGGATTTGAAATTAAAAAAGAAAAAAAAATTCATATTTCAAAACAAGAGGCAGAACAATTTTATAAAGTGCATGAGACTAAACCATTTTACAATGAACTATGTTCATACCTTTCTTCGGGCCCTATAGTGGTTATGGAATTAATAAGAGAAAACGCCGTTTTAGAGAACAGAAAGTTAATGGGTGCAACAAATCCTAAAGATGCTGATGAAGGAACTATTAGAAAAAAGTATGGTATTTCAATAGACAAAAACTCAGTTCATGGCTCTGATAGTCCTGAGAATGCCAAAATAGAGTTAGACTTTTTTTTTAAAGACTAGACTTTTAAAAAATTTTTCAATTGCAGCTGGATAAAGTTTATGTTCAATCTTCAAAACTTTTTTAGCTAAAGTTTTTTCAGTATCATTCTTCAAAATTTTTACTTTTTTCTGTAATATTATTTTTCCAGAATCTAATTTAGGAGTAACAAAGTGTACCGTTGCTCCTGAGAATTTATCTTTATTTTTAATTGCTCTTCTGTGAGTATTTAAACCTTTATATTTTGGCAATAAAGAGGGATGAATATTTAAAATTGGATTTTTAAACTTTTTTATGAAATCCAATGATAAAATTTTCATAAAACCTGCCAAACAAATTAAATCGATTTTATTTTTTCTTAGGTATCCTAATATTTTATACTCTGCTTGCTTTTTTTTTGAATAATTTATTACATGATATTTAATCATATTTTTTTTAGCCAACTCTAAACCTTTTGAAAGTTTATTATTGGAAATTATTAGATTAATTTTAATTTTAGATTTTTTTTTCTTTGAGTAGTTAATTAAGGAAAGTAGGTTACTCCCTCTTCCGGAAATAAAAATAGAAATATTTAAATTTCTACCAATTAATTTTTCCACTTAAATTTACTTTTTTTTTATTTTTTGAAATTTTTCCTATTATATAAGGTTCATATTTCTTATTAAAATTCAATTTTACCTTATTGAAGTTTTTTTTATTTATGATTAAACAGAAACCAACCCCACAATTAAATGTTCTTAACATTTCCATATTTGATACTCCTGAGTTTTTAAGCCATCTAAAAATTTTTTGAGTTTTAATTTTATCTAAATCTATATTCGCACATAAATTATTTGGAATAACTCTTTTAATGTTATCTTCTATTCCACCTCCAGTTATATTTGCACAACCATTGATAAGATCTTTGTTTATTAATTTAATAATTTCTTTTACATAAATTTTAGTTGGTTTTATCAATTCTTTCTTGAGATATTCATTTTTATTTATTTTTATTTTCTTAACTTTTAAAACTTTTCTAACAAGTGAAAAGCCATTAGAATGTATACCACTTGATGGAATGGCTAATATTAAATCATTATCTTTTATTTTATTAATTAAAATATTTCTTTTTTCAACTAAACCAACGGAAAAACCTGCAAGATCAAATTTACCTGGTGAATATGTACCAGGCATTTCAGCTGTTTCTCCTCCTACAAGATTACAACTTGATAACTCACATCCCCTGACAATACCTTTAATAATTTCTTTCATTTTTTTTAAATTTATTTTGTCTGTTGAAATATAATCTAGAAATAAAAAAGGTTTTGCACCCTGAACAATTAAATCATTTACACACATCGCAACAAGATCTATGCCAATTGTATTAAATTTTTTAATTTCATTTGCTATCTCTAATTTTGTTCCTACCCCGTCTGTGCTAGTTACAATGTGAATGTTTTTGAAGTTTTTTGGTATTCTTGAAATTGCCCCAAATCCACCAATATTCTTAAAATTAACACTTTTCTTTGTTTTTTTTGTTAAATTTGAAATGAAATTTACAAATTTATCAGCATTCTTTATGTTTACTCCACTATTTTTGTATGTGAGTTTTTGCGAGTTCATAAATTATTAAAAATGACTATATCTAAAAAAATATATAATTATCTATACATTCTTTTTTTAGTTTTAATTATTGTTTTTAGTGAGTTTTCCACAAATTTTGTAAAGGCTAAAAATTTTGTAATTAAGGATATAGAAATTCAAGAAAAATATGATTTAGATTTTGATAAAATAAAGGTAGTTGATAAAGCCTTCAAAAAAGCTTTTGAAATACTAATTTCAAAAATTTTACAAAGTGAAAACAGAAATATTTCTAAATCCATTAACATTAACCAAATCAAAAGTTTTGTAGAAGGTTTTTCATTGAGGGAGGAAAAATTTGTAGATGATAATTACCAAGCAAAAATAAATGTGGATTTTAATAAAAAAGATTTAATTAGTTATTTTAATTCGAAAGGGATTATTACATCGTCAATAAATCCAATTGATGTCATGATATTACCTATACTGATAGATTTAAAAAAAAATCAGATATTTTCATATTCAAATAATCCTTTCTTTCTAAATTGGAACTTAATTAATAAAAAATTTCATCAAATAAATTATGTTTTACCCAATGAGGATATTGAAGATTTTTCAATAATTAGAAAAAATATTAGTGATATAGAAAATTATAATTTTAATGAAATATTTAATAAATATAATTTAAAAAATAGAATTTTACTCGTTTTATTAAATCAAGATAACAACCTTAAAGTTTTTTCTAAACTGAATTTAGAAAATAGTGAGATGTACATAAATAAGAATTTGAAAGATTTTAATATGAAAAACTTAAATCAGATAAATGATGCAATTTTGGGTTTAAAAAACGATTATGAAAATAAATGGAAATCATTAAACAAAATTAATACGTCTATAATACTTAATATCAGATTATCCATAGATTCGAATAATTTTTTACTATCAAATAATTTAGAAAATTATTTAAATGAAGTAGATTTAATTTCAAATTATAAAATTGAAGACTTTAATAGCAAGCAAATTATATATAAAATAGTATTCAATAGTACCCCAGATAAGTTTTTAAAAATTATGGAAAATGCAAAATTTAAAGTTGATACCTCCAAAGATATTTGGAAATTACAATGAGAGAACTAAACCAATTATTACTTGAATTTGATCATGATATTGAATTTAACGAACATGATTATTGTGTATCAAATAGTAATTATTTAGCCTTTAATTTAATTCAAAATTGGCCAAAATGGGAAAGAAAAATACTTAATGTTTCGGGAGATACATTTTCAGGAAAAACGCACCTGGCCAAAATTTTTCAAGATAAAAGTAATGCTTTATATTTGGGTCACAGTGATATTAAAGAAGAAGTGTTCAAAAAAATTAAGTTAAATGAATCTATTGTTATTGATGATTTTGAAAAAATTAAAAATGAAAATTTATTATATTCTTTATTTAATTTGATTTATCAAGATAATAAGTACTTACTAATTTTATCTAACAGAGCAATAAGTGAGATTAATTATAGTCTTGATGATTTAAATTCAAGAGCAAAAAATTGCATATTTGCGCAAATTGAAAATCCCGATGACGACTTAATTTTTGCAATTATTGTAAAAAGTTTTTCAGATAGACAAATCAAATTAGAAAAAAAATTACTAGAATTTATTATAAAAAGGATAGACAGATCTTATGGTAAAATTTACGAATTTATATATAAGGTTGACCAATTAAGTTTGAAAAAAAAAAAACCTGTTAATTTGAGAACAATAAAAGAAATACTGTAAGTTGAATAAATATAGAACACATACATGCGGAGAACTAAATATCTCTCACAAAGGCAAAAAGATTATTTTATCTGGATGGATTAATAAAAAAAGAGACCATGGCAATCTCTTATTTATTGATTTAAGAGACAATTTTGGAATTACCCAGTGTGTTGTAGATAATGACAACGAACTATTTAATAGAATAGAAATCCTTCCATTAGAAACTGTAATAAAAATAACAGGGGAAGTAATTGAGAGAAACAAAGATACTGTTAATGAAAATTTATCAACTGGCGAAATAGAAATTTCAATTAATGATTTTGAAATTCTTGGGCAAACAAAAGAACTTCCTATGCCAGTTTTTTCAGATCAAGAATATTCAGAGGAAATTAGACTAAAATATAGATTTTTGGATTTAAGAAGAAAAAAAATTCATCAAAATATTATCCTAAGATCAAATGTTATTTCTTTTATTCGATCAGAAATGAATAATTTAGGATTTTTAGAATTCCAAACACCAATTTTAACATCCTCTAGTCCTGAAGGAGCTAGAGATTTCTTAGTTCCAAGTAGATTAAATCCAGGAAAATTTTATGCACTGCCTCAAGCTCCCCAACAGTTCAAACAATTAATAATGGTATCAGGCTTTGATAAATACTTTCAAATAGCACCGTGCTTTAGAGATGAAGATGCAAGAGCTGATAGAAGCCCAGGTGAATTTTACCAATTAGATTTAGAAATGTCATTTGTTGAACAGCAAGATGTCTTTGATGTGGTGGAAAAATTGATGGTTAAAGTTTTTAAAAATTTTTCAGATAAAAAATTACTTTTTGAGACTTTTCCAAAGATTTCCTATTTAGACACTATGTTGAAATATGGATCAGATAAACCAGATTTAAGAAATCCACTTATTATTTCTGATATTACAAAATTATTTGAAAGGGATGATATAAGTTTCGAAATATTTAAAAATTTAGTTAAGAAAGGTTCTATTGTAAGATCTATCGTTACTAAAAATACTAAAGATAAACCAAGAAGTTTTTTTGATGGTATAGATAAGTGGGCAAAGGAACAAGGTTCATCTGGTCTTGCTTATTTTACTTTAGAAAAAAATGATATAATAACAGCAAAGGGACCAGTTGGTAAATTTTTTTCAGAAGAGTCTCTAGTAGAATTGATGAAAATCACAAATGCAGAGATAGGGGATACAGTTTTTCTTTCTTGTGGTAAACAAAAGGAAGTAGAAAAAATATTATCAATTGCTCGAACAAAGATAGCAGAGGAGCTTAAAATTATTAAAGAAGATTATTTTGCGTTCTGTTGGATAGTGGATTACCCAATGTTTGAAATAGACGAACAAACCAAAAAAATAAGTTTTAGCCACAATCCATTTTCAATGCCACAAGGAGATATTAAAAACTTAGATTTAACAGACCCTCTTTCTTTAAAAGCTTTTCAATATGACATTGTATGTAATGGGATCGAGTTGTCATCTGGAGCCATTAGAAATCATGTGCCAGAATTAATGTATAAACTATTTGATATAGCTGGTTACTCTAAGAAAGATGTTGAGGAAAAATTTAGTGGAATGATAAATGCATTGAGTTATGGCGCACCACCGCACGGAGGTATTGCCCCAGGTATAGATAGAATAGTGATGCTCTTAGCTGACGAAAAAAATATTCGAGAAGTTACTATGTTTCCGATGAATCAAAATGCTCAAGATCTAATGATGAATGCACCATCTACAATTAGCGATGATCAATTAAAGGAATTAAACCTCAATGTTAAAAAAAAAACCTAATTACTTTTTACCTTTTAGATTAATTCTAATATCTGATAGATCGACCAATTTTCTTTTATAATCACTTCTTACAAATCCCTTACTTGTTATATCTTTAACTAGCTTTAAGAATTGATTATGATCTTCAGAGTTTTCATTATTTAAATCATCTATTTTTTCTGATCCTCCAATAGTCGGAGTGTGTGCAAGATCTTCCCTGTTAAGATAAGATATTGCCAATTCTCTGAATATGTAATCTAAAATTGAACTCGCACTTAAAATTCTATCATTTCCATGAACTTTTCCTGATGGTTCAAATTTTGTTCCTACATAAGCATTTACAAACTCATCGAGAGGAACCCCGTACTGCAGACCCAAAGAAATTGCTATTGCAAAGTTATTCATTAGAGCTTTTACTAACTCACCTTCTTTGCTTGTATCAATAAATATTTCACCTATTTTTCCATCCTCATATTCGCCAGTATGAAGATATACTTTATGATCACCTATTGTAGCCTTTTGAATATATCCTTTTCTTCTGTCTGGCATACTAAATCTTTTTCCAAGTCTTTCATTTAAATTCCTTTTAAAGTTTTCATCTATTTTATTATCTATTTTTGGAGCATTCTGTGAAATCGGAGTACTAATTGATTTTTCAATAATATTTACTTTATTATTGTCTATTTTTTCTAAATTTTTTGTTTTTCTATTATCAAGTTTAACGTCCAGTATCTCAAATTTTCCTTCATCATTTTTTTCTAAATTTTGTAAGTTTTTCTCATTAACATTATCTAAATAGTGACTTACTTTAAAACTACATGTGTAATATGTCTCAACTAAATATTTTGCCATTAAATTTCCTTATTAAAATTGAATCGTCAGAAATTATGTATATACAAATTAATGTTATAGTCTAATTTAATTTTTACAATTTAAAATTGAAAATAATTGATTTTTTTATGTTGACATTTTTTAAAGAAATTTTCACTTGGTGGAATGGTCAGACACTGGGAACCAGACTGCAAACATTTTTTTTTGGAAAGTTGGTTGGTGAGGATGAATTAGGGAATAAATATTATCAAAATAAAAAAGGTAAACGGTGGGTAATATATAATGGTGAGGTTGAAGCATCAAAAATACCAAATGATTGGTACTCTTGGATGCATCATACAAATAATAAAATTGAAAATTCACATAATTTAAAAAAATATAAATGGCAAAAAAACCATTTACCAAACCAGACAGGGACAACAAACGCTTACAACCCAAAAAATAATAAAAATGCAACTGAAAAAAAATATAAATCTTGGCAAGGTTAGTTTTGTTATAATTTTTATTTTATTTTTCCAAATAATTTTCTTAAAGGCAAATACAGAAACTAATATATACGGTGAAAAGTTCGCAGAAATATTAGTTTTAGATAAAGTAAGTTCTAAAACAACAAAGTTAAAGTTAACAATTGGAGAAGAGTTATTTTTTCAAAATTTAAATATAAATATTCTAAAATGCCAAAACTCAAAATTTGATGACGATCCTGAAGTAACAGCATTTATGCAAGTTATTGATTTGAAAAACAAAGATAAGGATGAGGTTTTTGTTTTCAATGATTGGACATTTGCATCCAGTCCATCAATAAGACCCTTTGACCATCCTGTATACGACATATGGTTAAAAAAATGCTATTCCTAAATTAATTTTTCTTTATCAAGCCAACTTACATTAAAGTCAGAATTAATAAATTTTTCATGATTTAATAAAGTTTTATGTAAACCTATTGTAGTGGTTATACCCTCAATTACGAATTCATCGAGAGATCTATTCATTCTTTGTATTGCTTCTGTTCTATTTCTTCCATGGCAAATTAATTTACAAACCATGCTGTCATAATAGGGAGTTACCTTATAACCCTGAAAAATTGCACCGTCTACTCTAGTTCTAAAACCAGAAGGCTGGTGACACATTCCAATTAATCCAGGTGATGGTTGAAAATTTTTACTTGGGTCTTCAGCATTTATTCTGCATTCAATAGCATGTCCTCTTGGATTAATATCATTTTGACTTAGTGCTGTTTCACCTGTGTAGGCTATGTTAATTTGTTCTTTGATTATATCTATACCAGTAACCATTTCTGTTACTGGATGCTCAACTTGAACTCTAGTATTCATTTCTAAAAAATAGAATTTCCCTTCTTCATAGATGAACTCAACAGTGCCTGCACCTTCGTATTCTATTTGACTTACCATCTTTACGGTTTTGTCAAATAAATCTGATCTGATTTTATCCGTTAAAACTGGGCTTGGGGTTTCCTCTATTAATTTTTGATGTCTTCTCTGTACTGAACAATCTCTTTCATGCAAGTGAACAGTTCTATTTTTTCCTGATAATACTTGAACCTCAATATGTCTTGGGTTTTGAAAAAATTTTTCAATATAAACTTCATCATTTCCAAAAAATTTTTTTGCCTCTAATTTTGCTGTTAAAAATAAATTCTCAAAATCTTTTTCATTATTTACTATTTTCATGCCTTTTCCACCACCGCCTCCTGCTGCTTTTATTAGAACCGGAAAACCTATATTTTCAGATAATTTTTTAGCTTCTTTAATATCTGAAACACCACCTTCTGAACCATCAATAACTGGTAAACCATATTGTTTAGCAATTTTTTTTGCTTGAATTTTATCTCCCATTTTACTTATCAAACTTGAAGATGGACCTATGAACTTAATATTATTATCTTCAAGGATTTTAGCAAATTCAGCATTTTCAGATAAAAAACCATATCCTGGATGTACGGCTTCAGAATTTGTTAATTCTATTGCAGACATTATTGCTGGAATGTTTAAATAACTATTAGATGGTTGATGAGGACCAACACAAATACTTTCATCTGCTAATCTAACATGCATACTATCTCGATCAACATCCGAATGAATTGCAACTGTAGATATACCCCATTCTTTGCATGCCCTGATAACTCTGACTGCAATTTCTCCTCGATTTGCAATCAGAATTTTTTTGAACATATTAATTTAAAATTGCTATAGTTTGTCCAAACTCAACAGGCTGACCATCTTCAACACAAATTTCTTTTATCGTTCCATCCATAGGGCAGGGCACATGGTTCATAGTTTTCATTGCCTCAACAATCATTATTGTATCACCCTTTTTAATTTTTCTTCCTTTTTCTGCAAATTTTTTACCTCCTGGTTCAGGTGCTAAGTATGCAGTACCAATAATTGGTGACGTAATCTTTGTTCCATTTATTTCAGATGACTTTTTTTCGGATCTTTCTATTTCTTGTTTTGATGTACTTTTTATAACAGGAGTTGAACTTATTGCTTTTGTTTTTGAAACTTTAACTTTTAAATCTTTATCAGTATATTCAATTTCTGTGAGATTAAATTCATCCAAATAATCAGTTAACTCTTTAATAATATTTTTATTTATTTTCATTTTCTAAAAGCTCTTGCATTGAATTTATGGCCGAAATATAGCCATTTATTCCAAGTCCACAAATAATTCCAGTTACAACACCACTTATCATTGACTTATGTCTAAAT
Organism: uncultured Pelagibacteraceae bacterium; assembly: GCA_902582735.1. Lineage (GTDB taxonomy): Bacteria > Pseudomonadota > Alphaproteobacteria > Pelagibacterales > Pelagibacteraceae > Pelagibacter. The sequence continues at coordinate 64,540 of CACHTB010000001.1, forward strand.
TCCTCTCTTTTATAAATGTTTGATATATGCACCTCGATTTTAGGTTTTTTAAATACATCTAATGCATCTCTTATAGCTACGGATGTATGACTGTAAGCTGCAGCATTAATTATTATACCATCGTAATTATCAACACTATTTTGTATTAAATTTACAATTTCACCTTCAACATTCGATTGTTTTATATCTAAATTTAAATTTAATTCTTTAGCCTTATCATAGCAAATCTCATTTAAGTAATTGTAGTCTTTGCTTCCATATTGAGATTGTTCTCTTTGACCTAATAGATTAAGATTAGGTCCATTAATAATTATTATTTTGTTCACTAAAAACTTATAATATATGGGAAAAAGAAATAAAATAAAAATAACCGTAAATGGCAAACAAACTATTATAAATTCAAACTTTTCATTAAAAAATCTTGTTGATAAGTTAGAAATACCCCTAAACAAAATTGCAATAGAATATAACAGAGAAATTGTTGATAAAAAAAAGATAAAAAAAATTCTTCTTTCTAAAAATGATAAAGTAGAAATTGTCCATTTTATTGGGGGAGGCTAATGAAAAATAAAGATAAATTTATAATTGCAAAAAAAAATTATTCCTCGAGACTAATTGTTGGTACAGGAAAATATAAATCTATGATGGAGTGCGCTAAAGCGATAAAAATCTCAGGTGCAGATATCGTGACGGTTGCAGTAAGAAGAGTAAATATATCAGATAAAAATAAACCTTTGCTGATGGATTATATAAACCCAAAAAAAATTACCTATCTTCCAAATACTGCGGGATGTTTTAGTTCAGATGAAGCTTTAAGGACACTTAGGTTAGCGAGGGAAATTGGAGGATGGAAATTAGTAAAGCTTGAAGTTTTGGGAGATAAAAAAACATTATTTCCAGATGCAATTGAAACACTTAAATCTACAGAAGTTTTAACAAAAGAGGGATTTAAAGTTATGGTTTATTGCAACGACGATCCTTTGATGGCAAAAAGGTTAGAAAATGCTGGAGCTTGTGCAATAATGCCTTTGGCTGCACCAATAGGCTCAGGTTTGGGTATTCAAAATAAAATTAATTTGAAAATAATCAGAAATCAAACAAAGCTTCCTGTTATTGTCGATGCAGGTATAGGGCAAGCATCTGATGCAACTCAGGCAATGGAACTAGGTTGTGATGGTGTCTTAATTAATACGGCAATAGCTAAGGCTAAAAATCCTTATGAGATGGCTGAGGCAATGAAATACGCAGTAATATCTGGAAGAAAATCATATCTTTCAGGGAGAATTAATCCTAATTTATTTGGATCTGCATCAACCACTAATAGCGGAATTATTTAATTTTCTTCTTAACAAATTTTCTTTTTTTAAATTTTCTTTTTTTAAATGATTTTTTAATATCAGAATTTGAATTTTCTTTTGTAATAACAGCTTTCTGTAAATTTTCAATTTTATCAATTTTATCTAATATTTTTCCAGATTTAGACTTAAACTCTATTAAATATTCAGTTAAATTTAACTCTTCAGAGTGTGCAATATTTATTTTTATTTTATTTTTTTTTTCGAAATATTTTAAATCTTCAAGAAATTGATTTTCTATAAAATCTGAAATCTTATTATTAATTTCTAAATCTATAATTTTGGAACCATTTTCCAAAGATTTAATTTCGATTAATTTTATAATTTTTTGTGCAAAAGTTTCGTTTGTTAGTTTAATTGACCATTTTATGTTGCTTTCTCGAAGTCTCTGTCTTGACATTTCCAATAAACCAAAATTACTTATTCTTCCAATTTGAATTCTTGCTCTATCATTACGGCATTTTTCTTTTAATCTTCTTTCAACTTGTCTTCTATTTCCAAAATTTAGCATATCAATAAAGTCAATTATTATTAAACCAGATAAATCTCTGATTTTAATTTGTCTGGCTATTTCTTCTGCAGCCTCTAAATTTGTATCTAAAGCGGTACTTTCAACATTTTTTTGTTTTATTGATTTTCCAGAATTAATATCGATAGAAACTAAAGCTTCAGTAGGATTTATCACCAAATAACCACCAGAACTAAGTTTTACCTCTGTCTTAAAAATTTCAAAAAGTTTTTTTTCAATATTTTCTTTAAAAAATAATGGTAGTTTATCTCTGTACTTTTTAACTTTTTTTAAATGTTTTGGCATCATTAGCTTCATGTAATTTTTTGCTTTTTGATAGCCCTCGTTACCCTCTACAATTATATTTTGAGTGTCATCGTCGTACATATCTCGAATACTTCTTTTAATAATATCACTTTCTTGATGGATAAGAGATGGAGCCATAGAATTCATTGCATTACTCTTAATCGAGTCCCAAATTGTAATTAAATTTTTTAAATCTCCATCGATTTCATTTTTTGTTTTATTCGATCCTGCTGTTCTTACAATTATTCCCATAGCCTTTGGAATTTCTATTTCATTCAGAATATTTCGAATTTTTTTTCTATCTCCCGGATTAAATATTTTTCTTGAAATACCACCTCCTTTGGCTGTATTAGGCATAAGTACTATATATTTTCCTGCTATGGATATGAACGTGCTTAGTGCTGCCCCCTTCAAACCTCTTTCATCTTTTAAAACTTGTACCAAAATAACCTGATTAGGCTTTATGACTTCTTGAATTTTATATCTCTTTGAGGGAAATTTTTTTTGTATTTTTTGGTCTTTTTTTTCTTCTATATCTTCATCTTTTTTTTCAACTGGATCTTCAATTTTAATTTCCTCTGCTCCCTCTAAAATTTTATTTTCTATATTTTCGCTTTCTTTAGATAATTCTTCTCTAACTTTTTCTTCTTCCTCTTTAATTTTTTCTAGATCGCTTTGAGGTATTTGATAGTAATCTGACTGAATATCGTTGAATGATAAAAATCCGTGTCTTTCTCTTCCAAAATCAACAAAAGCAGCCTGCAAAGATGGTTCAATACGACTTACCTTCCCAAGATAAATATTATTTTTTATTAATGTATTGTTGATACTTTCATATTCATAATCTTCAATATGATTTTCATTTTTAAGTACAACTCTTGTTTCATTTGGATGCGATGCATCAATATATAAACTTTTTGACATAAATTTTGATTATTTTTCATTTGTTTTTTTTAAATTCGGTGCCACAACAATACCAAATTCAATATCTAAATTAAACATAAATGAGCTCAATAATAAAAAAAGTTGCATCTATAACAATATTAATAATGTTGGTAATTTTGGTTGGTGTATTTTCAATTTTATGGATTTATTCAAATAAGCTACCAGACTACAAATTCTTGAAAAATTACAAACCTCCTGTATCTAGCAAATTATATTCAGGTAATGGGGTATTGGTTAGTGATTTTTCTTCTGAGAAGAGAATATTTGTGCCATTTGAGGCTATACCAAATATTGTGATTAATTCCTTCTTATCTGCTGAAGATAAAAATTTTTTTTATCATCCCGGGGTAGATGCAAAAGGAATTGTAAGAGCTATTAAGAATAATATAAAAAATGCTCTTAAATCAAAAAGGTTGGAAGGAGCCTCAACTATAACCCAACAGGTTGCTAAAAATTTTTTACTATCAAACGAAGTAAGTTTTGATAGAAAAATTAAAGAAGCAATTTTAGCTTTTCGAATCGAAAGAGCTTTAAGTAAAGAGAGAATTTTAGAACTTTATTTAAACCAAATATATCTGGGTGAAGGAAGTTATGGAATAGCTTCAGCTAGTTTGAGATATTTTGACAAATCAATTAGTGAATTAAATTATTCAGAGGCAGCTTTACTAGCAGCATTACCAAAGGCTCCAAGTAGATATAACCCATATAAAAACATAAAACTAGCTAAGTACAGAAGAAATCTTGTTTTAAAAAATCTTTATGAAAATCAATACATAGATCAAAATTTATTAAATGAATTGATAAATACAGACATTAAACTCAGTAAAAGACTAAGAATATATTTAGAAGACTCTAGATATTATGTTGAAGATGTAAGAAAAAATGTAATTGATACATATGGTTTTGACAAAGTTTATAAACAAGGTTTTAATATTAAAACTCCAATTGACTTAGATTTACAAACTAAAGCCTCAGCAGCATTAAGAAAAGGTTTAGAACAATATGATAGAAGGAGAGGTTGGAGAGGTTCTTTAATAAATAAAAAGATAAGCAAAAATTGGAATAAAAATTTAGATAAGTT
>CACHTB010000002.1 GCA_902582735.1 uncultured Pelagibacteraceae bacterium
TAGAAAAGACAAAAAAAAATTTTACTGCCTTGAAATGTTTCCTTACCCATCAGGCAAAATTCACATGGGTCATGTGAGAAATTATACAATTGGTGATGTTCTTTCGCGATATAAATCTCTTGAAGGATATAACGTCTTACATCCTATGGGTTGGGATTCTTTTGGTTTACCAGCTGAAAATGCAGCTAAACAGAATAATTTAGATCCTAAAGAGTGGACTGAGAAAAATATATCAGTCATGAAATCTCAATTAAAAAAATTAGGTCTTTCGATAGATTGGGATCGAGAAATTTCTACATGTAGTGAAGATTATTATAAACATCAACAGATGTTTTTTTTAGAACTTTATGAAAAAGGGTTAGTTTATAGAAAAGAAAACTTTGTTAATTGGGATCCTGTTGATCAAACTGTTTTAGCAAATGAACAAGTAATTGACGGTAAGGGCTGGAGATCAGGAGCTGTCGTTCAAAGAAAGAAACTAAACCAATGGTTTTTTAATATTTCAAAGTTTTCAGATGATTTATTAGAAGGACTTAATGAATTAAAAAATTGGCCAAATAAAGTTAAGATAATGCAACAAAATTGGATTGGAAAATCTTTTGGTTGTGAACTTAATTTTAAGATAGAGGGTGATTTGCCAGTTAAAGAGATAAAATGTTTTACTACAAGACCAGATACATTGTTTGGCTTTTCTTTTTTGGCTCTTTCGCCAGATCATCCAATATCTAAACATTACGAGAATGATCCAGATTTTATAAAATTTAAAGATGAATGCTCAAAGACAGGTACTACAGAGGAATCTTTGGCATTGGCTGAAAAGATAGGTTTTAAAACTAATTTGAGAGCAATTAATCCCTTCGAGGAAAACGAAAAAGTGCCAGTTTACTTTGCAAATTTTGTGCTAATGGATTATGGATTTGGTGCAGTCTTTGGTTGTCCTGGTCACGACCAAAGAGATTTTGATTTTGCTAAAAAATATAACCTTAATATAAAAACAGTCGTCAGACCTAAAGATCAGGAAAATTTTGAGGTAAAAACAGAAGCATTTCCCGGCGAAGGCATAATAATAAACTCAGAATTTTTGAATGGTCTCAAAGCACCAGACCAATCGGTAGTAAAAGCCATTGAAATTTTAAAGGAAAGAAAAATTGGAATAGAAAAAATTAATTTTAGATTAAAAGATTGGGGTGTCTCAAGGCAGAGATACTGGGGGTGTCCTATTCCTATTGCGTATGATGAAAAAGGTGAAATTAAAACAATTCCAAAAGATCAACTACCAGTAAGACTTCCAAAAAAAATTAATCTTAATTGTAAAGGCAATCCATTAGAACAAAATAAAAATTGGAAGAATGTAAATATAGATGGAAAAAAGTGTTACAGAGAGACGGATACATTGGATACGTTTGTAGACTCATCCTGGTATTTTTTAAGATTTTGTTCACCTAAAAATGATAAATATAGTTTTAATTTAGACGAGATAAATTATTGGATGCCAGTAGATCAATATATTGGTGGTGTAGAACACGCAATACTCCATCTGCTATATTCAAGATTTTTTATGAGATCTATAGCTTACAATAATAATAAATTTAAATTTAAAGAACCATTTAAGGGACTCTTTACGCAAGGGATGGTTTGCCATGAAACTTACAAAGATGAAAATAATAATTGGCTAAGCCCAGATGAGGTAGAATTAAAAGGAAAAAATTATTTCTTAAAAAAAAACTCAACATCAAAAGTAATAGTTGGTCCATCTGAATCGATGTCAAAATCAAAAAGAAATGTGATAGACCCAGAAAATATCATTAACACTTATGGTGCAGATGCTGTAAGATTTTTTATACTTTCAGATAGTCCTCCTGAAAAAGATGTTCAGTGGTCTGATCAGGCAATGTTATCTTCTTATAAGTTTGTACAAAAATTTTGGGGGCTACATCAGAAAATTAAAAACAATATTAAAGAGAATCATAACGGTAAAGAAGATATAGTTTTAAAAAAATTTACTAATCAACTGATAGATAAAATAACTCAAAATCTTAACAACTTTAGCTATAACGTTATAATAGCAAACATGCATGAGACTTATAATTTTCTAATTAAACATCTTGATAAAAAATCAAACTCGTATGATCTAAATGAATGTTATAAAAAAATTTTAATTATATTTACCCCAATTTTGCCACATCTAATAAACGAGTGTTTAAGAGAAATGAATTATGGTAAAAATAATCTATGGCCAAAAACTGAGAAAAAGTATTTGGAAAAAACGAATATAGATTATGTGATTCAAATAAATGGCAAAAAAAGATCATTAATAAATGCCGGAAAAGATCTAAATCAAGATTTATTATTTGAGCTTGTTAAAAAAGATAAATTGTTAGATAAATATTTGAAAAATTTATTAGTGAAGAAAGTAATTTTTGTAAAAAATAGATTAATGAACATATTGGTATGACAAGAAGTAAATTAAATTTAGTTTATTTACTTATTTTATTGTTTGCAAGTGGGTGTGGATATAAACCAATATTAGTTGGAACAGACTATGACTTTTCTATCCAAGTTAATAACTCAAAGGGAGACAGTCAAATAAACTCTAGGATTGAAAATAAATTAAAATCTCTAAGCGGAATTAATAGAACATTTAAAATAAATTTGGACTCGAATGAAACCAAAAATATTCTTTCCAAAGATTCAAAGGGAGATCCAACTATTTTGGAAATAGTTATAAATTTAAGTTATTTAATAACTGAAAATGGTAAAGTTTTAATCAATAGAAGTTTAAGTCAAAAATCAACTTATAATAATATATTAGACAAATTTGAACTAAGTAAATCCGAGGATTTTTTGAGAGAAAATTTGGTAGAAAATCTGGTCTCTGATATAATTAATACTGCTTCAAGTTTAATACAAAATCCAATTATTAATGATAATTAAATCTTTTGAGGTAAATAAAGTAAAATTTTCAAACTTTAAATCGATTCTTTTATACGGTCTGAATAAGGGTTTTAAGGAAGAAGTAATAAAATCCTATATTTTGCCAGGGTTTTCAGGAGAAATATTACGTTATGAGGAATCAGAAGTTTTAGATAACAAAGACACAATACTTGAAGGTTTAATTAATGGATCATTATTTAATGAGGTGAAGCTTATGATAATATCGAGATCTTCCAATAAAATACTTGATTTTATAGAGGAATTTTTAGAAAGAAACATATCAAATGTTCAAATAGTAATAAATTCTGAAAATTTAGATAAAAAATCAAAGCTAAGAAGTTTGTTTGAGAAAGATAAAAAATTAGTTTGTATACCTTTTTATGAGGACAACAATCAAAATCTAAATAATTTTGCAATTAATTTTATAAGAGAAAAAAATATAAAAATTTCACAAGAGACCGTAAATTTAATTGTTGAAAGAGCGCGTGGAGATAGAGGTAATTTAAATAATGAACTTCAAAAGTTAGAATCTCTATCCCAAACAAGAAAAAAAATCTCACAAGAAGATATATTTAATTTAACAAATCTTTCGGAGGATTATGGAATATTTGAACTCGTAGATAATTATTTGGCGAAAAATAAGATTAAAGTTTCAAGAATTCTTAATGAAAATAATTTTGTAAATGATGATTGCATTTTAATACTAAGAACATTGCTCAATAGATCAAAAAGGCTTTTAAAATTAAAGAATATTCAAAAAGAAAAAGATAATATTGATGAAGTAATTTCATCTTATAAACCCTCAATATTTTGGAAAGAAAAAGATTTAGTTAAACAACAAATTGAAAATTGGTCTGAAAAAGAGATTAAAGAAAAAATTTATCAAATATCCAATTTAGAGATTTTAACCAAGAAAAATACATCCTCAATTAATCTTGTATCAGATTTAATCAGCAATTTTTAATAGTTTTCTTTTATTATTTTGATTAATCGATCAAGTTGATCAACACCCTTATACTCAAAAATTAAAGTACCAGTGTTATTTTTTTTATTATTTAAAAATACTTTCATTCCAATTTTATAACTTAACTGATTTTCAATATCTATTGAATTTGGATCCTTAGACTTAATTGAACTTTTATTACTTTTAAATAATCTAGCAAGAGCTTCTGCTTGTCTAACCGATAATTTTTTTTTGATTATTTTCTCAGCTAATAACTCAGAATTATCTAATCCAACTAAAATCTTGGCATGGCCCGGGGATATTTTGTCATTGATAATATGCTCAATCACCTTAGCTGGAAGACTTAATAATCTTATGCAGTTAGATATATGAGCTCTGCTTTTTCCAATAAATTTCGCAACTTTGTCTTGGTCATAATTAAATTCATTAATTAATCTTCGATATCCCTCTGCTTCCTCAATAGGGTTAAGATCTTTTCTTTGAACATTTTCAATAATTGCAAATTCAAGAGACTTGAGATTGTCTACATTAAGAATTACTGCTGGAACTTCGTGCAAGCCAGCATTTTGGGCTGCTTGCCATCTTCTTTCTCCTGCTATCAATTCATATTTTTCATTGCTATTTTCTGATGCTCTTACAATTATTGGCTGAATAATTCCTCTTTCACGAATTGATGCTGTGAGTTCTTCTAAGCTATTTTTGTCAAAGTTTTTTCTTGGTTGATATTTATTTGGAATAATAGAACTTATAGATATTTTATTGCTTGTAATCTTTACATCACTATCTCCGATCAGGGATGATAAGCCTCTTCCTAATCCTTTTTTATTTTTAAACGGATTTATCATGCAGCAGTCTCGATTTCTTTTTCTTGTTCTAAAAATTCTTCAGTGAAACTAAAATACGCTTTACTGCCTGAACAAAGCTTATCGTAGATTAATACTGGAACTCCATGAGAGGGTGCCTCTGATAACCTTACATTTCTCGGCACTGCAGTATTGTAAACTTTTTCTTTAAAAAAATTTCTTGCTTCCGTCTCAACCTGACTGGACAACTTATTTCTCTTATCATACATTGTAAGGAGGATGCCTCTTATCTCGAGGATAGGATTTAAATTCAATTTAATCCTTTCAATAGTTTTCATTAATTGAGTTAGGCCCTCTAAGGCGAAAAACTCCGTCTGAAGCGGCACTACCAAAGCATCAGAGGCAACTAAGGCCATAATTGTGAGAAGACTAAGAGATGGAGGACAGTCAATTAGGATGTAATGATAGGATACTCTAGAATCATTTAAAATAGAGGCTAATTCGTCTTTTAATTTAAATGCTCTTCGGTTGTCACCAGCAGTTTCAACCTCAAGTCCTGATAAATCTACGTTAGAAGTTATAATATCTAAGTTTTTAAATTCAGTTTTCTGTATCACGTCAGATATTTTTTTGTTTCCATTTAAAACATTATAAATTGTATTATCAGATGTACCTGAGTTGAATAATCCAAGACCTGTTGTGGCATTTCCTTGTGGGTCAAGGTCAATCACAAGAATTCTTTTTTCTTTGAGAGACAAACCAGCTGCCAAATTAATAATTGTAGTTGTCTTCCCCACTCCACCTTTTTGATTTATGACTGAAATAATTTTTCTATTCATATTTTTTAAGATTTGATATTTTCACAATGATGGACTCGTCGTTGGTTAGACTTTTCCTCTCTTCATAATCAAATTTCCAATTTTTCATTGCATCTTTTAAAATCTTTTTTCCACTTTTTCCTAAAAATAAAATTATATATTTAAAATTTTTAAAATTAGTTTTCGCAATTTCAAAAATTACTGGCAAAGGTTTAAAGGCCCGTGAAATTATAACGTCTGTAATTAAATTTTTTTCATTAAAAATATTTTTTTGATAAATTTCCGCATCCAGTTTAAATTTTTTGGACATTTCTCTTAAGAAATTACTTTTATGATAACTTTTTTCATAAAAAATCACTTTAAATTTAGTTTTTTTCGAACTCATAATAATACCTAAGACAATTCCTGGTAAACCAGCCCCTGACCCTAGGTCGGTACACGTATTAATATCATTTTTGTCAATAAAATCAATAGTTTGCATACTATCAGCAATATGCCTTGATTTTATTGATTTTTCTGTACTTTTGCTAATTAAATTTATTTCCCTATTTTTCAAAATTATGTCTTTTGAATATTCATCTAACCTTTCGAATGTTTCACGTGAAACATCTAAATTAAATTTTGGGACTTTTTTTAAAAAATACGAATCAATCAAGCTATATGCTTAATAGACTTTCTTTTAAGATGAGACAATAAAATATATACAGCTGCAGGCGTTATCCCGTCTATCCTAAGGGCTTGACCCATTGTTTTCGGCCTTATTTTCTTAAATTTTGATTTAACCTCATTTGAAAGTCCTGAGAAATTGTCATAATTAATATTATCTGGGATAATTAAATTTTCGTCTCTTTTAAAAGCTAAAATATCAGCTTTTTGCTTCTTCAAATAACCTTTGTAATGAGAGTTTATCTCTAATTGCTCATCTATTTCACGTGAAACACAAGGTATTTCTGGCCAAATTTCCCTTATTTTACACATATTAACTGATTTTTGACCTAATATTTGGAATGCAGTTCTACTAATTCCGTCCTTTGCAATATTAATACCATAATTTTCAACTTTTGATGGGGTAATTTGTAATTTTGACATCTGATTCTCAATTTTTGTTAATTTAAAATGTTTTTCTTTAAATATTTTAGCTCTCTCTTTATAAACAAATCCCAAATCAATTCCTTTTTGAGTTAATCTAACATCTGCGTTATCTGACCTTAATGATAATCTATACTCAGCTCTTGAGGTAAACATTCTATATGGTTCCGCAACACCCTTTGTAACTAAATCATCTATCATCACTCCAATATATGCATCTGATCTATCAAGTATAAAAGGTTCTTCGCCTTTAATAGATAGAGCAGAATTTATTCCAGCGATTAAGCCTTGAGCGGCAGCCTCTTCATATCCAGTTGTGCCATTTATTTGACCAGCAAGATAGAGATTTTTGATTTTTTTAGTCTCTAAAGTTAAGAATAGCTCCCTTGGATCAATATAATCGTATTCAATAGCATACCCAGGCCTTAATATTTTAACACACTCTAAACCCTTGATTTTACTACATATTTCTTGCTGTATTTCTGACGGTAGTGAAGTTGAAATGCCATTTGGATATATAGTATTATCATTTAAGCCTTCTGGCTCCAAAAAAATTTGGTGCCGCTTCTTATCAGCAAATTTTTTTATTTTATCCTCTATAGATGGACAATATCTTGGACCTACTCCTTGGATGCTACCAGAATACATAGCACTTCGCTGAATATTTTTGGAAATAATTTTATGAACTTCCTCATTGGTATAAGTCATTCTGCAAGAGATTTGTTTGTTTAAATTTTTTTTGGTTAAGAAAGAAAAAAAATATGGATCTTCGTCTGCATGCTGAGCTTCCAAATTTTCAAAATTAATTGTTCGTGCATCTAATCTTGGTGGAGTTCCGGTTTTTAATCTACCAATTTTAAAATTAAACTTTTCTAATTGTTCACTTAAGCCTTTTGATGGTTTTTCGTCATATCTCCCTGCAGGGGTTTTTTTCTCTCCAATATGTATAAGACCATTTAAAAATGTGCCAGTTGTTAGAATTATCTTAGATGATCTGATTTCTTTACCAGATTTAGTATTAAAGCCAATTATAGCATTATTTTTAAAGTTGAAGCTTATTACAGGATCAGAATAAATACTTAAATTACAGCAGTTTACAAGTTTTTCTTGCATAAATTTTTTGTATAATGATCTATCACTTTGTGTTCTAGGTCCTCTAACTGCGGGACCTCTACTTCTATTTAGGAGCCTAAATTGTATTCCTGATTTGTCTGCAACTTCTCCCATAACACCGTCTAAGGCATCTATTTCTCTAACCAAATGACCTTTACCAAGTCCACCAATTGCAGGGTTGCAGGACATTTCCCCTATAGTTTCAAACTTATGTGTGAATAAAGCAGTGTAAACTCCCAATCTTGCAGATGCTGCTGCCGCTTCACAGCCAGCATGACCACCCCCGATAACCACTACATCAAACGATAACTCATTTTTCATACGTTTAATTTATTATCGTTATTAAATTTTACAAGATACTAGTTATTCCACTTTCTGGGGTTTTCTTGGTTGATAACTATTTACCTATACAGAAATCGTTAAAGATAGATCCGAGAATTTCTTCGACATCTACTTTTCCAACTATTAATCCTAAATGTCTAACTGCTAATCTTAAATCTTCTGCGGCTTTATCAAATTCCTCTTCTGAATTTTTATCTTGAAAGGTTCTTAAATGATAAATGCATTTTTCAATATTATCTCTGTGCCTACTTCTTGTGATTATAATATCGTTTGATGATATAAATTTATTTTCTAATTTTTTTTTTATTTCGTTAATAAGTAAATCAATATTTTTGTTTTCTTTTACCGATATAGATACTGGATTTAATTTTCTAATTTCTTCATTTATTTTATCATCAATATTATCCAATTTATTAACGACAATAATATTCTTATCTTGACCCAAAGGACTTAAAAAGCTTTTAAAATCGATACTTTTTGGCTCTAAGACTATGATATTTAAGTCTGCTTCATTTGCATTTTTTAGACTTAACTTTATACCTTTTCTTTCTATTTCATCTTTAGAGTCTCTGATACCAGCTGTGTCAGATAAAATGACTGGATATCCATCCAAATTAAGATGTGTTTCTATAACATCTCTTGTCGTCCCAGCTATTTCAGACACAATTGCTACTTCACGGTTTGCTAGATAATTAAGGAGGGAAGATTTGCCTACATTTGTGGGACCAATTATGGAAATTTTAAATCCTTCTCTAATTCTTTCTCCTACTCTTTGATCATCTAATAACTTCTCTAAATCAAATAATGCTTTAGTTGTATCTGCTTTTATTCCATCTAGGATTTCAATTGGCAGATCTTCATCTGGGAAGTCAATTTTAGCCTCTAACTTAGATAAAACTTTAATCAGTGTATGTCTTAGAGTTTCAAATATTTTAGAACTTTTACCCTCCATAATTTTTATAGCTTGTAATCTCTGAATTTCAGTTTCTGATGAAATTAAGTCTGAAATACCCTCTGCTTTCAGTAAATCTATTTTTCCATTTTGGAAAGCGGTTTTCGTAAACTCTCCTGGAGATGCAAGTCTACAATTAGATACTTCTGAAATTGAACTTTGTATTGCTTCAATTACTGCTCTACTACCATGTACATGGAATTCGGCCATATCTTCACCTGTGTAACTGTTTGGACCAGGAAACCATAAAAGTATACCTTCATCTATCAATTCATTATTTTTATTAATGAATTTTCTTAAAGTTGCCTCTTTAGGTTTAGGTAAAATAGAATTTGTGAGATGTTTAATAACGCTTATTGTTTCAGATCCAGAAACTCTAATAACTGCTACACCTGATAAACCTGGCCCTGAAGATAGAGCATAAAATGTCATCCGAAAATTATATCAGTATTTTGGGAAAATAAATCCTTAAGATGGCTTATTCATAGAATTAAAAAATTCAGCATTATTTTTAGTATCTTTTAATTTAGAATTTATAAACTCTATTGCATCCATTGAGCCCATTGGGGCAATAATTCTTCTTAACACATTCATTTTTTGAAGATCATTTTTATCAAACAAAAGCTCTTCTCTTCTTGTGCCCGATTTAGTTATGTCTATTGCTGGAAATATTCTTTTTTCAGATATCTTTCTATCTAATATTGTTTCACTGTTACCAGTACCTTTAAATTCTTCGAATATGACTTCATCCATTCTGCTTCCAGTATCAATTAGTGCGGTTGCAATAATTGTTAATGATCCACCTTCCTCAATATTTCTTGCGGCACCAAAAAATCTTTTTGGCCTTTGAAGTGCATTGGCATCTACACCTCCAGTTAAAACTTTTCCTGAACTTGGAACTACAGCGTTATAAGCTCGTCCAAGCCTTGTTATGGAATCTAATAAAATTACAACATCCTTTTTATGCTCAGTTAGTCTTTTAGCTTTTTCAATCACCATTTCAGCAACTGCAACGTGTCTTTGAGCGGGCTCATCAAATGTTGAGCTTATTACTTCTCCTTTAACAGTTCGTTGCATGTCAGTTACCTCTTCGGGTCTTTCATCAATTAATAAAACCATTAAATAACACTCTGGGTGATTGGCTGTAATTGAGTTTGCTATACTTTGCAAAATCATCGTTTTACCAGCTTTTGGTGGGGATATAATCAATGATCTTTGTCCTTTTCCAATTGGACTAACGAGATCAATTAATCTTGGGGTTAAGTCTGGTTTTTTTTCAATTTTTGTTGTCTCGACTTCCATTCTAAATTGCTTGTTAGGGTAGAGTGGAGTTAAATTATCAAAAGCTATTTTGTGTTTAAATTTATCAGGTTCCTCGAAATTTATTTTGGACACTTGCAATAAAGCAAAATATCTTTCACCTTCCTTTGGAGATCTTATTGGGCCTTCAACAGTATCGCCTGTTCTTAATCCAAACCTTCTAATTTGGCTTGGGCTAACGTATATATCATCTGCACCTGGAAGATAATTAGACTCCATAGCTCGTAGAAAACCAAAACCATCCTGTAAAAGCTGCAAAACCCCTCCGCCGGTAATTTCTTCACCTTTTTCAGCCAATTTTTTTAATATGGCAAAGTAAATTTCTTGTCTTCTTAAAGTGCTAGCATTTTCGATGCCAAGCTTTTCAGCTTCGGTAATTAATTTCTCTGAGCTCTTTTCTTTTAATTCTTGTATGTTCATAATTGTGGGGAGGTTGTTTATTGATGAGTTAAATATATATATTAAGTCTCAAATTTCAAGGCTAGATGGGTTTAAATATTACAATAAATACTATTAAAATTAACAGTATTGTTGGAATTTCGTTAATTATTCTAAAGAATCTAGAGGATTTTGAGTTTGAACCATCTCTAAGAGAAGTCAGACATTTTCCCAAATACTCATGATAGACCGTCAAAATTATTACAAAAAAAATTTTTAATTGAAGCCAAAGTTGTGAGAAAGACTCAAAACCTATTTCGTAAATTAATAGTATGCCGAAGAGCCAGGATATTAACATTGCTGGTCTCATAATATAAAAATAAAGCTTTCTCTCCATAGTCTCAAAAATTTCAGTGGTTTCTTTTTTTTGGTAATTTTCAACATGATAAACAAAAATTCTTGGCAAATACAACAATCCAGCCATCCAAGATATAACTGCTATTAAATGTACTGACTTAAATAACAAATAATAGTTCATAAATTTATAAATTTTTATTTATAAGATGTTCTAGAAGCTTAATATGATCTTCGTTATCATTCAAACACGGTATCATATCAAAGTTTTTTCCCCCAGATTTTAAAAAACTCTCTTTACCTTGAATTGCGATTTCTTCTAAAGTCTCAACACAATCTGATGCAAAACCAGGACAAATTACTAAGATATTATTTATATTGTTGCTCGGTAATTCTTCTAAAGTTTTATCAGTATAAGGTTTTAACCATTGTTCGGGACCGAACCTTGATTGGAAAGTTGTTCTTATCTTAACATCTTTGAACTTTTCTGAGATTAGTCTTGTGGTTTTATGACAGTAACAATGATAGGGATCACCTTTATCAAAATATTTTTGTGGAATTCCATGGTAAGAAGCAATGATCAGGTCTGGTTTCCAATTAATCTCAGAAATTTTTTTATTTAATGAATTAACAAGTGCATCAATATAAAGTACCTCTGACTCATAATGTGGAACAATCTTTAAACTTGGTTGCCATCTCATATTCATAAGAGATCTGTATACTTCATCACATACCGTTGCTGTTGTTGCTGCAGCATATTGTGGATATAAAGGAATAATTAAGAGATGTTCACAACCAGCTTTGTGTAGTTCATTTATTTTACTTTTTATACTTGGGTTTCCATATCTCATTGCATAATCAATTATAATTTTTTCATTTTTAATCAATTTGTCAATTTTTTCGGCCTGTAATTTTGTGTAGTATCTTAAAGGAGACATGTCATCTTTTTCCATCCAAATTTCTTTATATGCTTTTGCGGTTTTAGAGGGTCTAAATGTTAAGATGAAAACATTCAGAACGAATTTCCATAATATCGGATTAACTTCTATAACTCTTCTATCAGAGAGAAATTCTTTAAGATACCTTCTTACATCAAACCAACTTGTGGATTCCGGGGTTCCAAGATTAATCAATAAAACTCCAGTTTTTCCAAATTTGATTTTTGGGTGGTCTTCCATTAATTAAACGATCTCACAATTTTTACTAATTTTTCAACCATTTCAATTTTTGTTTGAGGTTGAATTCCATGTCCTAAATTAAATATATAAGGATGATCTTTGAATATATTTAAATATTTTTTAGTCTCTTTTTCTAAAGTTTCTTCATCTTGTAACAGAATTTTTGGATCTAGACCTCCCTGAATTGGAATATCTATATTTTTTAAAATATCTTTTGGATCTGTATCATAATCGATACTAACAGCACTTGGCTTAACAATATCACAAAAGTTCTTGTAATCTTTTATACCTCTAGGAAAACATATAACTGGAACACCAAGACTTTTAGTATATTCTACAAGACTTAATGTTGGTATGTAAATATATTCAGGAATATTTTTTTCAAGCAGTCCAGCCCAACTATCGAATATTTGTATAATCGTAGCACCTGCTTCAACTTGTTTTTTAATATGAATTTTAAGAAACTTATCAATAATCGATAGTAATCTATTAATTAAAAATTCATCTTTAAAAAAATCTTCTTTAAGTTTTTTTTTAGGAGAGATTTTGTTGATCATGTATACTAAAATTGTCCATGGGGCGCCAACAAACCCTATTAAGTCTTTTTCATCTTTGTTGATCTTATTTGATGTTATGTTAATTGCCTTATAAACGGAATTTAACTTAAAAGAAAAATCTACTTCATCAATATTCTTTAATTCATCTAGATTTAAGTTACCTAGCTTTGGACCAAAATTTTTCTCAAACTCAACTTTTTGGTTTAAACCATATGGTAACATTAAAATATCTGAGAAAATAATTGCAGCATCAAAATTAAATCTCTCCATAGGTTGTAAAGTTATTTCAGACGCTAAATTTTCACTAAGGCACAATTTTATAAAATCTTGATTTTTACTCCGTATTTCGCGAAATTCAGGCAAATATCTCCCAGCTTGTCTCATTAACCATATTGGATTTAGATTACTTTTTTTCTGAACAATACATTTTTGAATTGGGGTCATTTATAAATAGATCAATTAATATTTATTGTATTAGTATTATGATATGTGAATTACGTAAATTATCTAATTTGCACACTTTATATACAATTTATTAACATTTAATTGCAAATTTAAAGCTTATTTATCAATGTAAGTTAATGATTATTACCAATTAAAGAATTCTGGTTTCTAACTAATTAACATGTAAAAAAATGTTTAATATCAGTAATAATTTATAATATTAATTACAGATATTTATTAATCGCTAATATTTAAACTTTAGTGATATTTTATTGACATTTTATACATGAAAAATGAACATCAAATTTATTTAATTTCGGATTCAACTGGAGAAACTTTAGATAGAATCTTCTTAGCACTAAAAGCACAGTTTACAAATTTTGAATACGAGCTTAATAATTTCTCTTTCACTAGAACAGAGAACCAAATTCAACAGATTTTAGATAAAGCAAAAAAAAGAGAGAATCCAATTATACTTTACACAATAGTTAATAGTAAGCTTGCAAAGTATTTAGCAGACCAAGCTCAATCGAAACAAATTCCCTGTTTTGGTGTTTTAGGTGATTTAATACTAAGCTTTTCTAAAATATTAAATCAGAGAGCATCGCACGAACCAAGTGGTCAACACGTACTCAATGAAGAATATTATCAAAGAATAGAAGCCATACAATTTACAATGAACCATGATGATGGAAATCAAACTGATGATCTGGAGAAATCCGATATTATTTTGTTAGGGGTTAGTAGAACAAGCAAAACTCCAACCTCAATTTATTTGGCCAATAAAGGTTACAAAACTTCAAATATTCCATTAGTTAATGAAAAATCAATACCTACAAGAATAACGAAAAAAAACTTTAAACCTTGTGTTGTTGGTTTAACAACTGAAGCTGAAAGATTATTTGATATAAGAAAGAATAGACTCAATAGTTTGAAGGAAAATGAAAGCACAGGGTACACAAATTTAGAAAAAATTAAAGAAGAGATTGAAAACTCAAAAAAAATTTTCAGAAAGAATCAATGGCCAACAATAGATGTTACAAGAAAATCTGTTGAGGAAACCGCTGCTTCAATCATAAAAATTTATGAGATAAAAAATAGATAATGAAAATAGTATTGGCTTCGAAAAGCAAGGTTAGAAAAGATATCTTAACCGAACACAATATAGATTGTGAAATTATTCAATCAAATGTTGACGAAGATCCAATTAAAAATAGTTTAATCGCAGAAGGAGTAACACCTGAAATTATTTCTAAAAATCTAGCTGAGTTAAAAGCAAATAAAGTTAGTTCTAATGTGTATGACAAATTAGTATTAGGAGCTGATAGTGTAATAGATTTAAATGGTGAATTAATCTCAAAACCATCTTCAAGAGAAGAGGCGATGAATATATTAAGAAAATTAAATGGTAAGTCACATTATTTAATAAGTTCTGTTTGTATTTCAAAAAATAACTCAATGATTTGGAATCATACTGATAAAGCAAAGCTTACTATGAAAAATTTTTCAGTCTTAGAGCTAAAAGATTATTTAAACAAAATCTCAGATGAAGCATTATATGCTTATAATGTTTATCAAATAGAGGGAGAAGGAAAAAATTTATTCGAAAAAATTGAAGGTGATAAAAATACAATAATGGGCTTACCAATAACGCAGATAAAAACATACATGGAAAATTACAAATGAAAAAATTTTTAGTAATTGGTGATCCAATAGAGCATTCACTTTCCCCAAAATTACACAATTATTGGTTCAAACAGAATAATGTTGATGCAGTTTATGAAAAAAAAAAAATTAATGAAGTAGAACTAAGGGATATTGTGTATAAAATCAGAAAGAATGAAATCTTCGGAGTAAATGTAACTGTCCCTTATAAATCAAAAATAATTAAATACTTAGACTTACTGAGTGATGATGCTAGCGCTACTCAATCTGTGAACACAATACTTAAAAAAGAGAATAAAATTTTTGGATTTAATACAGATGTAGATGGTTTTAAGTTATCCTTGTTAAATTATATCGATAAAATAAGAAATAAAACTGTACTAATTTTAGGAGCCGGAGGTGTTGCACCATCCATAATTTATGTTTTAAAAAAAATTAAAACATCAAAAATCTTAGTCACTAATAGAACAAGGATTAAATCAGAAAATTTGAAAAACAAATTCAGTGATATCGAAGTAGTTGATTGGGGAGAGACACCTGCTGCCGATGTTGTAATAAATGTGACGAGCTTAGGTCTTAATCTTGATGATAAAATTGATCTAGATTATGAAAAAATTGGCAAGGATAAGCTTTTTTATGATGTAATATACAAACCATCAAAAACATTATTCTTAGATGAGGCAAAAAAAAGAGGCAACATAATTGAAAACGGTAAAATGATGTTTGTTTATCAAGCACAAAAAGCATTTGAATTGTGGAATAATTTAAAGCCGGAAATTAATGAACAGGTCTTAAATCTTTTAGATGATTAGAATAGCAATATTAGGAGATATAGGTGCTGGCAAAAGTTTTGTTTCTAAACAATTTAATTGCCCACTCTTTAATGCTGATAAAGAAGTTGCTGAAATTTATAAAAATGACAGATCTTGTTACCAAAAAATAAAAAAAGCGTTACCTAAATATATAATTTCAGAACACTTAGATAGAAAATTTTTACTAAAAGCCGTATTGGATAGCAAAAATAATCTTAGAAAGATTTCAAAAATTGTTCATCCAATTGTTAGAACTAGGATGAATAAGTTTTTAATTAAGAATAGCTCCAAAAAATTAGTAGTACTAGACATTCCTTTATATTTAGAAAACAAACTAAAAAAGAAAGGTGATGTGTTAATATTTGTGGAAGCAAAAAGAAAAGACATTCAAAAAAGATTAAAAAAGAGAAAATATTTTAGTGAAAAACTGAACAAAAATTTGAGGAGTTTGCAGTTACCACTAAACAAAAAGAAAAAATTATCTAATTTTATTATTAAGAATACATTTAACGCATCAAAAATTAAAAATGATGTAAAACATATAAAAACTGAAATCTTAAATATATGAAAGAAATAATTTTAGATACCGAAACAACTGGACTATCTGTTAAAGATGGACATCGTATTGTTGAAATTGGTTGTATAGAACTTGATAACTTAGTACCAACAAAAAATATATTTCACTGCTATTTAAATCCAGAGAGAAAAGTATCTGAAAAAGCATTCGAAGTTCACGGTTATTCTGACCAATTTTTATCTAACAAAAAAAAGTTTTTTGAAATAGTAGATGAATTTTTAAATTTTATTAAAGATAAAAAAATAATAATACATAATGCAGAATTTGATATTTCACATTTAAACAACGAACTTTCTATTGCTGGAAAAACAGAGATAAATAAAGAAAACATTGTAGATACATTAGACCTTGCTAGGAACAAATTCCCTGGTTCAGGCATTAGTTTGGATGCTCTCTGTAAGAGATTTAGAATAGATAACTCAAAAAGAGAAAAACATACTGCGTTAATTGATTGTGAACTACTTGCAAAAGTTTATATAAATTTGTTAGATCAGAAAGAGCCTAAACTAAATTTTTCAAACTCTGTTGATATTAATTCTGTCGAAATTCAAAATAAAAATATAACTTATTCAAAAAAAATTGTTTATCCAACAACAGAAGAGCTTGAACAGCACAGAGAATTTTTGAAAAGAGATTTAAAGAAAAATTTTTATTGATTTGATCTTTGTTGGTATAATTTAAGAAAATCAATCTCACCTGAGAAATTAGCTTCTGGAAAACCCGAGTGTCTGAGTATTTGAACAAAAGCTTCACGTATTTTTGGAAAAACTTCTAGCTGCAGATCACAAAGTATAAATTTTTCCAACTCATTTTTTTCTACATTTGTGTCTTCAATTTCAACGACAGTTGAGTATAGAAGTTCAAAGAGCGCTTTTTTTTTACTTTCTTCTACATCTGTGTATTTAAGTTTGGTAAAAACCTCTATCATTTTATTTTTTAATGGTTTTGAGCTTATATCTAAAGTGATTTTATATTTTGATATCCTCTCTCTTGCCAATAGAAGAGTTTGCACATCTGGTACTTCAACAGATAAATCTTTTGTATAAGTTAGTATAATTTTATGTTTAATAGTCATTATTTTTCATCCATATCTCTATATTCACCTTCAATAAAATCTTTTTTTTGGTGGGTATTTTTTTTTTTAACTAATCTTCTAGAAAAAGCATTAAAGATAAGCTTTCTTGTAACTGGAATAATTAATAGTAATCCTAAGAAATCAGTGGCGAAGCCGGGAATTATTAAGAGAATGGCAGCAAATGTTAGGGCGGCGCCCGACACAATTTCATAAAATGGAACTTCATTTCTAACTAATTGGGCTATCCCAGATCTTAGAGTATTAAATCCCTCGTATCTTGCATATGTAACCCCTATAATTGCTGTAAGCAAAATTAAACTAATTGTGTTAAATGCCCCAATAGAGGATCCTATTTTAATAAACAAGTAAATTTCAATTAAAGGAATAGATAAAATTAGAATTAATACTGAGTTCATTTGTCTATAATGTAAATTGCCAGTTGAAATTAGGCAACATAGTAAATATTATCATCATATGAGTTATAGCTTTGAATATATCGATATCATCCTTCTTGCAATGATTGCAGGGTTTATATTTTTGAGATTAAGAGGAATTTTAGGGAAAAAATCAGGGTTTGAAGAGGATATAAACCAAAGTTTTCCTCATGAGGCACCAGTGGTCAAAACAGATGTTCAGTTAAATGCTGATACATTTGATGATAATGCTAAAAAAGAATTCTTAAAAGGTGCACAAATAGCTTATGAAACAATCGTTACAAATTTTTCTAAAGGAAAACTAAAAGATATTAAATCTTTGTTGGGTAAAGAGGTCTATGATCAATTTGATCAAGCAGTGAAGGATAGAAAATTAAAAAATCTATCCTCTAACACTACTTTTATAGGAATTAACTCCGCGGAAATTAAAAATCATGAGCAAAATAAAAATATGCTTGAGGTAACTGTAGAGTTTGTAAGTGAAATCATTTCACATATTAAGGACCAAGAAAACAAAACAGTTTCAGGAGATCCTGAGAAAATAAAAAAAGTTCATGATATTTGGAAATTTTCTAAAGATAGTAGATCTGTAAATCCAAATTGGGTACTAATTGACACCCAAGCTTAGTTGACAAAAAAACTTTCAGATAAAGATAAAAAGGACTGGCAAAATTTCTTAGAAAGCTCGGAAAAGTTAGATAACAAAGATAAAGAAACTTTAGATCACCAGAATAGAACTGAGGAGAAAGTTATAGATCTTCATGGATTTACTCTTGAGGAGGCAAATCATAAAATTTCTGAATTTATCCAAGATTGTTATGATCAAAATGTAATAAAAATAAATATAATAACTGGCAAGGGACTAAGATCAAAAAATTTAAATGATCCATATCAATCTAAAGATTTAAGTATACTTAAGTACTCAATACCTAACCACATTAAAGATAGCCCTCACCTAATGTCAAAAATTATAAAAATTGATCAACAAGCTGTTGATAGTCCATCAAAAGGAAATTTTGAGATTTTTTTAAAAAAGAAATTATAGAATAAACTTAGAAAGATCGGTATCTTTTACTAGTTCACCTATATTTTTCTTAATATATTTAGAGTCCACTGTTATTTTCTCACCAGCTCTATCTGTAGCTGTAAAACTAATTTCATCTAATACTCTTTCGATAATGGTATGAAGACGTCTTGCACCAATATTTTCAACGGTTGTGTTAACTTCGCTTGCAATATTAGCAATAGTATCAATACCATTATCTGTGAATTCAAGGTCTACATTTTCAGTTTTTAAAAGTGCCTTATATTGTTTTATTAAACTGTTATCTGGTTCTTTCAAAATTCTTTTAAAATCATCACTGTTTAACGCATCAAGTTCAACTCTAATTGGAAGTCTTCCTTGAAGTTCCGGTAAAAGGTCAGATGGTTTTGCTAATTGGAATGCTCCTGATGCAATAAATAAAATATGATCAGTTTTAATAGGACCATATTTTGTGCTCACTGTTGTTCCTTCAATCAAAGGCAATAGATCTCTTTGAACCCCTTCTCTTGAAACATCACCTCCAACACGATCAGTTCTAGCTGAAATTTTATCTATCTCATCTAAAAAAACGATACCATTATTTTCTGTTGAATTTTTTGCAGCTTTAATAATTTTATCTTGTTCAATTAATTTATCAGATTCCTCATTGATTAAAATTTCATGAGATTCTTTTACACTCATTTTCTTTTTTTTTGGTTTTTGGCCCATTGATTTTCCTAAAACATCAGAAATATTTATCATGCCAACATTAGCACCTGGCATTCCTGGTATTTCAAAAGATGGCATTTGATTACTTTCTGCAACAGCGATTTCAATTTCATTGTCATCTAAATCTCCATCTCTCAACCTTTTTCGAAAGCTTTCTCTCGTAGCAACACTTGCTTTGTTGCCGACTAATGCGTCTAAAACCCTTTCCTCAGCTAACTTTTGGGCTTGCGCGTGGACTTCTTTTCTTTTCTTTACTTTTTCCATTGAAATAGCAATCTCTAACAAATCTCTTACAATTTGTTCGACATCTCTTCCAACATAACCTACTTCTGTAAATCTAGTTGCCTCAACTTTTACAAAGGGAGCCTCAGCAAGCTTTGATAGTCTTCTTGAAATTTCTGTTTTTCCAACTCCAGTTGGACCAATCATAAGTATATTTTTGGGAAGAACCTCATCTTTCATATCTCCAGATAAAGCCTGTCTTCTCCATCTATTTCTTAATGCTATAGCTACGGCTCTTTTTGCTTTGTTCTGTCCAACAACAAATCTATCTAACTCTGAAACAATTTCTCTTGGGGAAAGTGAATTTTCAATAGTTGAATTTTCTTTTGTAACCTTTTCTTTTGGAAATGTAGTCACGTTAGTTTTTTCCATTTTATATTTTCTCTGTACTCAAGTTGTCATTTGTAAAAACACATATTTCAGATGCAACTTTGATAGCTTTTTTTGCTATATCCTCAGCAGATTTATCACCATCCATTAATACTTTCGCAGCTGCTAAAGCATAATTTCCACCTGAACCAATTCCAATAACATCTCCCTCTGGCTCTAAAACATCCCCAGTTCCAGAAATTATAAAGCTTTTTTCTTTATCAGCTATTGCCATTAGTGCTTCGAGTCTTCTTAAATATTTATCAGTTCTCCAATCTTTAGCTAGTTCGACAGCAGCTCTCGTTAAATTGCCCGCATGTTTTTCTAACTTAGACTCTAATCTTTCAAATAATGTTAATGCATCAGCTGTTGATCCAGCAAACCCAGCGATCACATTTCTTTTCTCAATCTTTCTGACTTTGTTAGCAGTTTTTTTGATTACAGTATTTCCCATGCTGACCTGCCCATCACTTGCAACTACTACATCATTATTTTTTCTAACCAAAACTATTGTTGTCATGCACTATAAATGGATACTAAATTTGATAGTTCAAGCCCACGTTTAGTATTATTGCCATAATTGAATTATATATATATACCTCTTTAAAATTATGAAGCGTAAAGCAAAAATAAGCAGAAAGACAAAAGAAACCAACATCAATGTTGAACTTAACATAGATGGAAAAGGTAAATACAAAGTTGACACAGGTATAGGATTTTTAGACCACATGCTTGAACAACTATCAAAGCATTCTTCAATGGATATGAATATTAAAGCCAAGGGTGATACACACATTGATCTTCATCACACTACAGAAGACACAGGTATTGCAATTGGTGAATGTTTAAAAAAAGCATCTAAAAAGTTTGTTGGTATCAAAAGATATGCACACGCAATGATACCAATGGATGAAACACTTACGCGTGTTGCAATTGATGTATCAAATAGACCTTACTTGATTTGGAAAGTGAAATTAAAAGTCGAGAAACTTGGAGAAATGGACACAGAATTGTTTAAAGAGTGGTTTCAAGCTTTTTCACAAACAGCAGGAATTACTTTACACGTTGAAAATATTTATGGTGATAACAGTCACCACATAATAGAGTCTTGTTTTAAAGGTTTGGCAAGATCTTTAAGAGCCGCATTGGAAATGGATCCAAGGAACAAAAATACAATTCCTTCTACCAAAGGCTCTTTATAAAATTAATGAATGTCACAATTGTTGACTATAACTCAGGCAATATAAGCTCAGTAATTAACTCTTTCACTGAGGTTGCAAAAGGTACAGTTAATCTAGAAGTAACTTCAGATTTAAATAAAATTAAATCAAGCGATAAAGTTGTGTTACCTGGACAAGGCTCATTTAAGAGCTGCATGGACGCCTTAAACAGCATAAATGGTCTAACAGATACTTTAGATGAGTTTGTGATAAATAAAAAAAAACCACTTTTTGGAATATGTGTAGGCTTACAAATGTTTGCTAATGTTGGCCATGAAGAAACAGAGACAAAAGGATTGGGGTGGTTACCTGGAAAGGTATCAAAAATCGATAACAAAAATGGAAAATATAAACTTCCACATATTGGCTGGAACCAAATAAATATAGTTAAAGACAGCAAAATTTTTAAAGGTGTAGAAAATAATTCACATATGTATTTTGTACATAGTTATGAATTTATCCCTGAAGATAAAGATGTGATTTCAGCAACAACAGATTATTCTTCAAACATCGTTTGCTCAGTTGAAAAAGAAAATATCTTTGGGACCCAATTTCATCCTGAAAAGAGTGATAAGGTTGGACTAAAAATTATAAATAATTTTGTAAATTTATAAATGAAAATTTTTCCAGCAATAGATATTAAAGAAAAAAAATGTGTAAGACTAATTAAAGGAGACTTTGATAAAAAAACTGAATATGAAATGTCCCCAGTTGAACAAGCTTCAAAGTATAAACATTATGGATTTAAAAATTTACACATTGTGGACTTAGATGGAGCTTTAACAGGAGAGACTGTCAATTTGGATATTATTCAAGAAATAGTAAAGAAGTTTAATTTTAAAATTGAAATTGGTGGGGGAATTAGAAATTTTGAAAGCATCAAAAAATATACTGATGCTGGTGTTGAAAAAGTTATTTTGGGAAGTGCGGCTATAAAAGACAAAGGCTTTTTAAAAAGCGCTTGCGAAAAGTTCCCTAATAAAATTGCATTAGGTCTAGATGCAAAAGATGGATATTTGTCAGTTTCAGGATGGAAAGAAAACTCTAACCAGCTGACTTTGGATTATTTAAAAGAGGTGAATAACTTTGGAGCAAGCAGACTAATATATACTGACATCAATAAAGATGGGATGAAGCAAAGTCCTAATTTTGAGGAAACTGAGATAGTGGCTCATACTTCAAATTGTCCAGTAATAATATCTGGAGGGGTATCAAGCATAGATGATATTAAAAAAGCAAAAGAATTAAATAACAAAAATATTGAAGGTATTATAGTTGGCAAAGCTATATATGATGGAGATATTAATTTAGACGAACTTGCAAATGAAATAGATGCTTAAAAATAGAATTATTCCTTGTTTAGATGTTAAAAATGGAAGAGTTGTAAAAGGTATAAATTTTGTTGATTTAAAAGATGCTGGAGACCCAGTTGAACAGGCAAAGATTTATAGTGATGGCGGTGCTGATGAAATATGTTTTTTAGATATTACAGCATCAAACGAAAATAGAGATACTATTTACGATGTGGTTAAGGAAACCTCAAAAAAATGTTTTGTGCCTTTGACAGTTGGAGGAGGTGTTAGAAGTGTTGATGATATATACAAACTTTTAAACTGTGGTGCAGACAAAGTTTCTATAAATACAGCCGCAGTCCAAAACCCAAGCGTTGTTGAAGAAAGCTCTAAAAAATTTGGTTCACAATGTATTGTTGTTGCAATAGATGCAAAAAAAAATGGAGATAAGTGGGAAATATTTACCCATGGTGGCAGAAAAGAAACAGGAATTAATGCAATAAAATTTGCACTTAAAATGGAAAAAAGTGGAGCAGGGGAACTACTTGTTACTTCAATGGATAAAGATGGCACTCAATCCGGTTATGATATTGAATTAATGAAAACTATTTCTGAAAGTGTGAATATTCCTGTCATTGCATCCGGTGGAGTTGGAACTTTAGATCATTTGGTTGATGGAATAAAATCAGGTGCTAGCGCAGTTTTAGCTGCATCAATATTTCATTATGGCACATACTCAGTTAATGAAGCAAAGCAGTATTTGGCTTCAAAAGATATACCTGTTAGGATTTAACATGCTTAAAACTTTAGAAGATCTCGTTACTCTTGCAAGAGAAAGAAAAAAGAACCCAGTCGAAGGATCTTATACCAATAAACTCTTAGAAGATGAAACTTTATCAAAAGAAAAAGTTCTAGAAGAGATAAGTGAATTAATCGAGTCTGTAGAAAAAAAAACAAACAAAATTCATGAAGCTGCAGACGTTTTTTATCATTTGATAATGTATCTTGAAAAAAGTGGTATAAAAATCGAAGACGTAATGGAAGAATTAAATTCTAGGAAAAAGTAGTTTAACCGTCGTAAGGCAATACTCTTATAGTTTTACCAAATATTATTACAACTCTATCGTTACTACTTAATTTTGTTTCACTACCTTGAACAATGGCGACATCATCTTCACTGTCATCAATGTTAATAATGTATTGATGTCCATCATGGTTTCCTAAAAAGGCTTCTGTGACATAACCAATTGCAGCCCCACCTATTGTTGCATAAACAACCGCAATTTCCTCACACTTTGCCCCTGCAATTAGTTCTTTGCCACAAACCTGTGTACCCAAAAGACCGCCGATCATTGCTCCTGTAGTAGCACCAATTAAACTTCCTTCACCTTTAACTTTTACTGGTAAAGATGAAACAATATTTCCGTATTTAATCGATTTAATTCTTTGAGTATCTGATTTTTTAACGTCAGATGGATTGGTCGTGTTACACGAAGCTAAAAATAGAGATAAAAATAAAATAAATATATATTTCACATTTGTTTGATTAGATTTAAAATTAGCCATAAATTAGGCATTAAATATTATATGTAAGCTGCATATGGACACTGTAAAATCATTAATAGAATATCACAAAATGATACCTCATCCCGAAGGTGGACATTACGTTGAGGTATTTAAAAACAAAGATGTGAGCCACATTTATTTTTTATTGGAAGGCCATGAACATTCTCATTGGCATAGAATAACTAAGAATGAAACAGTACACTTTTATTCTGGAGATCCTTTAGAAATATACACTTCCAAAGATGGAGAAGAGTTTGAAACTAACCAAATTGGGTCAAATAACAATTTTATTTATAGTATTGAAAAAAATACTTGGTTTGCAATGAAACCCAAAGGCAAATACAGCTTAATCGGTTGCACAGTTGCTCCGGCTTTTGAGTTTGAAGATTTAGAACTTGCACCAAAAGATTGGAAGCCATCTAAATTTAATTTATCTCTATAGTAGAATAAAGTATTCACATTAATTAAATCCAGATATAATTTTTTTATAAAAATGAGCCATAAATTTTATAAACCTGCAAGATCTAGACTTCAAAGAAGCGAACTAGCAGTTCCAGGCTCATCCCCGAAAATGTTTGAAAAAGCATTGAACTCTGATGCAGATTATATCTTTTTAGATTTAGAAGATGCCGTTTCCCCAAATGATAAGATCACTGCAAGAGCAAATGTTATTAAAGCTTTAAATGAAATTAATTGGAGAGAAAAAGGAAAAACAATATCTGTTAGAATTAACAGTTTAGATACACATTATATGTATAGTGACCTTATAGAAATTGTTGAACAAGCTGGAGAAAATGTCGACACAATTTTAGTCCCAAAAGCAGGAACAGCTAGTGATGTTTATATGGTCGATTGCTTGCTTACACAAATTGAAACAAATAAAAAAATCAAGAACAATATTGGAATTGAATGTTTAATTGAAACAGCACTTGGGATGTCAAACATTAAAGAAATTGCAACATCAAGTGAAAGACTTGAAGCCTTACATTTTGGAGTTGCAGATTATGCAGCAAGCCTTAGAGCAAGAACAGTTATTATAGGTGGATTAAATCCTGATTATCCTGGAGACCAATGGCATCATGGTTTATCAGAATTAGTAATGACCTGTAGAGCATATGGATTAAGAGCGATTGATGGTCCATTCGGGGATTTTAATGATCCAGATGCATACATTGCTGCTGCAAAAAGAGGGGCAGCTGTTGGAATAGAGGGAAAATGGGCAATACACCCCTCTCAAATAGAGTTAGCAAATAAAGTATTTTCTCCTCCAGAAGCAGAGGTGAACAAAGCAAAAAGAATTCTAGAAGAACTTGAAAAAGCAGCATCGGAGGGCAAAGGTGCGGCTCAGCTGGATGGTAGAATGATTGATGCAGCATCTGCTAGAATGGCAGAAAATATTGTCAATATAGACAAATTAATAAACAATTAATTATGGACATACACGAATATCAGGCAAAAGAAATTTTATCTAGTTTTGGTGTGACAATTCCTAGAGGAGGAATTGTTTACAGTCCAGAGAATGCAGAAAACAAAGCTAGAGAAATAGGTGGATCTAGATGGGTTGCAAAAGCACAAATTCACTCTGGTGCAAGAGGAAAGGCTGGAGGAATAATAGTCTGTAATTCACCTTTAGAAGTTGCCCAGGCGACAGACAAATTATTAGGAAAAAAATTAGTTACAAATCAAACAGGACCAGAGGGAAAAATTGTAAATAGAATTTATATCGAGGAAGCAACCGATATAGAAAAGGAACTTTATTTGGGTTTAGTGTTTGATAGAAGCTCAGAGAGCATAATGGTTGTAGCTTCAACAGAAGGAGGAATGAGTGTTGAAGAAATTGCTAAAGAAAAACCTGAAACAATTATAAGATCCAAAATTGAAGTAGCAGTTGGAATTCAAAGTTTTCAAGCAAGAGAGCTCGCATTTGGATTAGGAATAGACCCTGATTTAATTGCTAGAGCATCTGATACAATTATTGGATGTGCTAAAGCGTTTAGCGAGTTAGATGCTACAATGGTTGAAGTTAATCCATTAGTCATTTCAAAACAAAAACAAATATTAGCTTTAGATTGTAAAATGAGCTTCGATAACAATGCTATGTTTAGAAGAAATAAAGTATCAGAACTAAGAGATAAATCCCAAGAAGATGAGAAAGAAGTATATGCATCAGATAGAGGCTTAAATTATGTAAGTCTAGAAGGAAACATTGGTAATATTATTAATGGAGCAGGACTTGCCATGGCCTCGATGGACATGATTAAATTAGCTGGAGGAGAACCTGCAAATTTTTTAGATGTTGGTGGTGGAGCAACACCAGAAAAAATCGTAAAAGCATTTAGATTAATTACAATGGATAAAAAAGTAAAAGTAATTTTAGTAAATATTTTTGCAGGTATAAATAGATGCGATTGGGTTGCAGAAGGTATAGTCCAGGCACTTGAGAAAATAGAGGTAAAGGTTCCATTAGTTATTAGACTAGCTGGGACAAATGTTGAAAAAGGAAACAAAATTTTAAAGGACAGTAAAATAAATTATATTGAGGCAAGTACTCTAGAGGAAGCTGCTAATAAAGCTGTGGCGGCACTAAAATAAATGTCAGTAATTATTGATAAAGACACAAAAATTATTATCCAGGGTTTTACTGGAAAGATGGGTACTTTTCACGCTGAGGAAATGATTAAATATGGATCGAACATCGTTGGAGGTGTTACACCAGGCAAAGGAGGTCAAAAGCATTTAAATAAGCCAGTTTTTAACACTGTAAAAGATGCTGTTAAACATACAGGTGCTACAGCATCAATATTATTTGTACCCCCAGCCTTTGCGGCAGACTCCGCGATGGAGGCAGCTGATGCCGGAATAAAAACTTGTGTAGCTATTGTAGATGGAATTCCATCACACGATATGATCAGAATCAAAAGATATATGAGACGATATTCTAAAACAGAAAAAATGACTTTAGTTGGACCTAATTGTGCGGGAATAATCAGTCCAGGAAAATCAATGTTAGGAATAATGCCAGGACATATTTACAAAGAGGGTAAAGTTGGAATTATAAGCCGATCAGGTACATTAGGTTATGAAGCTGCTCAACAGATGAAAAATTTAGATATAGGAATTTCAACAAGTGTTGGTATTGGTGGTGATCCTATTAATGGAAGTTCATTTAGAGATATAATTGAAAAGTTTGAAGTAGATAATGAGACTGATGCAGTTTTAATGATTGGTGAAATAGGCGGACCACAAGAAGTTGCAGCTGGAGAATTTGCAAAAGAAAATATGAAAAAACCTGTTATAGGATATATTGCTGGTTTAACAGCCCCAAAAGGAAGAGTCATGGGTCACGCTGGAGCAATAGTCTCAGCTTATGGAGAAAGTGCAATTGAAAAGGTTGAAATTTTAAAAGATTGTGGTGTTACCATATCCAAAAACCCTTCTGTAATGGGTGATACTGTAAAATCTGTTTTGGAAAAAATGTAAATGTCTTACGATGATCAAAATATATTTGCAAAAATTTTAAGAGGTGAAATTCCTTGTAAAAAAATTTACGAAGATGATTTTGTATTATCTTTTTATGACATAAATCCACAAAAAAAAGTTCACGCATTAGTAATTCCTAAAGGAAAATATATAAACTTAGATGATTTTAATAAAAACGCATCTAAGGATGAAATAATAGGACTTATTAAAGGAATATCTACTGTTGCTGATAAACTAGGTATTTCCTCCGAAAAAGGTAATGGGTATAGAACTTTAGCGAACATCAACGAAGATGGGGGACAAGAAGTTCCACACTTACATTTTCATCTATTCGGTGGTGAAAAAGTGGGTAAAATGGTTTCGTGATAACAAAAGTAGACCGAAATTATTTAGAGATTAACTCTATCAAAGAATTAAATTATTCTAAAAGTCCAAATAATAAATGTGAATTGTTTGAGATAAATCCACCAGATTTTCAAATAAATAAATTTTTTTATAAACAAATTGGTAGTGATCACAGATGGATTGACCGTTTAGTTTGGGATGATCAAAAATGGATATCTTACGTGAATAATCCAA
Source organism: uncultured Pelagibacteraceae bacterium (assembly GCA_902582735.1). Lineage (GTDB taxonomy): Bacteria > Pseudomonadota > Alphaproteobacteria > Pelagibacterales > Pelagibacteraceae > Pelagibacter. Next base: position 28,351 of record CACHTB010000002.1, read on the forward strand.
ATGTTAAAACATATGTGCTGAAAGAGAATGATGATTTAGTTGGATATTTTGAGCAAATAACAAACACAGAAAAAAATGACTGTGAAATTGCATATTTTGGAATTCTAAAAGAGTTCTATGGCAAAAAATATGGAGCCTATCTTTTGTCCTTAGCAATAACAAAGTGTTTTGAGAAAAAAATTAATAAGATATGGCTTCATACTTGTTCCCTAGATCATGAAAATGCACTTAAAAATTATTTAGCCCGTGGGATGAAAATATTTAAGTCAGAGACAATAAATTTAGATATTAATTAGTATATTTTCTAATATCAAAAATATTTTCATCAACTTGAATGTTTTTTTGAACAATTGACAGTTTTGTTTCGACTTTATTTTGGTAAATATCGATTGTTGACCAACCTACCAGGTTAAGATTGAGACTGTCGAAGTAAATAATTATTTCTAAATTTTCATAATACAATTCAAATTTATAATACTCATTTATAGAAATCTCCTCTCCAAGCTCTCCAATTTTATTAATGATAAACTCCTTATCCAAAATCAAATTAAGGGGGGTTTTATCTAAAGAATATCTAAAATATTGATTATTTTTGTTAGAATTTATCAACAATGACTTTCCATTAGAAACTAAAACTTTTTTATAGAAGTCATCGTATTCACAAAAAATCTTTTTTGGATAATGAATGATGCAGTTCCCAGTTTCAATTTTTTCACCAATTTTTTGTTCAAATTTAAACTTGAGACTATCTGTTGAAATAAGATTTGATATTATTTGGGATTTAACAGATCCATGAACAATTGTAGTTGATAAAAAAAAAAATATAAGAATTAACTTTTTCATTTGAGAACCTCCCTTTTGCCTACATGATTGGCTTTACTCACTTCTCCATTTAATTCCATCTGATCAATTATTCTTGCTGCACGGTTATATCCAATTTGTAGTTTTCTCTGTAAGAAAGATGTAGAGGCTTTTCTTTCACTTTTGATGATCTCAAGAGCAGTTTCATACAATTCATCTAAATTTTCATCTTCTTTGCTTGACGATTTCGATTCTTTTTCATCTGCAAAATTTAAAATCTCGTCAACGTAATTTGGTTCAGCTTGATTTCTTAAAAAATTATTTATTTTTTCAATTTCGTTTTCAGATACAAATGGAGCATGAATTCTAACAATTTTATTCGCAGAGGACATGTAAAGCATATCACCTTTTCCAAGCAATTGTTCTGCACCTTGTTCACCAAGAATTGTTCTACTATCTATTTTAGAAGTAACTTGAAAAGATATTCTTGTCGGAAAATTAGCTTTTATTGTTCCTGTAATCACATCTACGCTAGGTCTTTGCGTTGCCATAATAATGTGAATGCCTGCAGCTCTTGCCATTTGAGATAACTTTTGAATATAATTTTCTATTTCTTTACCAGCGACCAACATAAGGTCAGACATTTCATCAACAATTACAACAATATATGGCATGGATAATTTATGTTTCTCGTTATAACCATCTATGTTTCTAACCCCAACTCTTGTCATTAGTCTATATCTGCTTTCCATTTCTTTGACGACCCATCCTAATACAGATGCAGCTCTTTTTGCCTCAGTGATTACAGGACATAATAAGTGCGGAATTCCCTCATAAGTAGATAGTTCAAGCATTTTTGGATCGATCAAAATAAATTTGCATTTTTCAGGAGTGTGTCTGTAAAGCAGTGATAGTATTATTGTATTTATACAAACCGATTTTCCAGATCCTGTAGTACCAGCAATCAATAAATGAGGCATAGAACTTAGATCTCCTGTAATAGGCAAACCAGAAATATTTTTTCCGAGAGCAATAGGTAACTTGATATTTTTTTTTGAAAATTCATTACTAGATATTATTTCGCTAAGATAAACATTTTCTCTTGAGGATTTTGGTAATTCTATCCCAATTGAGCTACTACCAGGAATAGTAGCTATTCTAGCTGACTCAGAACTTGTATTTCTCGCAATATCTTCTGATAAATTTATTATTTTAGATACTTTAACACCTGGAGCAGGTTCAAATTCGTTTAATGTAACTACTGGGCCATTACTAATTTTATTTATTTTTCCCTCAACACCAAAATCTAATAAAATTTTCTCAAGCATTTGCTCATCTACCCTAACTTCGGATGAATTCTCCCTTTCCCTTTTTGTTGGTTGTTTTAAAAAATCTAATGTAGGAAGCTTAAATTTGATTGGTTTGATTTCTGTCTCAGGTTTTTTATCAAAAGAGAAATTTTCTTGAATTGATACTTGGCTTACCTCAGGTTCTACATTTTCCTCTATTTCTGTATTTATTGTAACATTTTCAACTTTGTCTTTTCTTTTTAGTAATAAAGATATTTTCCTAATGATATTTAATATGTATGAAATTTTAAAATTTATACTTTTTATAAAAAATAATAATATAAAAAAAATTAATAAGTAATAGGAAATTTTTTCCGAACTTTTAATTAGTTTTAATATAAAAGTTTCTTTAAATATGTTACCTAAGAAACCATTATTACCATTTATTATTAACCAATATGAATTTTCATAAAACACAGAAAAAAATAATGAAGCTAATAAAATATAAAGAATTATAAAAAATGAATTTTCTATTATTAGTAAAAATTTTTTTGATATAGCAATACCTAAACCTGTAAAAAAAAATGTAAATGGTATTAGTAAAGAGACTAAACCAAAACTTTGGAACAATAGATCGGATAAAAAACTTCCTTTAGATCCCATTAAATTTTTAATTGGGGTATTTTCTGGAAAAATAAAATTAGGATCCTCTGCAGAATAAGTCACTAAGGATATAAAAATAAAAATTGACACAAAAATTACCAATATACCAACTAATTCTGCCAATCTATTAATACAAAAAGTGCCAATTTTATTAATTAATTCTTTCATTTTACGCAAATCAGATTTGTCACTTTTACCATTATACTATTATTGTTAAAATTAAATAATAAATGAATGCATGTCTTATAGGCTTTAATCTTACAAATTTTTTATTAGCAATATTGCTCAGTAAAAAAGGTTTTAAAGTAGATATAATTTTTGAAGAAAAAAACACATATAAATTTACAAATAGAACAATAGGCGTATCAAAAAAAAATGTTGAATTTATTAAATCTTTTTTACAAATTCCCAATCAATATCTTTGGCCAATTAAGGAAATTGAAATTTTTAATTTAAATAATAACCCATCCAAAAAAATTAAATTTAAAGATAATAAAAAAGAGAATTTTTTTATCATAAAGCAAGATTATTTTAATAATCTATCTGAAAGAAAATGTAGAAAGTTAAAAAATGTTTATTTTAAAAAATATAAAGAAAATGAAATTTTAAAATTAGAAAAAAAAAACAATTATAATTTAATTATAAATTCTCAGTCAAATAATATTCTTATGAAAACGTTTTTTTCAAATAGTATCAAAAAGGATTATGAAAGTTCAGCTTTTACTTCAATAATAAACCATAAAAAATTTGATAATTACAAAGCTATTCAAGTTTTTACAAAATATGGACCACTAGCTTTCTTGCCATTGTCAAGAGACAAAACATCAATAGTTTACTCTGTCCAAAAAAAATTTAGACTTAATTTAGACCAAATAAAAAATGAAATACTAAAGTATACAAAAAAATATGAATTAAAAAAATTGAATGATCTAGAAAAATTTGATCTTAAATACAACTTCTCTAGAAAATTTATTCATAAAAATATAGTATGTTTTGGTGATGCTTTACATAAAATTCATCCTTTAGCTGGTCAAGGATTTAATATGACATTAAGAGATTTAAAACTACTTTTGAATATAATTGAAAATAAAATAAATTATGGATTAGAAATTGATAGATCGACGCTGATAGAGTTTAAAGATAAAAGTAAACATTATAACTATATTTTTAGTATTGGAATAAATCTTATTAATGAATTTTTTAAATTAGATAGTAGATTTAACGGTAAATTATCAGACAATATTTTTAGTTTCTTAGATACAAATAAATTATTTAAAAAAAACTCAATGTTAATTGCTGATGAAGGTGTAAGCTTTGCTACTGAATAGTTTTGTTTGTAAAACTAAAATTAGTGTAAGTAACTAATATTTCCTCTAACTTCTTTTTTCTATCAATGAGGTTCTTTGTCTCTAATAAAATCTGTTTTTCCTCTAATGTAAATGGTGAAGCCATAGACAAAGTATTTATTGTTTGCTCTACGCTTTGTTTCTCAAGATCTTTCCAATTAATTTGATAGCCTTGTTGCTCAAATAATTTCTTAAGGTCATTAAAGATTTGTTTTAAATCAGAAAAATTTACTTGCTCCTTTTTTTGAGTTAAGTCATTAGAGAATTTTTCAAAATTTACCTCACATTCTCTATAAAGTTTATCCGAATTTATTTCACTAATATTTTCATATCTACATATTCCATTTAAAACTATTAGATACCTTCCATCTTCAGTTTCATTAAAACTTGTAATCTTTCCAACACAACCGATTTTATAAAGATCAGGCTTTTTTAGATCTCCAGTTTTCTTAGGTTGTATCATTCCAATATATCTGTTGCTTTTCATACTATCGTCTATCATTTGTATATATCTTGGCTCAAAAATATTTAATGGAACTGTAGTTTTAGGAAAAATTATAAAATTAGACAGCGGGAAAACGGGAATTTTTTTTGGTAAATCCATATTTATCATATTGGTCATTTAATTTAAGAATGAGTATATAGTATTAATTCATAATAATTCAATGAGAGAAAAAAATTTAAACTTTGATAGACAAAAAATATTTAAACTTTTTCAAGATAAAAATTATGCTAAAATATCTAAGATCTCAAAATCTATATTAAAGACATATACAAATGATAAAGAGATCTACAAGATAATAATATTTAGTGAAATTAACGAAAAAAATCTAGAAAAAGCCCTCAAAGTCTCAGACAAACTAATTACGTTAAAGGATGAAGCTGAGACAAATTATATTCATGGTAATGTTCTCAAACTTCAAAATAAGTTTGAAGAAGCAATAATTTTTTATAAGAAAGCAATTAATTTTAAAAAAGACTTTTACGAAGCCTATAATAATCTTGCTAGTTCTCAAAAAAAAATTGGTTTAGTTGATGATGCTATTCAAAATTATAATACCTCTATTAAAATAAAAAAAAATAATCTTGAGGCATATTTTAATTTAGGGAATTTATTTTATAATGAAAAAAAATTTGATGAAGCTCTTAGATCTTACAAAAAAGTAATAGAGATTAATGAACAATTTCCTAAATCTTATTTTTTGATAGCACAAATAAAATCAATTCAAGGAAAATTTGATGATGCAAAAACGTTTTTTTTAAAAGCAATCGAGAAAGATAAATTTTTATCAGAGGCTTATGTCCATTATGTAAATACGAGAAAAATAAAACCTGATGATAATATTGTAAGTACTCTTGAGGAGCTTTTAAAAATTGAAAATCTTGAAAATAAGTTAATAATAGATTTTTCATATGCACTAAGTAAAATATATTTTGATATTGATAAAATTGATCTTGGATTTCAATTACTTAAAAAAGCAAAAGATTTGTATTTAAGTTCAAATAATTTTTCAATAGATGAAGAAAAAAATCATTTTAAAAAAGTTCGAGAATATTTTTTAAGCAATGAAGTCTCTAAAATAAAGATACAAAATACATATAAAAAAAAACCAATTTTTATAATTGGTATGCCAAGGTCTGGTACTAGTCTCATTGAGCAAATAGTTTCAACTCACTCAAATGTTTATGGTGCTGGTGAATTAACAACACTTCCCAAAATCATGCATAAATCTATTTGGGATAAATATACAAACTCTAAGGAATTATTAACTCTTATTAGAGAGAAGTACTTAAGAAAAATCTCAGAATTTAAAGTTAATCAAGAATTTGTAGTTGATAAGATGCCTTTTAATTTTTTTTATATAGGATTTATTTTAACATCCATTCCTGAAGCAAAAATAATACACATACACAGAAATCCAATGGCGGTCTGCTGGTCAAATTTTAAAGCAAATTTTTTTGACAATGTTGGTATGAATTATGCTCATAAATTAGAAACTATAGGTGAATTCTACTTGATTTATAATGAGATAATGAAATTTTGGAGTGAAACTTATCCTAATAGTTTGATTAACATTGATTATGATAAATTTGTAATGGATTATGAAACAAGTTCTAAAAATATAATTGCTGATATTGGATTGAATTGGGAGAATGAAATTTTAAAATTTCACGAAAACGATAGAGTAGTTGAGACAAACTCCTTGTTGCAAGTCAGAAGCAAAGTGTACAAAGATAGTTCTAAAAACTGGAAAAAATACGAGAAACACTTATCACCTATCATGGAAATACTTAAAAATAACAATATAGAATTCTAAATAATGATTTTTTGGATAGCATCCTACCCCAAAAGTGGAAACACATGGATAAGATTACTTCTTTGTTCTTATTACTTCACTGAAGATGGTATATTTACTGACGATGCATTATTAAAAAATATTGGGCAATTTCCTGAGAAAAAACACTTCGAAAAGTTTGATTACAATATATCAGTGCCTGGAGACACAGCTCAACACTGGATTAAAGCGCAAGATACAATTAATCAAGACAAAAAATTTAAATTTTTTAAAACACATAACTTTTTAGGGAAAATTGGTAGCACACAATTCACAAACGAAAAAAATACTGTGGGTGCAATTTATATTCTAAGAGATCCACGAAATGTCATTACTTCCCTTAAAAATCACTTTGAAATGAATTATGAAGACTCATTAGAATTTATGCTTAATGAAAGAAAATTTACATATGATTTTTTTAAAAAAAAAGATTATAGTGATTTTCAATTTTTAAGTTCATGGGAAAAGAATTATCAAACCTGGATAAATAATAAAATTTTTCCAACATTAGTCATTAAATATGAAGATTTAATTAAACAAACTTACGAAGAATTTAAAAAAATTGTAAAATTTATAGATAATCTAATGGAAAAAGATAATGAATTTAATAAAAATAAAGCACTTAATGCTTTATCAAGCACAAGTTTTTCAAACTTAAAAAAAATTGAAGATACAAATGGTTTTTCTGAGTCATTAGATTCAAAAATGAAAAATAGAAAGATACCTTTTTTTCATTTAGGACCAGAAAATAATTGGAAAAATAAGTTGGATAAAGATTTTCAAATTAAGGTAAATGAAGTTTTTAAAAAGAATTTAGAAGAATTGCATTATCTGTAAGAAATTATTTGAAACAAATTTTGCCTCTTGCTTAATTTTAAAAAAGCCATTAATTTTAGATATATAAAAGCGGGCATAGCTCAGTGGTAGAGCGTCTCGTTGCCAACGAGAAGGTCGTGGGTTCGAGTCCCATTGCCCGCTCCAGAAAATTATGAGTGATTTAGCTAGTAAAAAATGTATTCCTTGTGAGGGAAATATTCCTCCTTTTAAAATAGAGGAAATACACAATTATTTAAAAAGAGTTGATGGTTGGTCAGTCAAAGAAGATGGTCTTGATGGGTATCACTTAACAAAAGATTATAAATTTGAAAATTTTTTAAAAAGCCAAGAATTTGTAAATAAAGTAGGAGAAATTGCAGAGAGCGAAGGTCATCACCCAGATATATGGTTTGGATGGGGATATGCTAAAATTAAAATTTACACTCATGCAATAAAAGGCTTGGCTGAAAGTGATTTTATATTAGCAGCGAAAATTGATAAAATTACTAATGCTTAAAGTGGCGCGTTTTTGAAAATACAAGTACAGTCTCTGTTTCATTAGCATATTTTATAATTTCTTTATCCCTTATTGAACCAGAGGGTTGAATAACAGCACTTACACCTGATTGAACAAGAGTTTCAATTCCATCTACAAAAGGAAAAAATGCATCAGAGGCAGCAACTATTTGATCACCATCTTTAATTTTTTGAAAGTTATGCATTTTATCAATTGCGATTTTACAACTGTCCAGGCGGCTTGGTTGACCTGATCCTATTCCAACTGTTCTTGCATTCGAGGCAAGCACAATTGCGTTGGACTTTACATATCTACAAACATTAAAAGCAAACACCAGATCTTTAAATATTTTAGATGACGGCTTTTTTTTAGAAACTACTTGAAAATTTTTACTCTCAAACTTTTTATGATCAGGAGATTGTATAAGTATAGAGTTAAAATTTGAGACAATATGATTTATATTTTGTATTTTAATTTTTGAGGAGTCTATTATTCTTAAATTCTTTTTTTTTTTTAAAACTTTAATAGCATTTTTCTCATAACCATTTGCAATTATTACTTCAAAATAAGTTTTAGATAATTCAGCTGATAGCTTTGTATTAATTTTAAAATTACAAGAAACAATACCACCAAAAGCACTTATAGGATCTGAAGTTAGCGCTTCCTTAAAACTACTAACTTTATTTTTGTTAATTGATACACCACAAGGATTTGCGTGTTTAACAATTACTGTACCAACTCCAGCCGGTAATGATTTTGACATGTTAAGTGCTGCATATATATCGTTATAGTTATTGTAGCTTAGTTTTTTTCCATGTAACTGATCTAAATTTGTTGATAAAGAATAGCTATATATTGAAGCAATTTGATGAGGGTTTTCTCCATATCTAAGTTTTTCAACTAGATTTGTTGATATTACTTTTTTAATTGGAAAACTTGTCTCATTTTTTTCTACAAAGTAATTTGAAATCATTGCATCGTATGATGCAGTTTCAGTAAAAGCTTCCTCAGACATTTTTTGTCTAAAAGCTAATGTAGTTGATCCTTTATTTTTATTTAGTTCAGATATTAAATTTTCGTATTGATCTAATTTTGTAATAATTGTTACATCTTTATAACTTTTTGCTGCCGCTCGGACCATAGTTGGCCCACCAACATCAATATTTTCTATAATTTTATTGTGGTTCTTGCTCTTATTAATGGTTTTTTCAAATGGGTAAAAATTCACTATTACTAAATCTATATTTTCAAAATCATAAGATTTCATTTCAAGTTTATGAGATTTTTTGCCTCGTTTGTTTAATATTCCAGCATGAATTTTTGGGTGCAAGGTTTTCACTCTTCCATCAAGAATCTCTGGAAATTTGGTAAAATTTGAAACCTCATTACATTTAAAACCAAGTTTTTTTATCTCTTTAAATGTTCCACCAGAGCTTATAATTTTGATCCTAAATTTTTTAAGTACTATTAAGATTTTCTTTAGTTTATGTTTGTCGGAAACTGAAATTAAAGCCTGTAAAATTTTTTTCATTCAATCTTAGTTATTTCCCATTTTATCACTTGATCATTTCTTTCAGTCAAACCAGAGATAAATATATTTTGATTTTCTAAATAATTATTTTTATTACCAAAATATAATCCAGTTTCAACATCAATAGATTCATTTAATGAATAAAATCTCCAAGCAGAATTTTCAAGTTCAATAAGTATTGTATTTTTATCCTGGGTTTTTGTTACTTTTGTTGTTGGCATTAAATGGAATCTAATATCAAAACTTGTAGCTATAAAATCTTTATTTTTGATAAGTTTATCTGTTCCTATAAATTTATTTTTTTCTGGGAAAAATTCTAATGACCTTTCATGAATAGTTCCATAATTTTTTAAATATCCATCATGTGCACTTTTAACTAGCCAATAGTTTTTTTCACATACTATATTTTTATTTAAGGTATTGAAATTTAATTTATTTAATATTCTACCTTTAAAATTTTTCTTAAAAGTTATAATAGAATTGTTGTTTAATATAAGAGTAGAATGTGCCGCTGTTGATCTTGAAATTAAATTCAATTTTTTTTTTGTATTTTGATAATATCCTGAATTACAAATTATTTTTCTTCCTTTAAATGTTGCTTCAAAAGATAGTGGCCCACTTTGGTAATTTTCTGAAAACTTACTTTCTGGGGCAGGTCCAATATCCATTCCTATAATCACGTTTTTATTTTTTAAAATGGCGTATCCACCTAAATCTCTTTTGTCACTTTCAAAAGAGTATTTTTGATGATCTAGATAAATATCAAAATCATCTAAATTATTATTGTGATTACCATTAAATAATAAACTTTGTTTAATTGAACCCCACACAAAGTCATATGCCTTACCCAAGTGAAAAATTATTTCATCAAGATATTCAGGGATTTCATTAAATGATTCTTTCAAAAACTCTCTTAAAAGAATAAAATATTTTAAGTAGAATACTAGTTGTCTAATATTTCTAGATTTTGGAAAATATTCCGTGTCAAAAGAGGAAGTTATTATTTTTTTTAATAGTTCTAAACCAAAATCTAAATATTTTTCATCATTATAAGATATTCCTGTTAAAATAATTGCAGAACATCCAATTAATTTATCATGATAATTGTCTGATCTTTTTATTTCATTAATTAAATGATTTGCCTGTTTAAAAATTATCTTATTAAATTTCTCTTTATATATTTTGTCCCCTTCATCGTATATTAATTGTGAATTCGTAATCCATGAAATAATTCTTCTCGATAATGTATCGATTTCCCACAAATCATCATTATATTTTTGATTACTCTCTATCCATTTACTAATTATTGAGATACAAATTTTTTTAGAAGACTTTAAATCAACTGAAAAAAGCCAAAAAAAATTATTTAACTTTTTATAGTTTTTATAAGAAAGTTTATTTACTACCCAAATTTTGTCTATTTCAAAATCTTCAATTTTATTTTTTGTTTTTTCATATTTTGCAATAGAACTCAAAATACCTAAAGAAGGTTTATAACTTAATGCTTTAAGATTTTTTGATGAGATTTTATTGTCGTAAAAAGCAGAATTTAAATAAATTTTTCTTAATTTTTTGAAAGCTTGATAAAGTAATTGATTGATAATCAATGTATAATTATTCAATTTCATTTTACACTAATCTTAGTGTCTCAATATTTTTTTTAATGTCCCCTCTGTTCTCTTTAAAGACTGTTGTACCAGAGACCAATATATTTGCTCCAGCATTTAGAATATCTTTAGAGTTTGAAAAATTAACTCCACCATCAACTTCAATATCAAAATTAAAATTATTATTGTCTTTTATTTCTTTGAGTGATTTTATTTTATCCAAAATCTCTGGCATAAACTTTTGGCCTCCAAACCCTGGAAATACGCTCATTACTAATACTAAATCAATTTTGTCTAAGTGATCAGATATAGTTTTGATTTCTGTATTAGGATTTAATGAAACTCCTACTTTTTTATCCAAACTTTTAATTAATGATATTGTTTCTTTCATATTTTCTGTTGCTTCTGGATGAAATGTAATAATATCAGCCCCAGCCTCTGAAAAGTCTTTTATATATTTATGTACTTGGGATATCATTAAGTGTACATCAAACTTCAATGAACAATGTTTTCTTAAAGATTTAATTACTGGTGGACCAATTGTGAGATTAGGAACGAAATGTCCATCCATTACGTCAACGTGGATCATGTCTGCCCCGCCTTCTTCAAGCCGTTTTATTTCGTTAGCCAATTGACTAAAATCTGCAGATAAAATTGATGGTGAAATTTGAATTTTTTTCATTAGACCCAGGTTTACTAGTACCAATTTTTAAAATTTAATTGAATTAAAAAATTGGTAAATTTGTCTTGAAATTTCACTTTCAAGAGGAAATGACAACATTCCCATTACAGAATAACCCAATATCCAAGGCATTAAATAAAATCTAATCATATAAAAAAACCAAGCGACATATAATGGTACCAGTGGCCCAATAATAAAAGAAGGAGTTATTGGTTTAAATACGTTTATTAAAGGATTTGTATATTTAACAAAAACTTTCATAAAAAAAAATTCAGAATCCTCACGTTGGAATATGTTCATTGCAACTCTTCCAATCAACGTCCACATAATTATTCCAAGTAAATAATCTATAAAATAGATTAAAGGATGAAAGTTTGCCGACATTTAAAATTTATATTGGAAAAATTGTTGAAATTAAAGGGGCGAAATTAATCGCCCCTTAAACAAGATTTTATTTAGTGTTGTTTACCAAGAATTGTTTTACCACTCGGTACACGTACGTTATCAACCATTTTTTGAGTAGCTTTATCTGGCTCTTGTGTCATTAAACTTACAATAACCATAGAAACTAAACTTACAGCTGATCCAAAGATACCAAATGTCAATTGTGTAATACCTAGGAATCCACTTCCACCACTTCGTACCCAAATTAAGTACCAAGCACCTGAAACTAAACCTAAGATCATTCCAGCAATTGCACCTTGTCTGTTGGCTCTCTTCCACCATACACCTAGTACAAGAGGGAAGAATAATCCAGACATCGCAAAGTCAAATGCCCAAATAACCGAACCTAAGATACCTTGTATCTCCATCGCTGCGATAGTTGCTCCAGCAAAACCAATTACTACAAGTAATACCCTAGCAACTGTTAGTCTTTTTGCAGTCTCAGCTTTTGGATCGATGATTTTATAGTAAACATCGTGTGAGATTGCGTTTGCAATCGCTAAAATTAAACCATCAGCTGTTGACATAGCAGCAGCCATACCTCCAGCAGCAACAAGACCTGAGATTACATAAGGTAATCCTGCTATTTCTGGTGTTGCTAATACTACGGCTTTACCACCCATGAAAAACTCGTTTAATTCAAGAGTTCCATTTCCGTTAAAGTCACTAACAAACATCAGATTAGCTTGGTTCCAGTTTTGATACCAATCTATAGCTTGAACTTCTGCAATTGATTTACCGATTATACCAGTTGATAAAGTTGGATCAATCAATGACAACTTAGATAGTGTAGCTAACATTGGAGCAGAAGAATAAAGTAAGAAGATAAAGAATAATGACCAACCTACTGATTTTCTAGCTGCCTTTACACTTGGAGTAGTGAAGTATCTCATCATAACGTGTGGTAATGAAGCTGTTCCCATCATCATTGCCAGTGCTAATGAAATAAATGCCCAAGGTGTAGCGTTAACCGCAGAGTGAGCTTTAGTTATACCAGCTAAACCTTTTGGTACCAAAGCAAGATCTTCCTTAGAATTTGCAATGAAACCAAATTGTTGTTCAAGTTCACCAATTCTAGCAACCTCATCAGCTAACATAAAGTGAGGGAAGAACCCTGCACCCATTTTGTTACTGATCCAGAATACTGGAAGTAGGTAAGCTATAATTAGTACGATATATTGTGCAACCTGTGTCCAAGTTACTCCTCTCATACCACCTAACATTGAACATAATAAAATACTTATTAATCCAATATAAACAGCGTACTGAAATGGAATATCAAGTGCAACAGATGCAATAGTACCTGTAGCGTTAATTTGAGCTGTTACATAAGTAAATGAAGCAACAGTTAAAACAACCACTGCACAGAACCTAGCTAAATTACCACCGTATCTTGTACCTATAAAATCTGGGACTGTGTAACAGCCAAATTTTCTTAAGTATGGTGCTAACAAGGATGCAACAAGCACGTAACCACCAGTCCAACCTACAAGTAGAGCCATATAACCATAACCTTTAAAGTAAATACCACCTGCCATTGCAACGAATGAAGCACCAGACATCCAGTCTGCTGCTGTGGCCATTCCATTGAATACTGTTGGTACTTGCCTTCCAGCTACGTAATAAGCATCTGCTTGGGCTGTCCGTGATAGATAACCAATTAATGCATAGATGAATACTGTAAATGCAACAAAAGCGATACCTATCGCTTTAGCAGACATACCCATCTGTTCAGCAATTGCCATGATGACTATGAAACCTACAAATCCTCCAGTATAGATTCCATAAATTCTTGGCAAATTATCTATAAAACTACCTTTCATTATTCGTCCTCTCTTTCGCTAAAGCCGAACTCTTCATCAATTTTTTCTTGCCTATTTGCAAACCAGAAAATTAAAATTACAAAGATTCCAAGAGATCCTTGACATGTAAACCAATATGTCCATGGATATCCAAAAGGTCCAGTGACCTCGTTCATTTCAGCTCCAAAGAGAAAGATGCCGATTGAGAAAACAAACCAGATAGCTAGTGTTATAAGTAACAAGCCACGGGATTTTTCCCAATGTTTTGTTTGATTTGACATTTTTACCTCTCTATTAAGTTATAACTTAATAAAACCATAACCATTATGAGAGCTTTGAAAAGACTAAAAATTGTACATTTAAAGTACTTATTTACTTACTTTTTAGGGTATAATTGACTTACCTCACATAAATTATGGGAAAATACAAACTAACCTGGAAAGATCTCACGTTAAGAGATTTCAAAATATATTTATTCGCTATGTTCAAAGCGTTTATTCCAAAGAAAAAAATCAAAAATTTAGACCACTTAGAAGAGTTTATTCAAACAAAATCTGCATGGGTAACCCAAGTAACTTTGTATAACTATTTAAAAACTAGAATGGGAACGAGATATGTACTTCATTTTGAAAATGATGTTTTTATGGGGTCAGTAAACCTTGCAAAATGGAATATATATTCTGTATCCTTGCAGGACTTAACTTTTTTTACCTTCTCATACTTAAATGTAAATTTTAATTTTCAAGAAATAAGTAAAGCAAAAGAAATATTCAATAAGATTTTAGATGATGAAATTTCAAACAAGATGCCATTGGATATTATTGAAACCGCTAGAAAAAGTTTTGATGAAAGGTTAGAAAAAATTAATTGGAATGAATATTATCAGGATTTGCCATTTAACCCTAGCGCTCTGTCATTATATAAATGGGCCCCAATAGCAGAAGAGCTAAAAACTTTAGATCGTCAAATTGTACTTAATTCAATGATTTTAAAATGGGATATTATAAAAAAAGAATTTGTGAGTTTAATTCAATTTTAAATATTTTTTCTATTTTCAACTAAACTGTTTACAACGCTTGGGTCTGCTAATGTGGTAGTGTCACCTAATTGTTCATGTTCATTAGCAGCAATTTTTCTTAAAATTCTTCTCATTATTTTACCAGATCTTGTTTTTGGAAGACCTGGAGTAAAATGAATAAGGTCTGGAGTTGCCAAAGGTCCTATTTGTTTTCTTACCCAAAGTTTTAAATCTCTTTCAAGTTCTCCTGTTTCTGTCTCTCCAGCATTTAAAGTTACATAACAGTAGAGACCATTTCCTTTTATATCGTGTGGATAACCAACTACTGCCGCCTCTGCTACTTTTGGATGAGCGACGAATGCACTTTCAATTTCTGCAGTTCCCAAGTTATGTCCTGACACTATAATTACATCATCCACCCTACCTGTTATCCAATAATAACCATCTTTATCTCTTCTACATCCATCTCCTGTAAAATATTTTCCATTGAACTGAGAAAAGTAAGTATCAATAAATCTTTGATGATCCCCATAAACTGTTCTCATTTGACCAGGCCATGATTGAGCAATACAAAGTCTTCCTTCTCCAGCACCTTTAATTTCATATCCATTTTTATCAACTAGGACAGGTTTAATTCCATAGAAAGGTTTTGTTGCTGAACCCGGCTTAAGTGGAATAGCACCAGTTTGAGGAGCAATCATAATTCCACCTGTTTCTGTTTGCCACCATGTATCTACGATTGGGCATTTAGAATTTCCTACAGTTTTATAATACCACATCCATGCTTCAGGATTGATCGGTTCTCCAACTGTACCTAATAGTTTTAGTGATTTACGTGATGTTTTTTTAACAGGCTTATCTCCTTCTCGCATAAGAGCTCTGATTGCAGTTGGAGCAGTGTAGAATGTATTAACTTTGTATTTATCAACTATTTGCCACCACCTTGAACTGTCAGGGTAATTTGGAATTCCTTCAAACATAATTGTAGTTGCTCCATTGGAAAGTGGCCCATAAATTATATAGCTATGGCCTGTTACCCAACCAATGTCTGCGGTACACCAGTAAATATCTTTTGGTTTATAATTAAAAATATATTGATGTGTCATTGAAGCATAAACCATATATCCACCAGTTGTGTGAAGAACACCTTTAGGTTTACCTGTTGAACCTGAAGTGTATAAAATGAATAAAGGATCTTCCGCATTCATTTCCTCTGGTTCACTTTGATTTGAAACATCTTTAATCAATTCATGGTACCAAACATCTCTTTCAGGATCCCAATTGATATAATTTCCTGTACGTTTTACTACAATACATTTTTTGACATTTGGACAATTCAACAAAGCTTCATCAGTCGTGTATTTAAGTGGAATTGTTTTTCCACCTCTCACCCCCTCATCCGCAGTAATAATGTATTCCGACTCGCAATCGTTAACTCTTCCAGAAATAGACTCAGCAGAAAAACCACCAAAAATTATTGAATGAACTGCTCCAATTCTAACACAAGCTAGCATTAAAATTGCAAGTTCAGGTATCATTGTTAAGTAGATAGTAACTCTATCTCCTTTTTTAATTCCTAATTTTTTAAGTCCATTTGCTGCTCTAGATACCTTTTGATGGAGTTGTTTGTATGTAATTTTTTGACTATCTTTTGGATCATCTCCAACCCAAATTATTGCAGTTTTATCTTTTTTATCTTTTAAATGTCTATCAATACAGTTTGCAGATGCATTTAAAGTTCCATCTTGAAACCATTTAATTCTAACTTCTTTAGTGCTATATTTTACATCTTTGATTTTTTTATAAGGTTTAATCCATGTAATTCTTTTTCCTTCTTTTCTCCAGAATTCATCATTACTTTTTATGGATTGGGAATATTTTTGCTGGTATTTACTTTTATTTGCTAAACTACTTTTTATCCATTCAGGTTTTGTTTTGATTATTACCTCTGAGATCTGATTTGTCTCTTGCGCTTGAACTTTTATTTTTTTTTTAATCTTTCTTGAAGATTTTTTTTTATTTTTGGACTTACTTTTTAATTTTTTAAAATTTTTTTTTCTATTCTTTGTTTTTTTCTTTTTTTTCTTAGGCATGTAATAATTTAAATTTAAATCTTACTCATGTTATTTATAATTTTCCAGCTTTTATAATCAACAGGCATTACTGAAAGTCTGCTTTGTTTGATCAAGGCTAAATGGCTTAAATCCTTATTTTTTTTAATATTTTCAAGAGTAACTGGGGTTTGAAGTTTATTTTTAAATCTTACTTTAACTGCAACAAACTTCTTTTTTTTATCTGTTGGGTCCATAAAGGCAGTTTTGATTACCTCAACTATAGCAACAATTTCTTTGCCAATATTCGAATGGTAAAAAAAACAGAGATCGCCTTTCTTCATGCTTTTCAGATTATTTGCTGCTTGATAGTTTCTAACTCCATCCCAATTCGCGCCTTTTGATCCAGCTTTGATTTGTTGATCAACAGACCAGACGTCTGGTTCTGACTTAAGTAACCAGTATTTCATTATAATTCTACTCCTGCTCCTTTTAGAAATCTAGCATTTATATCTAGAGGTAGTCTTGGTTCAGCAGGTAAATCCAAATTATCAAATTGTTTATTTTTAAATTTTTCTAATCCTACCATTGCTATCATCGCAGCGTTATCCCCACACAATTTTAAATCAGGAAAAATAGGTTTAAAATTATATTGTAAGCTTACTTCAATTAATTTTTTTCTTATACCTTTGTTTGCCGCTACACCTCCAGCTACTACAAATGAACCCTTATTTATTGAATTTAATTTTTTAAACTCATCTAATGCAACTTTTGTTTTTGTAAATAATATATCTTCTATCGTTCTTTGGAATGATGCTGCAAGATCAAATTTTTCCTGATCACTTTTAATATTTTTTACAATTCTTAAAATTGCGGTCTTTAGACCTGCAAAAGATAGATTGCATCCACCTTTATTAATTATTGGTTTTGGTAAATCATATTTTTCTGGATTTCCTTTTTTAGCAAACTCTTCAATTTTAGGTCCTCCAGGAAAATCTATACCCAACAATTTTGCGGTTTTATCAAAAGCTTCCCCCAATGCATCATCAATTGTAGTACCAAGTCTTTTATAATCTCCCAAACCGTTTACGGATAGATACTGACTGTGGCCTCCAGAAATCAATAGTAGAAGATAAGGATAATCAATTTTATCGTGGAGTTTTGGACTTAAAGCGTGCCCTTCTAAATGATTTACTCCTATAAAGGGAATACCCAAAGTTGATGCAAGTCCTTTACCAAAACTTAGCCCCACTGAGAGACAAACTATTAAACCAGGACCATAAGTCGCCGCTATCGCAGAAACTTTATTTAATTCAATTCCACTGTCGCTAATTGCTTTTTTCGCTATAAGGTCGATTTTTTCAACATGTGATCTAGCAGCTAGTTCAGGAACTACTCCTCCAAATTCTTTATGAATATCAAATTGACTTGAGATTATGTTTGATAGAATTTTTGGTGTCCCAATCTCATCTTCTTGAATTAATGAAACAGCAGTTTCATCACAACTAGTCTCAATTCCTAATATTATTGTATTTTCTGACATAAAATTTTTTTTTTAATTAATACAATTAAATTATATGAATGTAATAGAAATTAATTTTATGAAAAGAGATAACATTATAATTGGATCAAGGGGTAGTAAGCTTGCTATAATTTATGCAGAAAAGGTAAAGAGTGAACTATCAAAATTCTATTCTGGAAAGATTGAGGTAAAAAAAATAATTACCACTGGTGATCAGAACCAAAATGAAAGACTTTCAAGTATGGGTGGAAAAGGCATGTTCTCAAATAATATTGAAAAAGAACTTTTAGAAAATAAAATTGATATAGCCGTTCATGCTCTCAAAGATATGCCATCAGTTGATACTATCGGACTAACAACAAATTGCTTTTTGAAAAGAAATTCACCAAATGAAATTCTAATCAGTAAAAATTTAAAATTTAGTGATCTTAAGCAAGGATCAGTTATTGGCACGTCCTCATTTAGAAGAGAATATCAGTTAAGAAATGTTAGAGCTGATTTGGTATATAAATTAATAAGAGGAAATGTTGATACAAGAATAAAAAAATTTGAAAATAATGAGTACGATGCAATCATTTTATCAAAAGCAGGGATAGACTCTCTAAATTTAGAAAATAAAATTACAGATGAATTTGATGTTGCAAAACTAGTTCCTTGTGCTGGGCAAGGCATAATAGCAATACAGTGTAATTTAAATAATCAGGAAATACTCCAATTAATTGAAAAAATAAATCATACACAAACTAGAATTATTGCAAATACTGAAAGAGAAGTTCTTAAAATCTTAGAAGGAGATTGTGATACAGCCATAGGCGTTTTTGCAATAATAAAGAACAATAAAATTGAACTCACAGCAGAATTATTCTCTGTTGACGGAAAAAGCAGATTTTTTATCAAGGAAGATGATGACATAGAAAATCACATGATTTTAGCAAAAAAGATTGCAGGAGACTTGAAGATTAAATCTAAAGGATCATATAAAGGTTAAAATGCACATACTATTAACAAGACCTCTAGAAGATTCCAAAGATTTGATTATGAGGTTTAAAGAACTAGGTCATCAAGTTTCACATTTGCCAGTAATAACAATTGAAAAAAAAGATTATGGGGACCCAAATTATAATGAATTTAAAGGAATAATTTTTACAAGTTCTAACGCAATTAAAAATTTAGACATTTCAAAAATAAATAAAGATATATTTTGTTTTTGTGTAGGAAATGCAACAGAGAAAATTGCAAAAGAAAAAGGTTTTCAAAATATTTTTACTGCTGAAGGAAATGTTTCAAATTTGAAAGAAATAATTTTACAAAACTTCGATCCTAAAAATGGGAATTTAATTTATGTAAGTGGAGAGTTAGTTTCTTATGACTTAGACAAAGAGTTAAAATTAGAAGGTTACTATGTGAAAAGAATTATTAACTATTCTGTAAGTTCCAATGAAAAATTATCTGATGAATTTGTAGGGGAATTAAAAAATTCTATACCAGAGATAGTTTTTATTTATTCTGAAAATAGTGCTCGTAGTTATCTAAACTTGCTTAAAAAATATAATTTAATTGATAATTGGATGGATACAAATTTAATGTGTTTAGGTGAAAAATCATCAGCTGTTCTTAACGAAATAAAGTGGAAAAAAATATTTTTATTTAATCCTGGTGAAGAAGAGTATTTACTATATAAAATTTAAATTATGGAAGTCTTAAACAATTTTAAAAGCTTATTCTTATCAGTATGGGAAAAAGGTATTCTTGGGATAGATTTTTTTCAGATCTTAATTGGTTTGGGAATTTTTCTTCTTTTTCTTATTTTTAGGGGTTTAATAAGTAGATTAATTATCAAAAAACTGGAAATAATTTCTAAACGTACAACTAATAAACTGGACGATACATTTGTTAAATCAATGATGGGACCTGCAAGGTTCCTTCCAATTGTATTAGGAGTGTTTTTCGCAAGCTATTACATGTCATTCTCTGAAGACATGAGAGATTTTGTTGACAATTTAAACAGGACTTTAATAACAATTTTGATATTTTGGATTATTCATCAAATAATAGAGCCAATTTCTTATATTTTAAGTGGATTAGATAAAATTTTAACAAGAGAACTAATTGGTTGGATTATCAAATCTTTAAAAATTTTAATTTTTATTTTGGGTGCCGCTGCAGTTCTCGAATTATGGGGAATAAAAATTGGACCAATTATTGCTGGTTTAGGTTTATTTGGAGTTGCTGTTGCATTAGGTGCGCAAGACTTATTTAAAAATTTAATTTCAGGAATTTTAGTTCTAGTTGAAAAAAGATTTAGAATGGGTGATTGGATCAGAGTAGATGGAATAATAGAGGGAGTAGTTGAGAAAATTGGATTTAGATCTACGGTGATAAGAAAATTTGATAAATCACTTGCTATAATTCCAAATTTTCAATTTGCTGAAAATGCTGTGATAAATGTTAGTCAAACTACTAATTGGTTAATAAGTTGGATAATTACACTTCAATACGACACTACAGTTGACCAACTTAAAACTATAAGGAATCAAATAGAAGAACATATAAATAAAAGCGAGGATTTTGATCAATCCATTGGAGTAGCTGTGAGAGTAGACAAATTCGCAGACAGTTCCATAGATATGTACGTTAGATGTTTCAGTAAAACAAATAGTTGGAATGAATGGTTAAAAGTAAAAGAGAGTTTGGCGATTTCAATAAAGCAAATAGTTGAGACAAATAAAGCTTCTTTTGCATTCCCAAGTCAATCAATATATGTAGAAAAAAAATGATAGCTATTTATTACTTAGCTCTTCAAGTTCTGAAATTGTATTCTTATGTGGTAATTGGCTATGTAATTTTAAGTTGGTTGGTTGGTTTTAATATCATAAATACTTCAAACAGATTTGTTTATTCCATATTACAGTTTGGTTATAGGTTTACCGAACCAGCCCTATCAAGAATTAAAAGATTTCTTCCTAATTTAGGTGCTTTTGACATTTCACCAATCATTCTTCTTTTGTTGATATGGTTTGTAGAAATGTGTATGAAGCTTTACTTAGCACCAATTATATTTAATTAATTTATGATTTTAATCGATGGAAAAAAAGCTGCGGCTGAACTTAGACAGGAACTAAAAGAAGAAGTTTCTGAATTAAAAAAAAAATATAATCAGGTTCCTGGTTTAACGGTAATACTAATAGGAGATTTAACTCCTAGTCAAATTTATGTTAGAAATAAGGAGAAATCAGCAATTGAGGTCGGCTTAAAATCTGATGTAATAAGGTATCCAGACTCAGTCGAAGAAAAAACTGTTTTAGAAAAAATAGAAGAGCTAAATAAAGATAATAGTGTCTCAGGAATTTTAGTACAGCTTCCACTGCCAAAGCATATTGATAAACAGAAAGTTATTGAGGCTATCGATCCAGCAAAAGATGTTGATGGATTTCATCCTATGAATGTTGGTAATTTATCCTCTGGATATGAAAGCTCAATTCCATGTACACCTCTTGGATGTTATCTACTTATTAAAAAAATTGAACCTAACTTAAACGGAAAAAAGGCAGTTGTAGTTGGTAGATCAAATTTAAACGGAAAACCCATGACACAATTATTATTAAAGGAAAATTGCACTGTAATTATTACTCATTCAAAAACAAAAGATTTAAAAGCAGAGTGTTTAGAGGGGGATATTATAGTAGCAGCAGTTGGTATACCTGAATTAGTAAAAGGTGACTGGGTTAAAAAAGATGCAATTGTTATAGATGTTGGAATTAATAAAACGGAAAAAGGTATAGTTGGAGATGTAGCTTTTGAAGAAGTTTCAAAAGTAGCTAAGGCGCTCACTCCTGTTCCAGGTGGTGTAGGACCAATGACAATAGCTTGCTTGTTAAAAAATACGATTGAGTGTTTTAAGAGAGCAAATAAATAAATTTAGCTATTGATTTCTTATTAAAGGATACACTTTAGGATTTAAATATTTTAAATTGGTAACCATAATTAAAACCAAAGTCACCAATCCTACTGAAGAACATAGGTAAACTAAAACTTTAAAATCAAATTTCCATAGTAAATCAAATATATTTTCTACAATAAATTTTGAACCAGTCACTGCAAAAAATGTTGCAATTAATATTACAGACATAAAAATAATAAAAAATTCTATTATAGAGGAGTATACAATATCTTTTTTTGAAAAACCTAAAATTTTAAATACAAGATTTTGGTATTCTTTAACTTTACCCTGCACCATTATTGCACTTGTTATAACAATTAACCCAATAACTATTGTTACTGCAGATATGAGTGTAACTGCTATAAAAACTTTGTTTAAAACAGCAGTTACTTTGGTCAAATAATCTGCAATTTTAATCATGGATAGACTAGGCAATACTTCTAACATTAATGTTTCATCGAATTTGTCTGGATCATTAAATTTAGCAGTTGCTAAATATTCATGAGGAATATTTTTGGCAAACTGTGGGTTAAATAACATTGCAAAGTTAATGCTCAAATCACGATAATCAACTTCTCTAAAATTAATTACTTTGCCATCAATCTCACGTCCATAAATATTTAAAGTAAAAATATCTCCTAATTTAATTTTAAAATCACTTGCAACTTTTGCATCAAGAGATATTTGAAGCTCGTTGGGCTTAGATAAATCCCACCACTCTCCTTGTAAAATGGGGTTATCTTTAGGAACATTTTCAACCCAAGATGATCTTCTCTCACTACCAATAACCCAATAACTATCATTGTCTGGTTTGATATATGTATTAGGATTTACACCATTAATTTTAACTATTCCGGATGAAACTATAGGCACAATCTCAATATTTGCATCAGGATCCATATTATAAATACCTTTTTCAAATTTTTCTTTTTCGCCTTTTTGAATTCCAACAAAAAAATAATCAGGAGCAATATCTGGTATAGATTTGGCAATTTCTCTTTTAAAATTTGTTCCAACTAATGCTAAAGTTAAAAGCAAAGTTAGACCTAACCCCAAAGACATAACCGTAATTGGGGTAATACTTTTAGTTTGGGTAATATTTTTAATTGATACTTTTAAAAGGATATTAGAGCTAAAATTAAACTTTTTGAGTGAATATATTACAATTTTTGAAAGTAGAAAAAAAATAATTAAACAATTAAAAAATGCCACAAAGTATCCAAAGCTATATGTGGCCTTTTCAGAACTAAATGTAAATATCAATACTAAAGCCGACAGTAAAATAATACTTAATGTTATTGATTTCTTTGAGTAGTAAAATTGTAGATTTTGAAAAACATTTCTAAATAAGTTTGAAGCTTTAACTTGATCAATTGAGCTTATTGTTGGTATGGAGAAAATAATTAGAACTAATAATCCCACTAAAAAAATTTTTATAAAATTTATCAATGAAAATTTTGGATAAACATTTAGTCCTAGTCCATCAGATAAATATTTATCAACAACAGGTATTATTAAAAAACTCGAAACATAAGAAATTACTGTAATGATAAATAATAAGATTAATAATTGAAGATAATATAAATTTTTTATATTAACTGAATAAAATCCAACTGCTTTTCTCACTGCAATAGACATATTATTTTGATTTATGAAAGATAATAAAGTATTAGCAATACCTATACCTGCAATTAAGATCGCACTTATTGAGACCAAAGAAAGAAACTGAGAAAAACTATTAATTATTCTTTTAAGACCACTCGCTGAGTTTTCAGGATATCTAAGCTTTACTTTTTCATCATTTTTAAAAATATTTTTAATTCTTTTCTCAATTTTATCTGGATCATCATTTAAATTAAACTTTACTTTATATTCATAATTTAGAAAGCTTCCTATTCCATTTAACTTTAATATTTCCAAGGTTTGCTTTCCTGCCAGTGCCCAGTCACCGAATGCAACAAATCCGCTGACATCTGGCACTGACTTTATTATTCCAATTACAGTGAAAATTTGATCTTGTACTTTTACCTTTTCATTTATCTTTATTTTTAATGTTTTCGATAAGCTCTCATTAATTAGTATTGTATTTGGCTCCTCTTGCATCCTATCAAATGCACCTTTTGGTTCGTAAATAACTTTTCCATACAAAGGGTATTTTTCATCAACAGTTTTTATTCTCGTAAATAATGATTTATTTTTTGTTCTACCTACTGTTGATAGCATTGTGCTAAATTCTATCATCTGAGAAACAGTTGAAAATTCTTTGACTTTATTTACTAAATTGAGATTTCCTTGGTTTCTATTGTAATCAATCTCAAGATCTCCTCCTAATAAAACTTTAGCATTGTCATTTAGCTCTTTTTTTAAACTATCTTCAATTGTAAAGATTGCACTTAATATAAAAAGACTAATAAACAATGTTAAAATGATGCTCGATATTTTTTTATAGTTTCTACCTAAATCTTTTGAGGCGTATTTGAAAATTAAAGTAAATTCAGAATATTTATTTAATTTTTCCATCTTTTATATTTATTTTTCGTTTTGATTTGTCTGCTAACTTTGGGTCATGGGTAACTATAATTAAAGAAGACCCCTCTTCTTTTACATATTTAAATAATATATCAGAAATCATTAAAGAGTTCTCCGTATCCAAGTTTCCGGTTGGTTCATCTGCTAATATCAAGTCTGGTTTCATTGCAATAGCTCTTGCGATAGCTACTCTTTGTTGCTCTCCTCCTGATAGTTGACTTGGAAGATTATTAAATCTGTGTTTCAAACCAAATCTATCTAATAATATTTTTGCTTCTTTCTTAGGATTTTTGAATTTATTAAGTTCTAAAGTTAAAGCTACATTTTCAAGAGCAGTATAATTTGGAATTAAATAGAAAGACTGAAATATAATTCCTATACTTTTCTTTCTGACTTCAGAGATTTCATCCTCAGTTAGACTTGTTATTTCTTTTTCTTTGAAAATAATTTTGCCTGAGGTTGGACGCTCAAGTCCACCAATTAACATAATCAAACTTGTTTTTCCAGATCCACTTTCCCCAACTACGGAAACTGTTTCTTTTTTTTTTATTATTAGATCAATATTATTTAAAACACTTATGTTCTTTTTCCCAGTTTGGTATTTGAGATTTATTTTTTTTAATTTAAGAAGTGTAGTCATGAATAAAATTTTATTTATAAAAATTTTGCTGTTCTTTCTAGTGCACATAAACGCAAGCGCAATAGAAAAGGTATTATTATTTGGAGATAGTTTAATGGCAGGTTATGGTTTACCTAAAGAGCAACATTTATCCTTAGTTTTAGAAAATAATCTTAAGAGTGATGGATTAAATATTGAAGTAATAAACGGTAGTGTTTCTGGAAGCACCTCATCTGGTGGATTAAATAGAGCTGAATGGAGCTTATCAGAATCTGGTATTGATCTAATAGTACTGAGTCTAGGTGCAAACGATATGCTTAGAGGTATCAAACCAAACGAGACAGAGAAAAATTTAGAGGAAATTATTAAGATTGCCAAAAATAAAAAAATCGAAATTATATTAGCGGGAATTGTTGCCCCTACTACACATGGGGCTAAATATAAAAAACAATTTGATCAGATTTATCCAAAGTTATCAAAAAAATACAGTCTTCCATTTATTCCTTTTTTACTGGAAGGTGTTGCCTTAAAAGCTGATCTAAATCAACAAGATGGAATTCATCCTAACAAAGAAGGCACTATTGTTATAAGTAATACAATACAAAACAAGATTTTAGAAAACTATTAAAATCAACTTTTTAATATATGAAAAAAAAATATCATCATTTAGAAAATGGAACATTTCGAAATCCAGAGGGTTCAAAAGTTAAAGATATAAATTTTAATTGGTCATTTAAAGTATTTAATAAAGAAAAAAAGAAAATAGATATGACACTTCCTTCTGAACATGTTGTTAAAAAAGAGAAAGTTTTATCTGACTTGAAAAACTTTAAAAACGAAGATTATGTTGCCTGGATAGGTCACGCAACTTTTTTAATGAAATTTGGTGAAACAACTATAATAACAGATCCAGTTTTTTCAAAAAATGCCGGACCTCTATTTTTTGGACCTAAAAGATTCACTAAACCTGCTTTAAAGTTAAATGAAATTCCTAAAATAGATGTTTTTTTACTTACTCATAACCATTACGATCACCAGGACATGACCACTATAAGAAAATTTCCTTTTAAAGATGTTAAAGTTCTAACTCCTTTAAAACTAGGAAAATATTTTATTAAGAATAGTTACAAAGATGTGAATGAAATGGATTGGTATGAACAAATTGAAATAGGAGATGACATTAAAATTACTTTTTTGCCTGCAGTCCATTGGTCAAAGAGAGGTCTTACAGATACAAATAAAACCTTGTGGGGAAGTTATTTAATCGATTATAAAGGAAAAAAAATTTTATTTGCCTGTGATACAGGTGTTGGGAAAATTTATAAAGAGTTAGGGGAAAAATATGGTCCGATTGAATTAACATTTATTAACATTGGAGCATACAATTTTTATCCTATGGCTTCCGTTAAAGACTCGTCCTCTTACCATACAAATCCTGAAGAAGCTCTTAGTTTAGCTAGAGACTTAAAAAGTAAAAAAGTAATTGGAATGCATTGGGGTACTTTTGTTTTGTCATTAGAACCTATAGCGGAACCACCTTTAAGGTTTAAAGATAATGCAACTAAGTATGGTTTTAAAAGAAATGACGCAATTATTTATAAAATTGGAGAGTTTAAGTTACTTAAAGATCTTATAGATTTTAACTAATTTTTTGCATTATCCAAAGTCCGTTCTGATTTAAAAAAAATAGTTTTCCACTTATGGGGTGAATTTGTATATCTCTGATACGTCCAATCTTGTTCTTAAATATCACTTCTTCCTTAACGTTTGATATGTCATTAAAATCTAACTTACGTAACGATTTGTCTTTCAAAGATGTTATTAATGCTTTCCCATTCCACTCTTTAAACTCTTTACCTTTGTAAATTGTGATTGCGCTAGTTGCTATCGAGGGAACCCAATATTGAATTGCTTTTGTAAACCCTGGTTTCCATTTAGGTCCGATTGGTGTCCCAGAATAGTTTGTTCCTCCCCAACCAAGAATTTTCCAACCATAATTTTCTCCTTTTTTTGCTTCACCAAACCAATCTCCTCCTTTAGCACCATGATTACTCATATAAACTTTTCCGTCAAAGGGTGAAACAGTTAGTCCTTGCGGATTTCTAATACCAATTTGATAAATTTCAGGTAACCAGTTGGGTTTTCCATCAAATTTAGGATTATCATTTGGAATACTTCCATCTAAATGAATTCTGATTATGCTACCTGGATGTTTTGATGCATCTTGTGCAATCATGCCTTTACCTCTTTCACCAGCTGATGCGAAAAGATAATTATCTTTGATAGCTAACCTTGAGCCAAAATGATAGCCTGAATTTATGGGTGGATTAGCTTGGAATATATTTTTAAATTCTAATTTTTTTTTATTTAGATTTGCTAAAGCTATCGAAGTACTAGTTTTTGAATTTCCTCTATTCTCTGTATATGAAATCCAAATTTTATTGTCTTTATGTAAAATATCAAGTAAGCCTCCTTGTCCATCCTCTAAAAAATTAAGATTGTGCTCAACATTGATAACTTGATTATTAATTATATTTACAATTTTTATGAGACCACTTTTTTCGGTTATTATTATTTCGTTGTTATTTAAAAAAGAAGATCCCCATGGATTATTCAAATCTGTAACTTTAATGATTTTATAATTTTCTGAACTAGCTTTTGAAAATGAGAGAATAAAAATAAATAGAAAAAAAAATTTTTTCACTTTAGGATAGTTTTGATCTTCCACCGTCGACCGCAATAACTTGACCTGTGACCCAAGAACTTTCATCTGTGATTAAAAATTTTGCAAGTGAAGCAGAGTCTTTCCCTTCTCCAATTCTTTTAAGAGGATGTGCTTTAGCAATTCCCTCTGCTAGGACTTTATTCTTTAACATTGGTTCAGCTATTTTTGAATTTGTTAAACTAGGTGCAATACAATTAACTCTGATATTTGGAGCAAATTCAGCAGCTAATGACACAGTAAGTCCCTCAACAGCTGCTTTTGTTGATGCAATTATTGAGTGATTAGTAAAACCCCTTTGAGCTGCAACTGTTGAAAATAGTACTATTGACCCCTTATTTTTTTTTAATGACTCTTGGTACCCTTTTATTAAATCTATTGCAGAGTAAAGATTAAGCTTCATACATTTGTTTAAATCTGTTTCGGTTACCATCCTGAATGGCTTCAGATCAATTGAACCAACGCAGTATGCTATACCTTTAACATCCTCTATGTCTGACTTTAATTTTTTTTCAAAACCATCATTTAATACGTTGACTATAGAATAATCGCAGTTAAATTTTTCAGATAAAGATTTGGTCTGATCTTCATCTCTACCCACTAGGTGAATTTCTTTACCCGCTGAGTATAACTGTTCTGCTAAATTAGATCCTATTGATCCTGTTGCACCAACTATTAAATATTTATCTGACATATTTTTTTTGAAGGGTTATATATAGGTTATGAAATTATTTTTTCTACTAGGAAACCAACTATTTGACGAAAAATACTTAGAAAAGTTTAAAAAAGACCATATTTTTTATATGGCTGAGGATTTTCAACTTTGCACTTATGAAAAACACCATAAAAATAAAATTTTGCTGTTTCTCTCGTCCATGCGGTCGCATGCAGACAGATTAAAAAAAAGTGATTTTAAAATTGAATACTCATCTATAGAAGAGAAAACATTTAAGTTGGACTACACTGAAAAATTAAAAAAAATTATAAAATCAAAAAAAATTACTGAAATTTCTAGCTTCGAAATTGAAGATAAATTTTTTGAAAAAAAAATAAGTCAGTTCACCAAAAAAGAAAATATCAAGTGGAATATTGTTCAATCACCAATGTTTTTGAATTCGAGACAAAATTTTAAAAAATATTTATCAAAATCAAAAAAACCTTTTATGGCTGTCTTTTATAAAGATACACGAAGAGAGTTAGACATTTTGATAAAAAAAGACGGAACCCCCGAGGGAGGAAAGTGGAGTTTTGATGAAGATAATAGGAACAAACTACCTAAAAATATTTCAATTCCAAAATTTCCAAAAATAAAAGAGACATCTCATACAAAAAAATTAAAACACATCATTGAAAAATACTTTAAAGATCATCCTGGTAATGTGGAAAACTTTTGGTTTGCAACTGAATATGAAGATGTTGTTAAACTATTAAATTTTTTTATTAAAGAAAAATCTAATCTGTTTGGCGATTATGAAGATGCTGTTGATCAAAAAGATAATATCTTATTTCACAGTGCTTTAAGTCCTTATTTAAATTTAGGATTAATTACTCCTGAACTTATATTGAAAAAAATTCTAGATTTTCATAAGAAAAATAAAATTAGATTAAATTCATTAGAGGGATATATCCGTCAAGTAATAGGGTGGAGAGAATTTATGAGAGGTATTTATCAAAGTTATTCTAATGAAATGGAAACGAGAAACTTCTTTAAACAAAATAGAAAAATGAAAAAAAGTTGGTACGATGGATCAACTGGCCTTCCACCATTAGATTACGCAATCAAAAACGCGTTAAAATATGGATGGTCACACCACATAGAGAGATTAATGATTTTGTCTAATATTATGAACCTTTGTGAAATTAAACCTAACATCGTTTATAAATGGTTTATGGAAATGTTTGTTGATTCATCTGATTGGGTAATGGTTCCAAATGTTTATGGTATGGGCTTGTTTAGTGATGGAGGTATTTTTGCAACCAAACCTTACATTTGTGGATCCAGTTATTTTATGAAGATGATGGACTTTAAAAAAGGAGAATGGTGCAACACAATGGATGGTTTGTACTGGAGGTTTATCAATAGGAATAGAAATTTTTTTTTAAAAAACCCAAGATTGTCGATGATGGTGAGAATTTTTGATAAAATGAAAGCTGAAAGAAAAAAACTCATATTAGCCGAGGCAGAAAAATTTATAAAACAAAATACAATCCAGTGAAAAAACAAAATCTACCTTCTAAAATATGCCCAATATGTAAAAGATCATTTGCTTGGAGACGAAAATGGAAGTTGAACTGGGAACGAGTTAAATATTGTTCTAAAAAGTGTTCGAGATCTTAAGTTAGCAGCAAGAACAACTACTTTTTTTTTCTTTTACCTTTACAGGATTATCTTTTTCTATTTTATTTTGAATATTTTTAGATTCTTCAAAAGCTTTTTTCTTTAAAATTTTATCCTCGATATACGCATACAATGAACTTAAACCAAGTTTAGAAGCCCTTTTTTCTTCGTAGGCTCTTCTTCCTTTTAAGTTTTCAATAATTTCTAATATTTGAGTATTATTCATAGGATTTATTTATATCAGTTAAAATTTTTATTACAAAACATACTCTATAATTTTGGGAATATATTTTTTAAAATTAAAAAATCCTTTGTTACAATATTTCCATGCGTTTTGGTCAATATTTCTATACAAAAAATGTATCCCTAAATTATTCGAATTTAAAAAATCTAAATTCTCACCTATTGTTGGATATAAACCACAACAATTTTCAATATTTGTTATTTCACCAATGTTAATAATTTGACAATCAATAGATTGATCTTTTAATCTTTTTTCTTGATCCTCAATTAACAGAGACTTAAATTTCAATAATTTCTCACTTAGCTTTATAGATCTATTATCATTGTTATTAGAAACTAAGTAAATTTTCTTAAAGTTTTTATCTTTAAAGTCAGTAATTTCAAACGAAAGATTATTTTCGAAAACCAACAGGTTTTTTTCTTCAACGTTTTGTGGGTTGGTAAAATTTTGTTTTACTATATTATAAGATTTTTCAGATACTTTAGGAGGAGCATTTTCATTTAATTTAATATTTTGAAATCTATTGTTAGTGAATTTTTTAATATTCCATTCACTTGCTAGGTAATGTTTACCTTGAGTTTGAATACCCGCAACCCATCTCCATCCAAGAGTATTTGATGCAGCATCTCCATCAAAAAGATGCTGCATAAAAAATTCCGCACCTAATTGCCAAGGTAATTCTAAAGTAAAAATCCAAATACTAGCAAACCACATTCTTGTGTGATTATGTAAATAATTATTCTCCTTAAGCTCGTTTACCCATTCGTTAAAGCAGTTTATATTTGTTTTTCCCTCTATAGCAGATAGATACTCTTGATTATTTTGAAACTCATTTTTTATCTGATTTAATTCTAGAAGGTAATCGGTCCAAACATTAGGTCTTAATTCTAACCAACCTTTCCAATATGTTCGCCATAAAACTTCCTGAATAAATTTTTCATTTTTTGAGAAAGAAAACTTACTTAGTGATTTTTGTATCACTTCTTTTTCATTAATTATCCCATGAGTTATATATGGTGATAAACAAGACACATTTAACCTCTTTTCAGGTCCAAAATCAAAATTTCTTAGTCTAGAATATTCTGCTAGATTATTTTCAACAAAATTATCTAATTGATTTATGGCCTTAGCCCTTGAAGCTTCAAACATTGCTTTTAATTATTTCGATTTTTTTTTCTTTAGACCTAATTTATCACTATGTCTTAACCTTAAAACAACAATCGCTCCAGCAATTAACAAAATTGCAACTGCTTCGTAAACAAGTGCAGTAGGATCCATTTCTTTACCTTGTAAAATAATAAACCGGGCAAGAGCCGTTATCGCAATAAGCAATGGAAGTGTAATACTAATAGACTGTTGGTTCCAAAAAACTCTAACCATTGCTAGTACCTCTAAGTAAAGAAACATTAAAAGCAAATCAGCTAATGTTACCAACTGATTGGTGAACATATTTTTAATTTCTATGCCAACAGCAATAACAGTGCTTACTAAAATGATACACATTAAGGCTAATTGTAAGTTTTTTGTAATATTGTCCATTATTTACCTTTAGTAAATGGTAACCATTTTTCAAATGCTGATTTTAAAGGACCATCATATGGAATTGAATAAGAATTTGGATTCGGACTAGTTAAAACTTCAATACCTTTTGAAAAAATAAAGATAAATACTATTACAAAAACAATTACCATTATTTTAAAAGGATCAAAATTTTTTGTTTGAAAAACACTTGCAGACCTTGCTTCTGCTTTATGGAATTGTTTAAAAGTCATATAGACGGCAAATATTAATCCTATATGAGCTAAAAATAGACCAGCCCACCCAAATGCAAAAGTTGTATATGAAAAAACATATAAACTAAATACTGTAGTCCAAATAAAACTTAAAACTAATAAAATTTGTAGTCTAACTGTTTTAGGAAGTGCACGTAAATCATTTTTACTATCATCAAATAAAATATTTGCAGCATCTCTCATCCAATTTTTAATTGATTCCATATATTGAAGATATAATTTTTTAAAATTTAAACAAATGCTAATTTGCCCTAAACTTTACTGTTAACGAAGCTTTTTTTTATGAAAATTGATAAATCTTTCAACGTTAGATTTATTAAATGACTTGTTCTCTTCAAATGAAACTTTCTTCATTGAGTAAGCACTGCTATTAGTAACTCTTGATTGAATTGTAATATTCCCTTTATATAATTTAAGCTTGACTGCGCCGTTAACTTTACTTCTTTTTAAATCAACAATTTTCTGAAGTTTAAATCTTTCTTTTGAATACCAGTAACCATTATAAATCAACTCTGCATATCTAGACATAATTCGATCTTTCTTATGCATGGTTACTTTATCTAAAGTAACAGACTCAATTGCTCTATGTGCATTAATTAAAAGAGTTCCACCAGGTGTTTCGTATACACCTCTAGATTTGATGCCTAAAAATCTATTCTCAACTAAGTCAACCCTTCCAATTCCATTTTTACCAGCGAAATTATTAAGTTTTGACAGTAACTTAGCAGGTGACATTTTTTTTCCATTAATTCCAAAAGGATCACCATTTTTAAAATTTATAGTGACATAAGTTGGTCTATTTGGTGCTTTTTCAGGTGAAACAGTTCTTTGAAAAATAAATTCCGGAGCCGAGTTTCTAGGGTTCTCCAAGACCTTTCCCTCTGTCGAGGTATGAAATAAATTATCATCTACAGAAAAAGGTGGTTCTCCTTTTTTATCATTTGGAATTGGAATATTGTATTTTTTTGCGTAATTAATTAAGTCAGTTCTTGATCTTAATTTCCAAATTCTCCATGGAGCAATAATTTCTATATTTGAACCAAAATAATGATAACCTAATTCAAACCTTATTTGATCGTTGCCTTTTCCTGTCGATCCATGAGATACTGCATAAGCTTTAAACTTCTTAGCAACTTTTATTTGGTCTTTAGCAATTAAAGGGCGTGCAATTGATGTACCAAGTAAATAAACACCTTCATAAATTGCATGTCCTCTAATCATTGGGTAAATGTAATCTTTTACAAAAATATCTTTTAGATCATTTATTATTATTTTTTTTACACCAAGTTTTTTTGCATTTTTAATAATTTTATTTTTATTTATTTCTTGGCCAATATCGGCGGTATAGCATATTACTTCTGCATCATAGTTTTCCTGAAGCCACTTTAAAATTATAGAAGTATCTAACCCTCCAGAATAGGCGAGCACTATTCTTTTTTTCGACTTCATGATTTTATGTACAATTTTTTTTGGCTGAATTGTATGCTTTGGTAAAACCCATCAACGAATAATGATCAATTGTTTGAGATCCTGATTTATTATATGCAGTAACCATAATTCTTGATGCTTTTTTCATTCTTTTTATAATTCTTTTTTCAATTTTATTGCTTGAAATCCATGCAAAATCTTCTTGTGCAATGTCAAACTTATATTTGGATTTTCCAGATGATGCTATGATTGAATTCTGGCTATTATATTCGTAACCAGATGTAGTGCTTACCTCATCTGAAATTTTATCAGTTGGCCTAAATGTAACAAATAATCTTGCCTCTCTATCTCCCTTTTTTGGAGATTGTAAAACAGGCTTTGATTGAGCAAAACAAATTTTTCCACCTGTATCTAACACTTAATGAGAATGTTGTGATTGATAAAATTACAGTCCAAGAATGAAAAACATTTCTATTTTTAAGAACTATTATTGAATGAAGTAATGCAGTCAAACAAAACCAAGGCATCAATGAAACGTTTTCGACCGGGTCCCAAAACCAGAATCCACCCCATCCTAATTCATAGTAAGCCCATATAGACCCTAGAAGTATTCCTACTGATAAAAATATCCAAGATATTAAAATCCAATTTTTAATATGAGATGCCCAAATATTATCTACAGATTTAGTAATTAAAGCTGCCAATGATGCAGAAAAAATTATAGAGGTTCCAACATAACCCACATATAAAAGTGGTGGATGGATTGCCAGTGCTGGATCTTGCAAAATTGGATTTAAACCTAAACCTTCATCAGGTATTGGTAAAATATTTAAAAAAGGGTTTGATGTAAAAAGAATAAAGAGTAAAAAACCTAAAATAATAATTTCCTGAAATAAAATTGTTAAAATTCTATATCTTACATTCATCTTTTTTGAACTAACAAAAAAAATGAACAAAAAGAAAGTTAGTACTAATAACCACAACAGTAGACTTCCCTCATGATTGCCCCAGGTTCCTGATATTTTATAAAAAAGAGGTTTTAACGTATGAGAATTATTGAACACTGTAATATTTGAAAAGTCAGAAAAAACAAAAGCAAGGACTAAGGTAAAAAAACTTAAAATTGTCATAAATAGTTGTACTGACAAAGTTGCAAAAAATGTTTGATCAATTTTTTTTTCAAAATTTTTTGAGGAAATATATGATTTAAATATTAAGTATACAGATGCAAATAAACAGATGTATAGTGAATAAGCTCCGATTTGATTAATCATGTCTAGTTTCCTTGCATTGCCTCTTTAACCTCTGGAGGCATATAATTTTCATCATGTTTAGCTAAAATTTTTTCTGCTTTTAAATATTTTCTATCTTCTAAATATCCCTCTGCAACTACTCCTTTTCCCTCTTCAAATAAGTTAGGTACAGCTCCATTAAAAGTTACAATTATCTCATTTTTAAAATCAGTAATTACAAATTTTAAATTTTTATTTTCAATTTCTATTGAGTTTTTTTTAACCATCCCACCAACTCTTATTTTTTTACTTTCTATTTGATTTAAATTATTTATGTCAGTCGGTGATTTGAAAAATACTACATTTTCTTTTAATGAATTTATCACCAAAAAAGTGATAAGAATTGCTGAAGTGAATACTAAAATAATAAAAAAAGCTCTTATCTTGACTTTTTTACCATACATGAAAATCTAAAGTTAAATTTTAGATGTTGAAGTATTTGATAAAATTTCTCTGTAAGTTTCTTGCTTTTTTGCAATTTCAGCTTTGTCAATATCTAAATTTTTAAATTTAGCCTCAAAGTTCTTTAACTCTTTATTTAGCTGAATTTTAGTTACGAAATATAAAGTACTAAAACTTAACAAAGTAAACATAAAAGATGACCAAACATATAAACCGTATCCATTCATGTTTAAAATTTCACTTATCATAACCTTTCTAATCCTTTATTTTTAATCTTTAGCAGTTCTGTATGATATTTCATTAAAAATATTAAAATGGAGAAAAGTGCAAATGCCGCAGTCATTATACCTAATGGCATAAGCATAGTTGAATGAATAGTGGTTTCTTTAAACACATTTACAGAAGACGGTTGATGTAAAGTTGACCACCAGTCAACAGAAAATTTAACTATTGGAACATTTATTAATCCAAAAATTGCAATGTATGAACTAAGTTTGATTGATTTCTTTTCATCTTCAAAAATTTTCCAACTCATCATGAACATTAAGTAAAATACAGCAAGAAGTAACATTGACGTAATTCTCGCATCCCAAGCCCACCAGGTACCCCATGTTGGTTTTCCCCAGATTGATCCTGTAACAAGTGCAATGATATTAAATACAAAGCCAGATGGTGCTAAACTTTTAGAAATTAAAATAAAATTTTTATTTTTAAAAATTAAAATTCCAAAAGATAAGATTGATATAACAGAAAATATGCCAAGTGAAATCCAAGCTGCAGGAACATGAACATACATTATCCTTACAGAGTCGCTTTGTTTATAATCCTCAGGAGAGAGCACTAAGGCTTCAAACAATCCAAGAATTAAAACTGCAATAAATAATGCAAAAATAAATTTCTGAAGCTTATTAATAACCTTTAAAGTGTTACTAGGATTAAAATAATTTAACATGAGTTTTTATAACACAAATAATCGATATAAATTTTGATAAATCGTCTGACCGAGAATACTTAGGGAGATAAAAATGGAATTAATAAGCATTCTCAGCCAGATATGATTTGATAATATTTATGAGTTATGACTTCTGTTTGTATAAAATGTGTTAAAAAGTAGGCTTTTATTAATTTGAGGGTTTAAAATAACTTGAGCCTTTTTTCCCCGAAAAAATCTCATTTATCAATGGATGTTTAATGGGTTCTCCAGAGTCATCTGTTAAAAGATTTTGTTCTGACACGTAGGCCTCATATGTTATTTCATCATTTTCAGCGAGTAGGTGATAAAAAGGCTGGTCTTTTCTAGGTCTAACATTTTTGGGTATAGATTGATACCATTCCTCTGAATTATTAAATTCAAAATCCACATCATAAATCACACCTCTAAATTCAAAGTGCTTATGCTTTACCACATCACCTATTGAAAATTTAGCTTTTTGGACACTCATAGATTAAATATGGATATTTGAAAAAAAAAATCAATAAAAAAAATATGATTGTTTTATTAATCTGATAATATGTAGCAGTGAACAAATCCTTCTTCAAATTTATTACAGATATTGGTCCTTTAGTAATTTTTTTTTTCTTTTACTATAACAACGATAAAAACTTAAAAATAGCTATCCCTCCACTAATAGTTGCAACTATAATAGCAGTTCTTATAGTTTGGATCATAGAAAAAAAAATTCCAATGGTTCCACTTATAAGTGGAGTGTTAATTACATTATTTGGTGGTTTAACTATATATTTTGATAATCCGGTGTTCATCTACATGAAACCAACAATAATTAATATTTTATTCGCGTTAGCCTTATTTTTTGGAAAATATTTTACAGATGAGCCTGTTTTAAAAAAAATTTTAGGAAAATCTTTACCATTAAGTGATGAAGGCTGGAAAATTTTAAATAATAGATGGATGTATTTCTTTTTTGGTCTTGCATTATTAAATGAAGTAATTTGGCGAACACAAACAGAGGAGTTTTGGGTTAACTTCAAAGTTTGGGGAATGCTGCCAATCACGTTTATTTTTACTGCTTTTCAAATTGGTCTTATTAACAAGTACAAACTAAATGAATAGAAATTTAAAACTCGTTGTAAATAACTTAAAAAAAGATGAGGAAATAAAGTATTTTTTTGAAAAGAATGAGTTGAAAATTATTTTGGATCTCTATGCTAAAATGGTATCTGAGGGATCTTGGAGAGACTACGGACTATCTATTTCTAGCAGACAAGTAAGTTTTAGTGTTTTTAAAAATGCTGCTGAAAATGCTATATATAAAATTTGTAAAAACTTTAAACCATCAAATAAAAACTTAAGATATTTGATCACTGATACCAATGGAAAAATTTTAAAAAATTCTTTTGATCTTGAAAATTTATTAAAGAAAACTAATTGGAAAAAATTAAAAAATTAAAAAATTAACTATCTTCTCTGACCAAAAAGTCTAAGTAACATTATAAATAAATTAATGAAATCTAAATACAAAGTTAAAGCACCCATAACTGCTTTTTTGCCCATCAATTCTCCAGAATCTGAAGCAACATACATATTTTTAATTTTTTGAGTATCATAAGCAGTTAATCCCACGAAAATTAATACTCCAATTATAGAAATTGCAAAATACATCATAGAAGATTTAAGAAAAATATTAACGAGTGAAGCAATAATAATTCCAATTAAACCCATCATCAAAAAAGATCCAAATTTAGTTAAATCTCTTTTTGTTGTGTAACCATAAATACTCATTGCACCAAAAGTTGCTGAAGATATGAAGAATACTCTAGTAACACTTAAGCCTGTGTAAACCAAAAGAATTGAAGACAAAGAAAGCCCCATTAAAGCTGCGAATATCCAAAAGGTAGTTTGAGCTTTTGAAGAACTCATTTTATTTATTCCAAAACTCATATAAAAAACTATTGCAAGAGGTGCGAGCATTACTACCCACTTTAATCCTGATAAATAAATAGCATTACCGAATTCAGTTAATGCAACAATTGAACCATTAGCATCCGTAACAACCGACATTTTGAAGGATAGCAGTGCTATAATACCAGTTAACAGAACTCCTGTAGCCATATAGTTATATACTTTTAACATATAGGCTCTTAAACCCTCATCCATGACAACTGCTTGTTTTGCAGTTGAAGATTTATTTAAAATATTTTCTTTATTGAATTCCATACAATTTATATAATAGCATATTTCTATATTTTCAAGCCACCAAAATATAAGTAAAAATAACTTTAAAAAATGAATTACAAAAAATTAGGAAATACAGACCTTAAAGTAAGCACAATTTGTCTCGGTACGATGACCTGGGGAGAGCAAAATACTGAAGCGGAAGCCTTTGAACAAATGGATTTTGCATTAACTGAGGGCGTAAACTTTTGGGACACAGCTGAACTTTATGCAGTTCCTCCGAAAAAAGAAACTTACGGACATACTGAAAAAATCATAGGCAATTGGTTAAAAAAAAACAAAAAAAGAGAAGATATTATTTTAGCAACAAAAGTTGCTGGACCATCAAGGGATTACTTAAGAAACGGTGAAAATAGTTTTGTAGGTAAAAATTTAGAAAATGCGCTTAATGATAGTCTTAAAAGATTGAACACTGACTATGTAGACTTGTATCAACTTCATTGGCCAGAAAGAAATGTCAATAACTTTGGAAGATTGGGTTATGAGCATAAAGAAAATGAATGGAACCAATTCGAAGACGTTCTTAATCAGTTAAAAAAATATGTTGATAAGGGTAAAATCAGATACGTAGGGCTATCAAATGAAACTCCTTGGGGAGTGATGAATTATATTAAACTTTCTAAAGATAAAAATTTACCAAGAATGATGTCTATTCAAAATCCCTATAGTTTACTTAATAGATCTTATGAAGTCGGACTTGCAGAGGTGTCTATTAGAGAACAGATAGGATGTCTCTCCTATTCACCTTTAGCAAGTGGATATTTGTCAGGCAAATATAGAAATGGAGAATTGCCAAAGGGCTCGAGAATGGAGAGAGATTATGATTTTTGGACCAGATATAGAAAGCCCAATACTGAAAAAGCAGTAGAGGAATATTTCAAAATAAGTGAAAAATATGGTCTAGATATGAGTCAAATGTCCATTAAATTTTGTGAGGAGCAAGAATTTATGACAAGCGTGATCATAGGTGCAACAACCATGGATCAGTTGAAAACTAATATAGA
>CACHTB010000003.1 GCA_902582735.1 uncultured Pelagibacteraceae bacterium
TTGGCTAATTATTTTAGTTTTAGTTGCTGTTAATGCTACTTATTTTTATGATAATAATAAAAAAAATCAAATTTTTTTACTAAAAAAATCTTTTAATAATTTTTACCTCAAAAAATCTATTAAATCTATAACCTCAGTTTTAACACCTAGATATTTAAAATTTGATTATAAAGTTAAAAAAGGAGATACTTTTGAAGATATAATAGATACTTTAGATTTACCACTTACAGAAAAAAAAAAAATACTAAGCACGTTAAAAAAAAAAGAAATTAAATCTCTAAAACAAAATCAAAAATTACATTTCAAGATAGATAGAAAAGATAATGTTAAAGTAATTGAGTTTAAAATAGAAATTGACAAAAAAAATGATATTGTTTTTTTAAGAAATGCAAGCCTCAATAATTTTAGTTCAAAAAAAATTGAAAAAAATTTCAATAAAATTTTAATATTTAAAGAAGGTGTTATAGAAACTAGTTTATACAATACTGCAATTAATTTGGGTATTAAGCCAAATACAATTGTAGAATTTGCGAGACTTTATGGTTTCCAAGTAGATTTTCAAAGAGATATTTGGAAAGGGGACACTTTTCAAATTATATATGAGCAGTTTGAAAACGAAGAAGGTTCGTTAATTGAAGCTGGTGATATTATATTTTCTAACTTAAACACTCAAGGTAATGATCTTAATTTATATAAATTTGAATTAGAAAAGAAAGAAATTGATTATTTTGATGAAAATGGAAAAAGTATGAGAAAAACGTTAATGAAAACACCTATAAATGGTGCAAGACTTTCTTCGCCATTTGGGAAAAGAAAGCATCCAATTTTAGGATTTACAAAAATGCATACAGGAACAGATTTTGCTGCCCCAACTGGCACTCCAATAATGGCGTCTGGAGATGGGGTTATAACTAGAGCTCAATGGTGTGGGGGGGGGAGGAAATTGTATTAAAATAAAACATAATTCAGTTTATCAGACTGTTTATGCACATTTATCAAAATTTGGGAGAGGAATAAAAAAAGGTGTGAGAGTTAAACAAGGCCAAATTATTGGTTATGTAGGTTCGACAGGACTATCGACTGGTCCTCACTTACATTACGAGGTAATAGAAAATGGAAGAAAAATCAATTCTCAAAATTTAAAATTACCATCGGGTAAAACCCTGAAGGGAAAACAAAGAAATAAGTTTGAAGTAAATAAAATTAAAATTGATGTATTAAAATCAGAACTTATTGCAGGTCTGAACTAATCTGCAGCTTCGATATCCTCTTCTAATACATTGTCAATAACCACTTCATCGCTTTTTTCATTTAAGTTGTTCCCGGTAGTTTTATTTGTATCTAAATTAACTATTTTTGATGCTTCTTGAGAATTTAATATTCTTGAAAAATGATCTGAATGCTGGAGATAGTTTTCAGATAATATTTTATCTCCATTAGATAATGCTTCTCTTGCTAAGTCATTATATTTTTCAATTAGTTTTGCTGCATTTTGATTGTTTCTACCTGGATTTTTTCTTTTAAATTCAGAATTGTTATTAAACTCACCAGTTATTTTATGTCCATTACCATTTCTTTTTTTAAAGTTTCTATCGTTTGATCTGAACCTATTTCTTCTATGATTATTTCTAAAACTATTCATTGCTAGGATTTAGTGCTTACTAAACATCTATCTTTTCCAGAGAGATCTTTATAAATTTTTGTTTGATTAAAGCCATTTAAATTTAAGTATTTTTTCAATTCTTTTCCTTGTTTATGACCAATTTCCAAAAGAAGTTTACCATTATTTTTTAAAAGTATTTTGCATTTATTTATTATCTTAAAAAATATTTCTAATCCTGAAGAACCCCCAGATAATGCTAGTTTTGGTTCATTTAATTTAACATCCTTATCTAAACTTAATAACTCACTGTTTTTTATGTAAGGAGGATTAGATATAATAAGATCATATTTATTGCCAAAGTATTTGTCAACATCGATATTAAGAAAATTTACTTTTTTTCCAACTTGATGCATTTCTGCATTTTTTTCTGCTACTTTTATAGCTTTTTTGGACTTATCAATTGCTGTAATTCTGCAGTCTGGTCTTTCTTTAATTAATGATATTGCAATACACCCTGAACCAGTACCAATATCTAAAACGTTTTTACTTGATGATGCAGGCAGAATTTCTAAAACCTTTTCAATCATTAATTCTGTTTCTGGACGTGGTATAAGAACATTTTTATTTACGAAAAATTTATATTTCCAAAAGAATTTAAAATTTACTATATGAGCTATAGGTATATGATTTTGTCTTAAATTTATAAAATAATAAAAATTATTTATATCCGATTGATTTATTTTTGTATTCAAATTTAATAAAATTTCCTCTCTACTTAAATCAAGTGTTTTTGCTAACAACAGTTCACAATCTAGTTTAGGCGATTTAAAGTTTTTAATTTTTAATTGGTTTGATCCTTTATTTAATATCTCTTGATAGTTCATATTATAACTTATTAAGTTGTTCCTCTTGTGCTTGAATACTTAAATTTTCAATCATCTCATCAAATATTTCGCCTTCCATAAATTCTTCCAATTTATGGAGAGTTAAGTTAATTCTATGATCAGTTACTCTTCCTTGTGGAAAGTTATATGTTCTTATTCTTTCTGACCTGTCCCCAGTTCCAATTTTACTTTTTCTATCTTTAGATCTTTCTGCATCTCTTTTTTGTCTTTCTAGTTCATAAATCCTAGATCTTAAAATTTTAAGTCCCTTTTCTTTATTTCTGATTTGTGATTTTTCATCTTGCTGACTGACAACAATTCCTGATGGTAAATGAGTTATTCGTACAGCTGAGTCAGTTGTATTTACGCTTTGTCCACCAGGGCCACTACTCCTAAAAACATCGACTCTTAAATCTTTATCCTCTATTTTAACATCGACTTCTTCAGCCTCAGGTAACACTGCTACAGTTGCAGCAGATGTGTGTACTCTACCTTGTGTTTCTGTATCAGGAACTCTTTGCACTCTGTGCACTCCACTTTCGTATTTTAAAGATGAATAAATATTTTTACCTTTGATAGATGCAATGACTTCTTTCAGACCTCCTGCATCACTTTTTGAAATTGAAATAATTTCTAATTGCCATTGTTTTTTATTACTTACTTTTTCATACATTTTAAAAAGGTCTCCTGCAAATAAACTAGCCTCTAATCCTCCAGTACCTGCTCTTATTTCAATCATTGCATTTTTTGCATCAGCCTCATCCTTAGGTAATAAAAAAATTTTAATTTTTTTTTCATTTAAATTGAATTTCTGTTTTAATTCAGAAAGTTCTAATTCAGCTAAATCCTTCATTTCTTTACCAGAGCTAGTATCATTAATTATGTTTTCTAGTTCAGATTTATTTTTATCAAATTGATTGTATTCCTTTGCTTCTTTGATTATTTCATTTAAATCAGAATATTCTTTTGATTTTTCAGCAAAAGTATTTTTGTCGATTTCTCCTGAAGATAAGTCTTTTTCAAGTTTAGAATGCTTGGAAATCAATCCCTGAACTTTATCAAGAGGAATCATTACTATTAATCTTTTTCTTCTATTTCTTTAGCTTTTTTCTCGACCATACTGACTACTTTTGAAATAATTTCCTCGCTTTTTATTTTTTCACTCTCAACGCCATTTAAATACATCATATGATTACCCTTACCACCTCCAGTAATTCCTATTTCAGTTTGTGCAGCTTCGCCTGGACCATTTACAACACATCCAATAATTGACAAAGTTATAGGGGTTTTTATGTGCGAAAGTTTTTCTTCTAAAATTTTTACTGTATCAATTACTTCAAATGCTTGTCTGGCACAAGATGGACATGAAATAATCCTTACACCTCTATTTCTAAGATTAAGTGATTTTAAAATCTCATTACCTACATTTATCTCTTTTACTGGGTCATCAGAAAGTGATACTCTTATAGTATCACCGATCCCATCCAGAAGAAGTGATCCAAAACCAATTGATGACTTAATAGTGCCAGGTAAAAAGCTGCCTGCCTCTGTTATTCCAATGTGAAGAGGGTAGTCTATTTTTTTGGATAATTGTTTGTAAGCTCCAATTGATAAAAATACATCGGATGATTTAACGCTTACTTTTAAATTGAAAAAATTCTCATTCTCTAAAATTTTAATGTTTCTGATTGCACTTTCAACAAGAGCCTCTGGACACGGTTCTCTATACTTTTCAAGAATATCTTTTTCAAGCGATCCTGCATTCACACCGACTCTAATCGCACAACCATTATTTTGTGCAGCCTTGATAACTTCTTTAATTTTTTGTCTGTCACCTATATTTCCAGGATTAATTCTTAAACAATGTGCACCATTTTCTGCAGCCTCAATAGCTCTTTTATAATGAAAATGAATATCTGCAACTAATGGAACTTTAACTTCTTTTATAATTTGCTTTAAAGCCTCTGTTGACTCTTTATCTGGACATGAAACCCTTACTAAGTCAGCTCCTGCGTTTTCAATTTCTTTTATTTGTTTAATAGTAGATTTGACATCTTTTGTTAAAGTATTGGTCATGGATTGGACTGATATTGGATTATCTCCCCCAATTTTTAAATTTCCAACACTTATTTCTTTTGTTTTTCTTCTTCAGACGCGATAATAGCTATTAAACTTCCTTCTGATACTTTATCTCCGATTTTCACGTTTAATTTTTGAATTTTGCCTGAAAGTAAACTGGGTATCTCAACACTTGATTTATCACTTTCAATTGTGATCAAAGGATCATTTTTGTTTATAATGTCACCTTCATTTACTAGGACTTCGATTACCTCAACATCTTTGAATTCTCCAATATTTGGAACTATAAGGTTTTTATCTTCCATTATAATT
This sequence comes from uncultured Pelagibacteraceae bacterium, assembly GCA_902582735.1. Lineage (GTDB taxonomy): Bacteria > Pseudomonadota > Alphaproteobacteria > Pelagibacterales > Pelagibacteraceae > Pelagibacter. Next base: position 4,879 of record CACHTB010000003.1, read on the forward strand.
TGGTTGGCATTGGTTTTGCCTGAGCAATTTTATATTTTTTAATTGCATCCTTGACGTATTTTGATGCAATTAATTGCTCATTAGCTAAAATGCTTAATCCATATGTAACTATATGTTCTTTATCTACTTCAAAAAATTTTCTTAAATTTTTTCTCGTATCGCTTCTTCCAAACCCATCTGTGCCAAGTGAATAAAAGCTTTTTGATACATAAGGTCTAATTTGATCAGAATTCATCCTCATATAATCTGAAGCAGCAAGTATAGGTCCTTCGGTTTTACCAAGACACTTTTCAAGATAAGTTATTTTTTTTTCTTTATCAGGGTTCAACAAATTATATCTTTCTACCTCTAATCCATCTCTTCTAAGTTCATTAAAACTAGTAACACTCCAAATTTCACTGTCTATTTCGTAATCATTTTGAAGAATTTCTGCAGCAGAAATCATTTCTCTTAAAATAGCTCCAGAACCGAGAAGTTGAATTTTATTTTTTTTGTATTTTGAAAAATCCTTTATCCTATACATACCTTTTAAAATTCCATCTTCACACCCTTTTGGCATTTCAGGATGAGAGTAATTTTCATTCATAGTAGTTATATAATAAAATATATTCTCATTATTCTCATGCATTCTTTTAAGGCCTTCTCTAAATATGACTGCTAACTCATAATGAAATGTTGGGTCATATGAAACACAGTTGGGAATAGTGGAAGCCAATAAATGACTGTGTCCATCTTGATGCTGCAAACCTTCACCAGCTAAAGTTGTTCTACCTGCTGTAGCACCAATTAAAAATCCTCTAGCCTGACTATCTCCAGCTGCCCAAGCAAAATCACCTATTCTCTGAAATCCAAACATTGAATAGAATAGATATATTGGGATCATCTCAATATCATGATTTGTGTAAGATGTTCCTGCTGCTATCCATGAAGACATAGCACCTGCCTCATTTATACCTTCCTCTAGCACTTGACCACTTTTTTCTTCTCTGTAAGAGCTCAATTGAGCTGCGTCTTCTGGTTCATACTTTTGGCCTTCGTGAGCATAGATACCAATTTTTTGAAAAAACCCTTCCATTCCAAACGTTCTTGCTTCATCAGGGATTATTGGAACTAATTTTTTTGCAACATGTTTATCTCTTAATAAGCTGGTTAACATTCTGACTAATGCCATTGTCGTGGACATTTCTTTTTCTCCAGTTGATTTTGTCATAGTATCAAAAATATTTTTTTCTGGCGTTTTAACTGGTTTAGAAAAAGTTGTTCTCTCTGGGATAAAACCTCCTAAGTCATATCTACGCTGTTTTAAGTATTTTATTTCAGGTGAATTTTCGTCAGGTTTAAAATACTCTATATTTTTAACCTGTTGATCGCTTAAAGGGACATCAAACCTATCCCTGTAATACATTAAGTCATCAACATCTAATTTTTTTTGTTGATGTGTAGTATTTACACTTTCACCAGATTTACCCATCCCATATCCTTTTATTGTTTTTGCAATAATAACAGTTGGGCTGCCTATATTTTTTAAAGCCTTATCGTAAGCTGCATAAACTTTATGGGGATCGTGACCACCTCTGTTTAGTCTCCAAATATCTTTATCTGACATTGCAGAAACCATTTGAAAAGTCTCTGGGAATTTTCCAAAAAATTTCTCTCTAACATACAAACCATCTCTAGCCTTAAATGCCTGATATTCGCCATCAACAGTTTCATTCATTAATTTAACAAGATGACCAGATTTATCATTGGCTAATAAAGAGTCCCAATAAGATCCCCAGATAACTTTAATAACATTCCAGCCTGCACCTCTAAATATTCCTTCTAGCTCTTGGATAATTTTACCGTTTCCTCTGACTGGTCCGTCAAGTCTTTGAAGATTACAATTCACTACGAATATTAAGTTATCTAATTTTTCTCGAGCTGCTAAACCAATTGCACCTAATGACTCTGGTTCATCCATTTCACCATCACCAAGAAAAGCCCAAACTTTTCTTCCTTCGTCTTTGATTAAACCTCTATTAATTAGATATTTCATAAAACGAGCTTGGTATATTGCTAGCATAGGCCCTAGTCCCATTGAAACAGTTGGGAATTGCCAAAAATTAGGCATTAGCCAAGGGTGAGGGTATGAAGACAGTCCACCTTTTTTAACTTCTTGTCTAAAACTGTCTAATTGTTTTTCGTTAAGTCTACCCTCTAGAAAAGCTCTTGCATACATGCCTGGTGCGCTGTGACCTTGAAAATAGATTAAGTCTCCTCCAAAATTGTCACTTTTTGCTCTCCAAAAGTGATTCATCCCGACATCATATAAGGTTGCAGCTGATGCAAAAGTTCCTATATGGCCACCTAATTCAGGAAATTTTTTGTTAGCTCTGACAACCATTGCTGCTGCATTCCACCTAATTAATGATCTTAACCTTCTCTCAATATTTTGGTCTCCAGGAGATTTCGTTTCTTCCTCAGGAGGAATTGTATTTATATATGGAGTGCTTTGGGTGTAAGGAATTTTTGACCCCTGTCTGTATGCATGGTCAATTAGTTGCTTAATTAAAAAATTTGCTCTCTCAGATCCTTCTTGTTGAACAACAGCTGTAAGTGATTCCACCCATTCTTTCGTTTCTACAGGATCAATATCATCTTTATTAGAGACAAACTCTATATTAGTTTTTTTTATATTCTCAATTGGCTTTGGCTCAGGTTTTTTTATTTGATTTAAATTGTCATTGTATCGAATTGTATTTTCAGCCTCTTTAATAATTTTTTCAGTAAGTGGGGGGATTTTTTCATCTTTATTTTCAGTCCCAACTACCGACAAAATTACATCTCCTTTTGAAACTCTATCGCCAACTTTAACAATTATATCTTTTATTGAACCCTCAATTGTTGATGGAACCTCTACACTAGATTTATCACTCTCAAGAGTAATTACTGAATCATTTTTTTTTAAATGATCACCTTTTTTGACAAGCACTTCTATTACTTCTACTTGATCAAAATCTCCAATATCTGGAACTAGCAATTTTAAGTTCATTTTGAAATATTATATATATCTTTTTTTCTAAAATAGATGATTATTTCCAAAAATAAATAATCAATATTTGAATAATCACAAATATAGATTAAAAATTAATCTAAAATACTTTAATAAGTCGCGCCTGTAGCTCAATTGGATAGAGCGCTTGGCTACGGACCAGGAGGTTCTGGGTTCAACTCCTAGCAGGCGCACCAAAATTGGAAAGGAATTAATTTGTCGCTTCAAAAATCAGTTATTTATTTTTTTTTAATTGTGATAGTTATTCTTTTTATAATTAGTGTATTTATTTAATGAATAAAATTTATCACCAAATAAGTAAAAAACCTGGTTTTATGAAACATAACGGTGGTTTATTTTTCAGAGATTTAACAAAAAACAAATATCAATTTAAAACAAAAGTAAAAAAAAATCATATCAATAAAGTTGGAATTACTCACGGTGGATATATTGCATCAATAATTGATGCTGGTGCAGGTACTGCAGTATATCGATCTGCAGGAAATAAAGTCTGTGTAACTATTTCATTAGATATTAAATATATTGGTTCCTCAAAGATTGGTGATGAAATTATAGGTGATGTTAAAATTCAAAAAGTAACTAACACATTAGTTTTTATGAATTGTGAATTGAGATCAAAAAAAAATAAAATTGCTATAGCTTCAGGAGTGTGGAAAAAATTAAATAAAAAGTTATAAAAAAGATTTAAAATTTAAGCTGCTTTAGATTTTTAAACTCATTTAAAACCTTTGGATTCGCTAAAGCTTGTACATTTTTTATTTTACTTCCTTCAATTGTGTTTTTTACTGCTAATTCAACAATCTTACCATTCTTTGTTCGAGGTATATCTGAAACTTGAATTATTTTTGATGGAACATGCCGTGGTGATGCCTCGCTTCTTATTCTTTTTTTTAATCTTAAAATTATATCGTCATTTAAAGAAGAAGATTTGCTCATAACAACAAAGAGAATTATTCTTACGTCGTTATCCCATTTTTGTCCTACAACTATAGACTCTTTAACTTCTGTAAAATTTTCTATAACTGAATATATCTCAGCAGTACCTAGTCTAACCCCCCCAGGATTGAGTGTTGCGTCTGATCGACCGTAAATTATATAGCCTCCATTTTTTTTTCGCTCAGCATAATCTCCGTGATACCAAATATTTTTATATTTTGAAAAGTATGCTCTTTGATATTTTTTACCTCCTGGATCATTCCAAAATTTGTTTGGCATCGATGGAAATGGAGATTTGCACACAAGTTCACCCTTTTGATTAATAATTGATTTACCTCTTTCTGAGAAAACATCAACATCCATACCAAGTCCATTATTTTGGATCTCCCCGCTAAAAACTGGAGAAAATATATTTCCTAAAACAAAACACGATACAATATCCGTTCCCCCAGATATGGAAGACAAATGAACATTTTTTTTTACATTTCTATAAATATATTCAAAACCTTCAGATGATAATGGTGAACCGGTTGAACATATTGTTTTAAGATATTTTAGTTTAAATTTAGACTTAATATTTAATTTTAATTTTTTAAGTTGATCAATAAATTTTGCACTAATTCCCAATAGTGATATTTTTTCTTTTTCGGCTATTTTAAATAAAAGATCTTTATTTTTATACATTGGAAAACCATCAAATAAAACAATCGAAGCTTCGCTGGCCAGTGCACTCACAAGCCAATTCCACATCATCCATCCACAGGTAGTAAAATAAAATATGTTATCTCCTGGCTTAATTTCACAATGAAGTTTATGTTCTTTCAAATGTTGAAGTAACACTCCTCCAAGTCGGTGGCAAATACACTTTGGTTTTCCTGTTGTTCCACTTGAATATAAAATAGCTAAATCATCATTAAAATCGAACTTTTCATACTTAAAAATTTTATTTTTTGAATGCACAATATTTTTTTTTGTAAAAATATTTACATTTTTTAAATTACTAATTTTAGTTAGTTTTTTTCCAGGGTATGAGAATATAAGTACATATTTTATGGATTTTATCTTATGAACAATTGATGGCAATCTTTCTAAAATATTTATTTCTTTTCCATTATAATAATACCTGTCAGTTAAAATTAAAATTTTTGGTTTAATTTGTGAAAATCTCTCAATTAGCCCTGGTGTTCCAAAATCAGGTGAGCAAGATGACCAGATAGCGCCAATAGCTGCGGTTGCTAAGAAACACTCAACCGTCTCAATTTGATTTGGCATATAAGCAGCAACACGGACACCTTTTTTTATTTTATGTTTTTTAAAAAATGTAGCTAAATCTTCAACATTCTTTTTAAGGTCAATCCAAGATCTAGTTTCTTTAAAACCATTTTCGCTAATAAAAGTAATAGCTTTTTTATTATTGTTTTTTACTAGGAGATTTTCAGCAAAATTCAATTTTGAGTTTACTAAAAATTGATTTTTAGTAAATTTTTTATGAAATTTGTTTTTTAATGATTTAACCCCTTTAACTTTTGCAAAGTCCCAAATATCATTCCAGAAAGAACTTGGGTTTTGTAAACTCCATTTAAGAAGTTTTTTATAATTTTTATTACTTTTAAAATTATATTTATTATTTAAAAATTTTTCAAAACTACGTAAGTTTGAGTTTTCTTTTTGGGATATAGTGGCTTCCCATAATATTTTCTGCATCGAAAAAAATATATTGAATTATTATTAATTGTGATAACTTTATCCAATAATTATTTAAAATGAGAACTTTTTCACCTCTGATTCGGACTAGTTTTAGACTATCTTTGTTCTTTTCAGGCAACAAAATATAGTAGGCAAACAAAAGATCATACTAAAAGTAGAAATGTCAAAAAATAAAGTTACAGCAGTTCTTGGTCCAACAAATACTGGGAAAACTTTTCTAGCAATAGAAACTATGCTTTCCTTTGAGTCAGGAATGATTGGTTTCCCATTGAGATTATTAGCAAGAGAGGTCTATGACAAAATTATAAAAAAAATTGACTCATCAAAAGTAGCTCTAATAACAGGAGAGGAAAAGATTATCCCAATTAATGCAAAATATTTTCTTTGCACTGTAGAGTCAATGCCTATTGATAAAAATCTCGAGTTTGTGGGTGTAGATGAAATTCAAATGTGTAGCGATAATGAAAGGGGTCATATTTTTACAGATAGATTATTAAATCTTCGAGGAGAAAAATTAACAATGCTAATGGGATCTAGTACAATAAAACCCATTTTACAAAAACTGACTGATGATATTGAATTTATTAATAAAGAAAGATTTTCAAAACTTTCATTCGGGGGACATAAAAAAATTTCAAGAATAGAGAGAAAAAGTGCTGTAATAGCTTTTTCAGCTGAAGAAGTTTATGCAATAGCTGAGCTCATTAGAAGACAAAAAGGTGGGGCTGCTATTGTTATGGGTTCACTAAGTCCAAAGACACGTAATGCTCAAGTTAGTTTGTATCAATCTGGGGACGTAGATTATTTAGTTGCAACTGATGCAATAGGAATGGGTATAAATATGGACTTAGATCAAGTTTTTTTTTCAAATATTAAAAAATTTGATGGTAAAAAATTGCGAAGACTTAATATTTCTGAAATAGGACAAATTGCTGGACGAGCTGGAAGATACTTAAACGATGGATCTTTTGGAATAACTGGTGAATGTAGTGAGATTAATCCTGAAGAAATTGAAGCATTAGAACAACATAAATTTCCTGAAATACAGGAAATATTTTGGAGGAATTCAAAATTAAACTTTAGTAGTAAATTAAATTTAATTAAATCTCTTGAAGAGAAACCAGATAAAGAATGGCTTAGAAGAATTTATGAATGTGAAGATGAAAAGGCCTTAAAATATTTTTTAAAAGATGCACCTGACTTTGAAATTCTTGGGAATTCATATAATTTAAAAATTTTATGGGAATGTTGCCAAATACCTGATTTTGTAAAGAAAACATATGGAAATCATTTAGAAATTATTAGTAAAGTTTTTAAATTTCTAACCAGTGAAAATAAAAGAATTCCAAATCAATATATGAAAGAACAGCTAGCTTCTTTAGATAAAATTGAGGGAAATGTTGACTCTATATCAAATAGAATTGCAAATGTTAGAACATGGTCTTACGTTGCAAATAAAGCAAATTGGGTAGAAAATCAGGATTACTGGGTCGAAAGAGCAAAAAATCTTGAAGATAAACTTTCTGATAGATTGCATGAAGAACTAACAAAAACTTTTATTGATAAAAGGGCAAGTGTGCTTGCTAGAGGGTTAAAACAAGATATCACTTTTAGCACTGAAATTATTGAGGATGAAAAAGTGATGATTAATAATCAATATATTGGGAATTTAAAAGGTTTAAAATTGCAGTTAGATTTAAAGGTTGATGCTCTAGATGCTGATATAAAATCTCTTAAAAAAGCAGCTAGACAAAATGTAAGTCCGGAAATAATCAAAAGAATAAATCAGATAATTGATACTGGATTAATAGAATTAAAAAAAGATTTTAAAATTTATTGGAAAAATAATCAAATAGCTAAATTATTACCAGGTGAAGATTATTTGAACCCAAAAGTACATCTACTTATAGACGATATGATTGAAAATGACGAGAGAAGTAAACTTGATTTATTTATTCAAGGATGGATACAAAAAAAAATAAATACAGAATTAAAAAGCTTGGTTGATTTAAAAAATACTCAAGAAAAAAACTCAGACCTTAGAGCTTTAGCGTATCACCTATATGAAAACAATGGGGTTGTGAAGAGAGAAGATGTTTTATCTTATCTTAAAAAGCTTGATCAAAATGAGAGGAAAAAGCTAAGAAATTTAGGAGTAAGATTTGGACGTTATCATATTTTTTTATTTAAATTATTTAAACCGAGCACAGTCTCTTTGAGAACTCTATTGTGGAAAAATTATCATGAAAAAAATGAACAATTAGAACCTCCAACGTTTGGGTTAAACTTTTTGGAGCAAGATAAACCATCGAATAGAGAGTTTATGCTTTTATGTGGATTTGAGAAATTTGATAAGTTTTATGTAAGAATTGATATTCTAGAAAGGCTTTTTCTTATGATTTTTAATTCAAAAAATAAAAATAATGACACAGAGATAAAACTGATACCTGACATGTTAAATTTATTAGGTTGTAATAAGGAAAATTTTACAAAACTATTAAATAAAATGAATTATAAAACTTTTGAAAAACAAAAAGGTCTTTACTTCAAGTATTTACCATCTAAAAAAGTATTTAAGAAAAAGAATGTAAATGAAAAAATTAAAGACAATCCTTTTCAAGTTTTGAAGCAACTTAATTTAGATTAATGTTTAACCTTTTTAAAAAAAATGAGAATTCCAAAGAAAATAATGTTTCTTTAATTGCCGTTTGCTCTTTATTAATTCATTCAGCAAAAATTGATGAAAACTACACAGAAAAGGAAAAAAACATAATAATCAAAGCATTAATTGAAATGGGCGCAGAAGATGAAAATTTGGAGGAGATAATTAGAGAGGCTGAAAAGAAAGAACAGGATTCAAATCAAATATTAGATTTTACAAAAAAGGTTAAAAACATAAGTGAAGACGAAAAAAAAATTATAATAGAAGCGTTGTGGAAGATTATTTACTCTGATGAAAATGCAGATGTTTATGAAACAAATCTAATGAGACGTTTATCAGGCTTGTTGTATTTAGATAATAAAGTAGTAGGTGATATCAAAGAAAAAGTTAAACAAAATCTATAATGACATATCTTGTAAATGAAAAATGTATTAAGTGTAAACTGATGGATTGTGTTGAAGTTTGTCCAGTTGATTGTTTTTATGAAGGCAAAAATATGCTTGTAATTAAACCGGATGAGTGTATAGATTGTGGCGTTTGTGAGCCAGAGTGTCCAGTCGATGCTATAGTTTCAGATACAGAGCCAGGAAGTGAAAAATGGCTTGAAATGAATACAAAGTACTCTGAAATTTGGCCAAACATAAACGAAAAAAAAGATCCCCCTACGGATCATGAAAAATTTAAAAACGAAGATGATAAATTTGAAAAATATTTTAAAGAAAACATCCAATAAGAAAACTAAAGTAAAAACAAAAAAAGTCGTTAAAAAAAAAACAAAATTAGCAAAAATAAAAAAAGTTCCAAAAATAAATAAAGTTCTTAAAAAAACTAAAACAAGTAAAATATCTAAAAATCTATCTAAGCCAAAAAAAGTTGAAAAAGCTCAGGTAAAAACTGAGGCTTTAAGGATTCCAAAAAATAATGAACAAAAGCCGGAAATTAAAAAAGTAAAAAAACAAGAGACTGAAAAAAGGGAGTATAAAGTTAAAGATTATGTAGTTTACCCGAAACATGGTGTTGGTCAGATTACTGAATTCAAAAAGATTAACATTGGTGGAATTGATGTGGAGACATATATTTTAAAATTTGAGAAAGATAAAGCTAGTGGGATGGTCCCAGTGAACAAACAATCACATTTGAGGCCACTTGCAACAATAAATCAAGTAAACAAATGTATTAGTATTTTAAAGAGTAAACCTAAAATCAAAAGATCAATGTGGAGCAGAAGGGCACAGGAGTATGAAGCAAAAATATCATCAGGTAAAATATATGAGCTTGCCGAAGTAGTAAGAGATCTTAACAAAGGAGACGATTTGATGATAGACCAATCATATAGTGAGAGACAACTTTTTGAAAAAGCTTACGACAGGTTACTCACAGAATTTCAAATCGTAATAGGTACTAGTCTAGAAGATACTCAAAAAAAACTTGATAAAGCTCTCAAAAGAAACTTGGAGAAACAAATTCAAAAAGTAGAAGCCAAACCTGCATCAGAAGATATTTCACAAGAAGCTGTAGTGGAATAAAAAAAACGCTTCTCACGCAAGCGCCATGAGAAGCGTAATCAATTAAAAAGAATACTAAACTATTTTCTTCTTTTCTTCTTAGCTTTTTTCTTAGCTTTTTTCTTAGTTTTCTTTTTAGCAGCTTTTTTTCTTCTTTTAGCCATCTTTAGCTCCCTTTTTTTTACGAATCTTTTTGATTCGTTTAGTTATTCTTTTTTTATTTTTTTTGAATAGTTATGTCAAATCTTTATTTGTTTTAAAAAAAAACTTAACTTTAGAAATTTTTTTTTAAATGTTATTTAAAAAAAGTTAAGTAAATTGCGATAAATAAACAATATAATTTTTTATTAATATAAACTTTCAAATTTATTTTTAAATTTTTTAATTATTTTATATCTTTTTAACTTCATTGTTGGTGTTTGCATTCCATTTTCAATTGAAAATTTTTCTTCTGAAATAAAAAATTTTTTAATTTTTTCAACTTTTGTAAGGTTTTTATTTATTTTTTCTATTTCTTTTTGAATTTCTTCTTCATTAATATTTTTTTTTTCTTCACTAAGAACTAACATAGAGACCAAATAAGGTTTATTGTCTCCATAAACGATTGCTTGATCAATTAATTCTGAATTAACTAATTCATTTTCAATTTTTAACGGAGAAATATTATCTCCTCCAGGTGTAACCAATATATCTTTCTTTCTGTCTGTAATCTTGAGGTAATCATTCTCAAATAAACCAATATCTCCTGTATGTAGCCAACCGTCTTTTAACACTTTGTCTGTCTCTTCTTTATTATTCCAGTAGCCAAGCATTACATTCTCCCCTTTAACTAATATCTCACCATCTTGAGCTATTTTTACCTCATTTCCTTTAAAAGGTGGTCCTACGGTTTCTACCCTAATATCATTAAATGGATTGCAGCTTACTACTGGAGAGGTTTCTGTTAATCCATAACCTTGTAATGTTGGTAGTCCAATTGCGTTAAGAAATATTCCGACATCTTTATCTAAAGGACCTCCACCAGAAACAAAAGCTTTCAGACTTCCTCCAAACTGAGACTTTATTTTTTTTCTAACAACAGTTTCAAGTATAAAATCAAAAAAATTATCAACTAATGTAAAATGTTGTTTATTGATTTTCTTTTTTCCAATTTGTAACATTTTAGAAATTAATTTCTTTTTCAAACCTGTTGCTTTATTAAAAGCCGAATTAATTTTTTGATATAGGTTCTGATAAAATCTTGGAACAGCTGTCATTATATGTGGTTTGCAATCATTCATATTTTTAATTAATTTCTCTATACTTTCGGCGTAGAATACTTTTGCACCTACACAAATTTGAACAAATTGAACTGCATGCTCGTAAGAATGTGACAATGGTAACCATGTTAAAAACCTAGAATTTTTAGAAACAATAGGTTCTAATATTTCCATTGCTCCCTCGCAATTATTAAGTATACCACCATGACTTAATATTACGCCTTTTGGATTTCCTTGTGTCCCAGAGGTATAAATTATACATGCAGGATCTTTTCTTGAAATATCTATTTTAGATGGTGGGGTGTTAGAAGTATTATTTCCTAAATTTAAATTTTTAAAATTAAGATATTTACCTTTGTCAATTTTAAGATCTTCGAACGAAATAATTTTTTTAATTGAAGTATTATTTTTAAGTATATTTTCAATTTTAGAAAATTGATCTTGATTAGAAACAATCAAAACTTTTGGCTGGCAATCGTTAATAATATATTCATAATCTTTCTCAACATATGTAGTGTAGGCTGGAACTGTAATTGAACCTGACAACATGATCGAAAGATCGGAAATCATCCACTCTGGTCTATTTTCAGAAATTAGTAAGCATCTATCCCCCTTTTGATTAATATCACTTATCTCTTTTGAGAGTTTTAGAATGTTATTTTTTGTTTCCTCCCATGTAAAAGATCTTTGATTATTATTAAGAGGTATTAAAAAAATACTATTCTTATCTTGTAATTTGTATCTTTCGAAAAAGAGTTCTAATAAATTATTTATTTCACTTACTTTCATAAATTTTTGGTGGGCAAAGAGAGAATCGAACTCTCACAGTATTGCTACTATTGGATTTTGAGTCCAACGCGTCTACCAGTTCCGCCATTCGCCCTCAGTCTAAAGACTGCATTGATTTTAACAATAGTATTAAAACATTTATTATAATAAAAGAAAATATGTTTAAAGAGCTATATAGGAAATCAATTGAATTAGCTGCTCATAAAAGTTCAAAATTTTTTCTAGCTATTATATCATTTATAGAAAGTTTTATTTTTCCAATACCTCCAGATGTATTAATCATTCCAATGACAATAGCGAAAAGGTATGAATGGTACAGAATAGCTCTAATCGCCACAATATCATCGGTACTGGGTGCATGCTTAGGATATCTAATTGGCTACATTTTTTTTAACGAAATAGGGTTAAAAATATTTGAATTATATGGTGTTGATAATGCATCTTTTTTAAAAGATAAGGTATCTAGTGAGGGAGGTGTCATCGCATGGATGACCTTACTTGGTATTGCGGGGTTTACGCCAATCCCTTTTAAACTATTAACTATTACTAGTGGCTTTGTGCATTTTAATATTTTTTATTTTATTATTATTTCTTTTCTAACCAGAGGATCTAGGTTTTTTTTAATAGCTTTTTTAATAGGAAATTTTGGTGCTGCCATGCGTAAAATTATTGAAAAAAAATTATTAAAAGTTTCAATAATTGCGTCTATTGTAATAATTATTTTCGCTTTATTAATATACAATTTTTTAGAAAATTTTATAGGTTAATGAATATTTTTTTAAGCAGAAAAAATTTCTATTTAGTAGTTTTAGGATATTCTATTTTAGCAATTATCTTTGCCTTATACTTAGAATATTATTTAAATTATAAGCCATGTATATTATGTCTTTATCAGAGAGTTCCTTTTATTTTAGCAATTTTTATAAGTTTTGTTGGATTTAATTTTCCAAAAAAAGATGAGGTATTGATTTTACTAATAACAACATTTGCTGTTGGTATGCTAATTTCTGGATACCATTTTGGTATAGAAAACAATATTTTTGAAGAATTTAAGGGTTGCAGTAACAATTCTTTAAATATTACAGATAAAGCTGATTTATTAAAAAGTTTAAATCAAACGTTACCAAGTTGTAAAGATATATCTTTTTCTTTATTTGGTATATCGCTAGCAGGATTAAACTTTTTGTCCTCTTTATTAATTCTTATTTATTCTGTAAGAACCCTTGTTTATGAAAAAAACTAATTCAAAAAAAGTAGAGGAGTTCATTCGTGTAGATCATGCTGGAGAAAGAGGCGCAGTAAAGATTTATGAGGGACAACTCTTAGCTCTAAAAACAATCTGTAAAGATAGCAAGCTTGAAAAAATAATTGAAGAAATGAAAGTTCATGAACTAGAGCACAAAAATTATTTCGAAGCTGAAATAAAAAAAAGGGATATTTCACCAACAAAACTATTGCCGATCTGGGATTTATTGGGTGTGGGTTTAGGATTTGGATCAACAATTTTAGGCAGAAAAGCTGCCATGTTGTGCACAGCATCTGTTGAAGAGGTGATTGATAAACATTATAAAGATCAAATTGATCAACTTGGATCAGATGAAGAAGAGTTAAAAAATAAAATTACTAAATTTAGACAAGATGAACTTCACCATAAGGATATTGCATACGAAAAAGGTGCCACAAAAAAAGGTTTATACTCCTTATTGGACAAGATAATTAAAACTGGTTCTAAAGTTGCAATAAAGATTTCTGAAAAAATATAATTAAGGCTCTAACTCTACATCCCAGTATAGATAATCCATCCAGCTTTTATGCAAAAAGTTAGGCGGGAAATTTTTACCATTTTTATGAAGATCTTCAGTGGTTGGTTCGTACGGCCATTGAAAAAGAGACATTCCAGAACTTTTAAGAAGTCTGCCTCCTTTTTTTACATTGCATGACGAGCATGCTGTTACCACATTATTCCAATCAGTTTTTCCACCTTTAGACCTTGGTAGCAAATGATCAAAGGTTAGCTCATTTTTACTTCCACAATATTGGCAACTAAACTTATCTCTTAAAAATACGTTAAACCTTGTAAAATTTGGATTTGCTTGAGGTTTGATAAATGATTTCAAAGCTATTACACTAGGTAATTTCATACTGTAAGAAGGACTTCTTACAGTTCGATCATAATAGCTTACAATTGAAACTCTATCTAAAAAAACAGACTTAATAGAATCTTGCCAACTCCATAATGATAATGGATAATAACTTAAAGGTCGGTAATCAGCATTTAGGACTAATGCTGGACATTTTTCTAATGATAGATTTTGATCAGAATTAAAAACCATACTAAAGTTTATCTTATATAAATTTTTATTTCAATCCAGGATATTTAATAAAAAATTTATATTATGCTTTTAAATTTTTTTTTATAAAATTTAATGCCGCACTTGATGCTTCAATTGGGATATGATGGCCGCAATTTTCTATCATTAAAGTTTGAATATTTAATTTATTTCTAATTAAAAAGTCTTTTGCATCTAATAAGTAATTTGGAGATACTACTTCATCTAAATTTCCGTGAATAAGCATAATTTTTGGTTTTGATTTTAATCTTAATGATATATCGTCCTTACTTATAATTTTTCCTGAAAAACCAACCACACAATTGAAACTTTCTTCGGATGTTAGTCCAATATTTAATGACATCATGCACCCTTGGCTAAAACCAGAAATACAAATTTGAGAATTTTCAAGATTATATGTGTCTTTAATTTCTTCGATAAATTTATTTATTATATTTTCTGCTTTATGGGCTTCATTAAGAACATAATTTTCATCGTCCTTTGATAAATCAAACCACTGGAAACCTACTGGATTGATAGGGCAGGTTTCGTGACCATCTGGACATAAGAATACTGTGTTTTTTAAAAACCTTTTCCAATTGAGAGTTAGCATACTAATATCTTTACCATCACCACCATAACCATGAAGTAAAATAACTGCATTTTTAATTTTCTCACCTTCTTCTGGTTTTACAATTGTTGTATTCAGGCAAAATGTCATAGAGAATTAATTATGTTTTTTTATTTTAAAAAGAAACTACAATCAAATAATGGTTTCAGAAATTTTAGTAAAAATCGTAGCAGTCATTTTGCTCATTTCAGTAGCAGTTGTTTTGATTTTAGGGATCAAAACTTTATTTAAGGGAAATGAAGATAAAAAATATTCAAATAAACTTATGCAATTAAGAGTTTTACTTCAGTTCTTTGCTATCATTGTCCTGGTAGGTTTGGCTTATTTTTTTAAGAATTAACTATACTCTTTAACCATTCTAAAAATTGTTTATCTAAAAAGTCAATTGATCCAAGTATTCTAGATATCTCATGTCCTTCTTTATCTAATATAATAGTTGTTGGTACTCCTCTTAGTTTAAACTTTTTTGCAAGATCTCCGCTTGGGCCACTAAATATTTCTAAATTGTCTATGCCGAGTTCATCGAAAAAAATTTTAGATTTTTCATATTCCTCTTCACCAATATTAATAGGGATTATATTTATTTTTTTTAACTCAGAAATATTTTTTATATTATTCAGAGATGGCATTTCCTCCTTGCAAGGCGCACACCAAGTTGCCCAAAAATTAATTAAACTTATATTATTCTTAAACTCTTCTAGAGTTTTTTTGTTATTAAGTGAGTCAAAAAAGTAAACTTCTTTAATTATTTTTTTTTCTTTATGAATTATCAAGTTTTTAATATCAGGTTGATCTATTGAATATGAGGTTCCAGATGATATTAAGTATAGAAAAATAGTAAAATAATAAAAATTTTTAAATTTCATTTAATAAGAATGATTAATTATCATGACTAAAAATAAAAACAATCAGCCAATTTGGAGTTCTAGAATAAAAAAAAACTCTAATAATCTATTCAGAAAAGTTGGCGGATCACTAGATATAGATAAAAGATTATTTAATGAAGATATATCTGCATCTATTGTTCATACAGAAATGCTTTTTAAGCAAAAAATAATAAATTTTAAAATTAAAAATAAGATTGTATGGGGTTTAAATAGAATAAAAAATGAAATTATAAAAAAAAAATTTCTCTTTGATAAAAATCTTGAGGATATTCATATGAATATTGAAAAAAGATTGTTTGATTTGATTGGTGAGGATGCTGGATTTATACATACCGCAAGATCTAGAAATGATCAGGTGATCACTGATTTTAAAATATGGTTAAAAAAATCAACCTATGAAATAACTAAAACACTTGATGCTCTTATAAGTACAATTCTGAAAGTTGCGGATAAAAATATAAAAACCGTCATGCCTGGTTTTACTCATTTACAAAATGCTCAACCAATTTCATTTGCACATTATATGATGGCTTATGTTGAAATGTTTAAAAGAGATAAAAAAAGATTTAAGAATAATTTAGACGCTCTAAATGAAAATCCACTTGGTGTAGCTGCTTTATCAGGAACTTCATTTAACATTGATAGAAAATTCACTACAAAAAAGCTCAACTTTTCAAAACCGACAGATAATTCTATAGATACTGTTTCTGATAGAGATTTTGTTTTAGATTTTCTCTATGCATGTTCAGCCTGTTCAATACATATATCAAGAATTGCTGAAGAATTTATAATTTGGAACTCAGACGCCTATAATTTAATTCATTTAAACGACAAAATTGTAACTGGATCCTCAATTATGCCTCAAAAAAAAAACCCAGACCCACTCGAATATTTAAGAGGTAAGACAGGATCATCTTTTGGGAATCTTTTTTCAATGCTCACAATTTTAAAAGGGCTTCCTTTGTCTTACTTTAAAGACTTACAAGATGATAAAGAATTAGTTTTTAAATCATATGATCAGCTCAAAATATCCTTAACTCTTTTAAATGATGTATTTAAAAATTTTTCAGTTAATAAGAAAGAAATGCTTAGTCTCGCAAATAAAGGTTACCTAACAGCTACAGACCTAGCAGATTACATGGTCAGAGAATTAAACTATCCTTTTAGAAAATCCTATTTGCAAACAGCAAAAATTATTAACTTTGCAGAAAGAAATGGTAAATCTCTAAGTGATCTTACAATAAATGAAATAAACAAAGTTGAACCAAAACTTAAAAGTGATGTTCTTAAAATATTTGATCTGAATTACTCAATAAATTCAAAAACTTCTCATGGTGGAACATCTTTTGGTAATATAAAGAAGATGATAAGAAGATATAAAAAAAATAATGAAAAATAAAATAATAATAATTTTAATTTGCTTAGTAGTTCTGACAGCATGTGGTAGAAAGGGAGATCCTGAGTATCAAGCGAATGATACTAGAACTGTCACTAATATCATCTAATGAGGTATAAAAATAATAATTATTTTATCGAAAATATAAGTCTTGATAAACTTGCAAAAAAATACTCAACACCTTTATATTGTTATTCATATAATAAATTAAGAAGTAACATTATAAATTTCTTTACACATTTTAAAAAGTTTTCTCCACTAGTTTGTTTTGCAATTAAATCAAATACAAATCTAAATTTAATTAGAGAGATAAAAAATTTTGGACTTGGTGCAGATGTGGTATCAAAAGGAGAACTTATGCTGGCGCTTAAAGCAGGGATTAACAAAAAAAAGATAGTATTTTCTGGAGTTGGAAAAACTGAGAGTGAACTCAAATTTGCAATAGAAAAAAATATATTACTGATAAATTCTGAGTCTGAAAGTGAGATAAAAATAATTGAAAAAATAGCTAAGAAAAAAAATGTGGTTGTAAATATTGGAATTAGATTAAATCCAAATACCGATGCAAATACCTTGAAACAAATTTCAACTGGAAAAAAAGAAAATAAATTTGGAGTGGATGAGAAAACATTTTTAAAATTAGTCTCTGTTTTAAGAATGTCAAAAAATATCAAATTAAAATGCCTAAGTGTACATATTGGTAGTCAAATTACCGATCACAAACCATACGAAAAAATGCTTAAAGCTATTGATAAAATAATTAATAAAGCCAAATTTAATTTTGAATATATTGATTTAGGTGGCGGCATGGGTATATCATACGAAAAAGATCAAAAAAAACTTGATTATAAAAAATATAAATCAGCAATTGAAAAATTTTTAAGAAAAAATAATTCAAAACTTATTTTTGAACCTGGTAGATCAATAATTGGAAATACAGCAATTTTGATATCTAGGGTAATATATTTAAAGGAGACTAGTAAAAAAATTTTTGTAATTTTAGATGCTGGAATGAACGATATGATGAGACCAGCTTTATATGGTGCTAAACATCAAATATTACCTGCCTTTAAATATAATAAAAAATCAAAAAAGAGTTATGAGTTCGTTGGTCCAATTTGTGAAACTACAGATAAATTCTTATCTGTAAGCAATTTTTATAAATTAAAAGAGAGAGATTTAATTTTTATAAGTGATGTAGGCGCATATGGTTCTTCTTTAAGCTCAAATTATAATATAAGGCCAAAACCAAGCGAAATATTAATAAATAAATCCAAAATAACTATTTTAAAGAAAAGACAAAAATTAGAAGATATAATCTAATTTTTGGACAAAATGATAAGAAATACATTATTTTCATTTTTTTTCTTTACTGGAATAGTAATTATATCAATTCTCTTTCTTCCCTCTCTAATGTTTCCTCAAAAAATTGTATTATTTGGTGGCAAATTATTTGGTTATTGGTCAAGTTTTTGTCTGAAATTTTTCTTAAATACTAAAATTAATATCAAAGGAAAGGAAAATATTATTAATGATACAAAATTTTTCATTGCTTCGTCTCATCAATCAATGTTTGAAACTTTTTTTTTACAAACTATTTTCAATTCACCAAAATTCATACTTAAATATGAATTATTAAAAATACCAGTATTTGGTTGGTATTTAAGTAAAATTGGATCAATTTCTGTGAACAGAAATAAAATATCTAAAGATAATATTGGTCTCATAGATAAAATTAAAAATGCTGTAATTACTTCAGATAGACCAATTATTATATTTCCTCAAGGAACTAGGGTATTACCAGATGAAAGAGTTCCATTTAAAAAAGGTGTTGGAAAAATTTATAGTGAATTAAATATAAAGTGTCAGCCTATAGCAATAAACTCTGGGACTGTGTGGCCAAAAAAGGGAAGTTTAATTAAAAATAAAACTATAACAATTTCAATACTAAAGGCTATTGAACCAGGAATAGATTCTAAAGAATTCACAAACTTAATTGAAAAAAAAATATACTATGAATTAGATAATATTGATTAGCCTTTCATAGGCATAACTACATAAATACTGTCAAAATCAGCTGGGTCTCTAATTAAAGCAGGAGAACCAGTATCTTTTAAATAAATCTCGATTTGATCCCCGTCTAACTGAGAAGCTACATCAATTAGATATCTTGAATTAAAACTAATATCTAATTCGTGATCAAATTTAACAGACAAACTTTCTTTTCCATCTCCACTATTCGTATTGTTTACAGACATATCGAGCATATTTTTCTTTAAATTAAATTTCACTCCGTCTTTTTTATCTAAAGAAACTGATGCTACTCTATCAACTGAATTAAGGAACAATTTGAGTTCTATCTCTAATTTTTTTTGGTTCTCTTTTGGTATAACCTGGATGTAATTAGGAAACTTTCCATCAATAAGTTTCGAAATTAATATACTATTGTTTAATTCAAATTTTATTTTAGATTTTATATTTGAAATTTTTACATCACCCTCAAAATCTTCTAGCAAAGAACAGAGTTGAAAAATAGTTTTTTTTGGGAGAATTGCAGGTTCAAATTCAATTTTATTATTTAATCTAATTTTTGATACTGACATACGATGACTGTCTGTTGCAGCAGCTGTTAAATAAGCTTTGTCTTCAACTTGTGTCTGGTGGAAAAAAATCCCACTCAAATAATGCCTGGTTTCATCGTTAGATATTGAAAATTTACATTTATTTAATAACTTCAGTAAATCTTTTGAATGCATTGAAAATTCATTTTGATTAAAATTTTCATCTGTTAAGGGAAATTCAGAGGCACTTATACAATTTAAATTAAATATTGATTTTTCAGATTCAAGTTGGAGTTTACTTTCACTAGGATTTGAAAAACTTATTTTGCTTCCTGAAGATATTTTTCTTACAATATCATACATAATTGATGATGAAGTAGTTGTTTTGCCCTCTTCTAAAATCTCAACATTAGAAATTTTATGGATAAAAATTAAATCTAAATCTGTTGCGGTGATTGTTAAATGCCCACTGTTTATTTCGAGTAGCACATTTGATAGAATTGGAAGAGTACTTCTTTTTTCAATTACACCTTGGCAATAACCTAAGGATTTTTGAAGATCTTGTTGGTTAACACTAAATTTCATTATCTTGGTTATACAAAATTTTATTTTTCAAACTGTCTATATTTATATTTAATTCATTGTCCTCTTTTCTAAGTTTTTCAATGGTCTTCACAGAATGAATAACTGTAGTGTGATCTCTATTTGAAAACGCCCTTCCAATCTCAGGTAAAGATTTTGAAGTTAACATTTTTGCAAGATATATGGCTGTTTGTCTAGGTCTTACAAGATATCTTGATCTTCTTGGTGAAAGCATTTCATTTTTACTTATTTTAAAAAACTTGCATACGATTGTTTGTATTGTATCTATTGTCACTTTGTTTTCTGATAGGTTAAGTAAATCTTTCAAAATAACTCTTACCTCAGATATATTTGGTGTTTTGTTATAAATTCTTGAAAAAGATACAATTCTATTTAAAGCACCAACTAATTCTCTAATACTAGTTCTAACTTCCATACTTATAAATTTCTGGATTTCATCATTGATATGAACTTGATTAGAGTAAAATAATTTGAGTTCTTCTGTTTTTGATTTAATTATTTTAGATCTTAATTCATAATCAGGATTTTGAATATCTACGACCAATCCACCAGAAAATCTTGATTTAATTCTATCCTGAATTCTTGAAAGTTTATTTGGAGGTCTATCTGCGGACACAATAATCTGTGAACCTTTATCAAACAATGCATTAAATGTGTGAAAGAACTCTTCTTGCATGGCCTCTTTTCCATTCATGAATTGAATATCATCAATTAAAAGAATATCTGTATTTCTAAAATATTCCTTAAATTTGACCATATCATTAGATTTTATAGATTTTACAAATTGATACATAAATCTTTCAGCAGAAATAAACATAACCTTATTTTTATCCTTAAGTTCAAGACCTATAGCATTAAGTAAGTGTGTTTTTCCCATTCCAACACCTCCATATAAATATAACGGATTATAGTGGGCGATTTCTTGAGATACCTTTTTTGATGCTTCAAAAGCTAATTTATTGCTTTGTCCAGTAATAAAATTATTAAAATTTTTATTTGGATCTATTCTGTTATATTGAAGGTAAGAGTCTTTTATAAAAGAAATATTATTATTAATTTCATTATTATTTAAATTTTGTTTATCTTGTAAGTTATTTTTGTTTGCTAAATTTTTTTTATCATCAACCAAAAACTCTATTCTTACGATGTCTTTTTTAAAACTCTTAACTATTTGTAATATTTGGTCTAAATATCTTGAAGTTATCCAATCTCTAATAAACCTTGTTGATACAGAAATTAGTACGTAATTTTTATATTCATCTATAAGTTCTATTTTTTTTAGCCAACTATCAAAAATATCACTACCAAACTTATCTTTCATTACATTTTGAACAATTTTCCAATCAAGTTTTTTCTCTTCTATTGGTGAATTATTTTGTAAATTGTTTTTCATGGTGGGAATCTCTTAAAACTTATCTAAAATATTTATGCAATAAATTAATTTATAAATTCAAAAAAAAATAAAATTTAGAATTGTATAAATTCCAGATTGAATCATTAAATTAACAACTCAAAGTTAGTAAAATAAAATTTACTTTCTAAATAAAATTTTCTTTCTATATGTTGTGATGACGCAAAATTAAAATTTAGATGTTGTTCTTTAATATTCAAACCACTGGTTGTAATTAGAATTAATCTAAAAATATAAATTATATATATATTTTTTATTAACTACTTAAAGTTGTTATAAAGAATTAATTTTTTTTGTAATTCTGGAAATATTTCTTGACGCATTTTGTTTTTTTATAACGCCAGTCTTAGAAATCTTCATTAACTCAGAATTTAGCTTTGATAAAAAGGCAAGGGCTTCTTTTTTGTCTTTTTTTTCTATTAAAACGTTCATTTTTTTTACTGCAGATCTAAATTTACTTTTTCTTGACCTGTTAACAGCCGTCTGTCTAGATATTCTACGAACTCTCTTAATTGCTGATTTGGTATTTGCCATAAGCGCGATTGTATATATTGAGATATAAAACCGGTCAATATAATAATTTTTTTATTTTTGGCATTTATTACAAAAAAAACTCGATCTATTTGTAATAACTATTTTTAAAATTTTTCCACTACAAGTTATTCGGGGACATTTTAAGTTTTCTCTATTATAGACTTTAAATTCATTTTGAAATGAGCCCTTGTCACCGGAGGTATTTTTAAAATCTCTGATAGAAGACCCACCTTTAATTATTGATTTTTTTAATACTTTTTTAGATTGTTTAATAATTTTATCTATTTGCTCTTCTTTTAAAAGTTCGACTGAAATTAACGGATTTATTTTACACTCAAATAATATTTCACTGGCATAAATATTTCCAATTCCTGAAACAAAATTTTGATCTAACAAGAAATTTTTAATATTTTTTTTTTTATTTTTAAAATATGTCTTTACATAATTAATATTGAAATTTTTTGAAAAAGGTTCGGGTCCAAATTTTTTAAATTTTTTTAATAGCTCTTTTTTAGAATTAATGAATAAAATATATCCAAATCTTCTAGGATCATTATAAACTAATATTAAATCATTAAATCGAATTTCAACATGATTGTGTTTTTTTGGTAAATTAGGGCTATGATAAAAGCTAGTGTTAGTAAATTTTTTCTTTGAATATGTATTTAATAAATGAATAGTACCAGACATCCCTAGGTGAATTAAACAGAAAGAATTATCATCAAAAAAAATTATTATATATTTAGAAAATCTTCCAATTTTTTTTATTTTTTTTCTCTCCAATTTTATTTCAAAATTTTTTGGTATTTTAAGACGTAAATTTCGGTTTTTTACCCTTACTTCATTAATAATTTTTCCTGATATTTTTTTGTTTAATGATTTTTTTATAATTTCTACTTCTGGCAATTCTGGCATTAGATACTATATTAATCTAAAAATAATTTATTTATGCAACAATATCTTCAAAATAAAAAGGGACTTGTGCAAGGTGTATTTGACAAAGTTTTTGATAAATACGACCTCATGAATGATTTTATGTCCTTTGGTATTCACAGGATATGGAAAAATGATTTAATGTTTTGGATGAACCCTGGAACAAACAAAATCTTGTTAGATGTAGCTTGTGGAACTGGAGATCTTGCAAAATTATTTCATGATAAAACTAAAAATTTAAATAATGCAATTTGTATAGATCCTAATGGGGGAATGATAAATATAGGTAAAAAGAAGCTAAGAAAATATAAAAATATTAAATGGATTATTGGTTCAGCAGAAGACTTACCATTAGAAAATGAAACTTGTGATTATTATACAATTAGTTTTGGATTGAGAAACACTAAAAACTTAGACAAATCACTTTCTGAGGCGTATCGAGTTTTAAAGCCGGGGGGGGGCGTTTTTTGTGTTTAGAGTTTTCAAAAATACAGAATTCAAACTTAGAATTTGCTTACAAAAATTACTCAAAGTTAATACCATATATAGGAAAATTTATTGTTGGAGACAAAAAGCCTTATGAATATTTAGTAAAAAGTATTGAAAATTTTATTAACCAAGAAGAATTAATAGAATTACTTAAAAGTAATAATTTCCAAAATTGTAGTTATAGAAATTTATCTGGGGGTATCGTTGCAATACATTCAGGATGGAAATTATGATTAAAAAATTGTTTACTCTTTTTAAACTTGGTCGAAAACTCGCAAAATCAGATGCACTAAAAATTGCAACTAGATTTAATGAACCACCATTATTAGTAAAAGTTTTATTTAGCATTTTATCATTTTCTTTTTTGAACAATGAAAAAGTTGATAGTTCATTAAACCAAGGTGAAAGATTATCCTCGTCGCTTCAATCTATGGGAACCACATTTATAAAATTAGGACAGTTTTTAGCAACCAGGCCTGACATAATCGGTGATGAATTATCAAAAGAATTAGAAAATCTCCAGGATAGATTGCCTCCATTTTCACAAGAGAAAGCTAAAGAAATTATTAAAAAAGATTTAGGTGAACAAAATTTTAATTCAATAATAAATCTTAGTGAGCCAGTTGCTGCTGCTTCAATTGCACAAGTTCATAAAGCACAAATTAATGATGGTGGAACTATAAAAGATGTCGCAATCAAAATTTTAAGACCAGATATAAAAAAAATATTTAACGAAGAAATCGATGCATTAATGTTGTTTGCTTTTTTTGTGGAGTCGTTTGTAAAAAAAACTAAAAGACTTAAGTTGGTTGAAGTTGTTTTTTTACTAAAGGAGATAACAAATCTTGAAATGGATCTAAGGTTTGAGGCAGCAGCAGCAAATGAATATGGAGAAAATACAAAGAATGATGAGGGTTTTCTGGTTCCTAAAATATATTGGAATTTTACTAGTGAAAATGTCATGACGCTTGATTGGGTAGATGGAGTTTCAATTAGAGAAACTGATGAACTTACAAATAGAAATATTGATGCAAAGAAAATAGCATCAGACATAATTCAACATTTTTTAAGGCACGCTGTAAGAGATGGTTTTTTTCATGCAGATATGCATCAGGGAAATATTTTTATAAATAAAAGTGGTCAGATAGTTCCTATTGATTTTGGAATAATGGGTCGGTTAGATAAAGTAAGCCAAAGATTTTTAGCAGAGATTTTATACGGTTTTATTCAAAGAGATTATAAAAAAGTTGCAGAGGTTCATTTGGTTGCTGGACTTGTGCCAAAAAACGTTCCAGTAGATGATCTTGCTCAAGCATTAAGATCAATAGGAGAACCTATATTTGGCCAATCTGTAAAAGATATTTCTGGTGGAAAATTACTTAAACAACTATTTGATGTGACAGAAAAATTTAATATGCAAACTCAACCTCAGCTTCTAATGTTACAAAAAACAATGGTAGTTGTTGAGGGAGTGGCAAGAAGACTTAATCCTGATACAAATATATGGGAAACATCCAAGCCTGTTCTTGAAAAATGGCTAAGAGAAACAAAGGACCCTATAAATTCATTTAATGAAACACTTAAAAATTCTGCAGAAGTAATTAAGAGATTACCTGAATTACCGCAAATTATGGATAAAGCTAATCAAGCTTTAACATTCCTAGCAAGTGGACAAATTCCACAGAACTCTAGCTCATTTAATGAGTTAAATGTAAAAAAATCAGAGATGTCTAGCTTCAGAAATCAGTCAATTATTGGTGTATTATTGCTTGTAATTGCTACTTTATTGGTATTTTAATCTCTCGCATGAATAGTTTGTTAAACAAAAAAATACTTGTTGTAATTTGTGGAGGTATTTCTGCTTATAAAAGTCTTGAATTAATTAGAGGTTTAAAAAAAAAACAAGTAGAAATAAAAACAATCATTACAAAAAGTGCCAAAGAATTCGTAACACCTTTATCGATAACATCTCTTTCTCAAGGAAAGGTATATGAAGATTTATTTAACTCAGAGAGTGAAAGTGAAATGGATCATATTTCATTATCAAGATGGGCGGATTTGATTATTGTAGTACCCGCAACAGCAAATACAATATCAAAATTGAGTAATGGATTAAGTGATGATCTTGCATCTACTGTATTATTAGCTTCAAATAAAAAGATTTTTATAGTTCCAGCTATGAATGTAAGAATGTGGGACCACCCATCAAATAAAAAAAATATAATCAAACTAAGGGAATATGGTTATAGTTTAATAGGTCCAGAGATCGGAGATATGGCATGTGGAGAGTATGGTGAGGGAAAAATGACTGAGCCATCAGATATCCTTTTTCATATTGAAAATTACTTATCAAATATACAAAAGAATAAAAAATATAAGGCTTTAGTCACAGCAGGTCCTACCAGGGAGTATTTAGATCCAGTTAGATATTTAACAAATAAATCAAGTGGAAAGCAAGGTTATGAAATAGCTAAAACATTTAGAGATAAAGGATTTGAAACCACACTAATATCAGGAAAAACAAACTTAAATCCCTTAGAGGATATAAAATTTATTGAAGTTGAAACTGCAGACGAAATGTTAAAAAAAACAATCGAAAACCTTCCCGTTGATGTTGCTGTTTTTTCAGCCGCTGTGTGCGATTATAAATTTAAAAAATATAATAAAGAAAAGATTAAAAAAAATTCTGAACAAGACTTTAGTATGATCAAAAATACAGATATATTATCATATGTTTCAAAACATAATTCACTACGACCAAAACTCACTGTAGGTTTTGCTGCTGAAACAGAAAATTTAGATTTAAATGCAAAAGAGAAACTAAGTAGTAAAAATTGTGATTGGATAATTGCTAATAATGTATCAGATAATGAAATAGGATTTGATACAGAATATAATGAAGTTAAAATTTTTTATAAAAATAATAAAAACGAGATACTAAAGAAGATGAATAAATCATTAATTGCAGAAAATATAGTTGAGAGAGTTATTAAAAATCTTAATTAATGGTCAAAATTAAGATAAAGAAACTTGACCCCATGGTCAAAATTCCACAATATAAAACCGAAGGATCGTCAGGTATGGATCTAATGGCATTTGTAAAAGAATCTTTGAAATTAAAGCCAAACAGCTCTGAATTAATACCAACTGGAATATCTATAGCTATTCCTCAAGATACAGAGATACAAATTAGACCTCGGTCAGGTCTAGCAGCAAAATCTCAGATAAGCGTACTCAATACACCCGGTACGATTGATAGTGACTATAGGGGAGAGTTAAAAGTTATATTATTTAATCATGGGGTGAATGATTTTATAGTTAACAATGGAGATAGAATAGCACAAATGGTTTTAATACCAGTTCTGAAAGCTTCTTTTGAGGAAGTAGATGAGCTACCCGATACAATTAGAGGATCTGGTGGCTTTGGATCTACAGGTAAATGAAAAACTTATTAAGTAAAAGAACTCTAAACAAGTATTCAAGGCAAATAGTTCTAAAAGATGTTGGAATTATTGGACAAAAAAAAATTTTTAATTCAAAAATATTAGTAGTTGGAGCAGGTGGTTTGGGTAGTCCAGTAATTGATTTATTAGCTAGAGCAGGTGTCGGTTTTTTAGGTGTCATTGAAAATGACAAAGTTGACTATAGCAATTTACATAGGCAAACTCTCTATGATTATAATGACGTGGGTAAGTACAAATCAGATGTAATAAAAAAAAAAATTAAATTAATTAATGAAAGAATAAAATTAAAAATTTTTAAAGAGAGGGCTAATGATAAAAATTTAAGCAAAATTCTACCAAAATTCGATATAATTGTTGATGGAACAGATAATTTCCCAACTAAATTTTTACTAAATAAGTATTCATTAAAATATAGAAAGAAATTAGTTATTGGAGCAATAAGTAAATTTGATGGACATATTTTTAGTTTTGATTTTTCACAAAAAAAAATTTCTTGTCTTAACTGTTTTTACCAAGGAATGCCTTCTAATGAAATATTAAATTGTGAGGCTGAAGGTATTTTAGGACCTACTGCGAATGTAATAGGAGCATTACAAGCAAACGAAGTTTTAAAATTAATCTTAGGACTGAATGGAATTATTAAAAATAATATTTTAATAGTTGATTTATTAAATCTTACATCCAGAAAAGTTAATTTTAAGAAGAGAAAGAATTGTCTGTGCAAAAAATTATAATTTTTGTTTTAACTTCTTTGATATTCATATTTCAACCAATTAACGCAAAAGATGAATTTTTTCTTATGCTAAAGAATAAAAAAGTGAATGTGAGATATGGGCCAGGATTTGATTATCAAGTCAAATATATTTATAAAAAAATTCAACTTCCTTTAAAAGTTATTGATAAAAAAGAGAATTTTAGACGAATTATAGATCATAAAAATAATAATGGTTGGATACATGTTTCTCAACTAAGAAAAGCTAAGTCATTTATAACTCTTGAAGATAAAATAATTTTTAAAAAACCATCTAAATTTTCTAAACCTATAGCCCAAATAAAAAAAGGTAGATTACTTTTAATAAAAAAATGTGAAACTCAATGGTGTAAAATTCAAACTGGTGAATTTATTGGTTGGGTTAATGTTGAAAATATTTGGGGACCAACTAATTAAAATCGCTGGATAGAGCCTTTATGGTGCTCTCTGAAATCTTTGTTGAGTGCGAATACTCTTTATGATCTATTCCTAATTCAATGCTCACATTATTACCTTTAAATTTTGAAATTTGGTTTTGATCAAATCCAAAATGTATAAATTGCACTGATGATGCTTTTCCCTCTGCAGAAGTTCTATCTACATCTATTTCGGGTTTTCCGTAAATTACGTCATTATCAATCTTAATAAATACATTTTCTTCAACACCGCCTAATTTCCCTAGAAACGTAGCTCTAATTACTGGGTTATCAATTTCAAACATTAGTGTTGAAACCAATTCTTTTCCATTTGGTATTAAGGGATTGTAAGCTGTTAACTCATCATTGAGTTGCTCATCACCACCTTTTTCTATATGTAACATTTCCTGAACTTGAGCTAACATTGTTTCATAACACTCAAAATAAAAAGTCGCGTAAGGACCAAGCTGAACTCTTCTATCTTTTTTGAATTCAACTAACTCTTTTCTCATGTGACGCCTATTTTTTTCGTACACGTCTGGAGCTAATAAGTCTGATTTCTGAATTATTCTTTGATTTTTTGGCACAGTTATAATCTATAACTTTTTGCCACTAGTTCTATGGGGTGTAAAGCCTCATCATTGTTAATATTTGTATCCTCAGCAAGCTGTTTAATGTGTTTTCCCGCCAATGGACAATCTGATGCCATATATTTATTATTTTTTCTTTTAACTGCGCTGACTGTATTTTTTGCAACTTTAACTGCAGTGTCGTGGGTTTGTTTCATCACTCCAAAAGTTCCTCCGTGTCCAGCACATCTCTCAACTAGATCAATTTTTACATTTGGAATTAATTTCAGCATATCTCTTGCTTTATTACCCATATTCTGAGCTCTAGCATGACATGCATGATGTACGGTAACCCCACCATCTATTTCTTGCATTCCTTTTACTAGTCCCTCTTTGTTTGCGATATCGACAACATATTCATCAATATCAAAAGTATTTTCTGATAATTTTTTAATATTTTCATCACTAGGTAAAAGAAGTGGCCATTCAAATTTAAACATTAATCCACAGCTGGCAGTCAAGGTTATTACTTTATAACCTTTATCTATAAAACTGATTAGTTCTTTTGATACTAATTTGGCTTGTTTAATTACTTTGTCTGGATCAGCTTGTTCAAGGTAGGGCATTCCACAACAGCCAGCATAAGAATGTTCAACTTTAACATTATTATGATTTAAAACTTTTAATGCGGCTTCTCCTGTTGATTTTTTATTATAATTTACAAAACAAGTAGAATAAATTACAACTTTTCTAATTGCTTCCTCTGCTAATTTATTTTGTTTAAACTTTTTAAAATAATTTGAAAATGTTTCACTATTATACTTTGGTAATATTACTCTCTTATCAATTCCAGTAATAAATTCTAGGATGTTACGAAAAAAAGTATTTTTTATGTTTGAAATCCAGTTAATTATTCCACTGAATATAACACCGATTTTTCCATTACGGTCTATGTAAGCTAATTGTTTAGTAGTGGTAGAGATTTCACCATTTTTTCTTTGTAGCATACGATATCGAAGCATTAAATGTGGAAAATCTAAATCAAATTCATGAGGAGGGACGTAAGGACATTTAGTCATAAAACACATGTCACACAAAGTACAAGCATCTACAACTGGTTTAAATTTATCACTTGATAAAGATGATACATCTTCATCTTCAGACTCATCAATATAATCAAATAATTTGGGGAAACTATCACATAGATTAAAACACCTTCTACAACCATGACAAATATCAAATACTCTTCTCATCTCTTGATCCAGCTTTTGAGGATCTAAGAAATCTGGATCCTTAAAATTAAGTGGGTGCCTTATTGGTGCTTGTGTGCTGCCTTCTTTGCTCATGTGGTATTGTATAAAGTAATAAATTTATTATTAAATAATTTTATTACGTCTGAATTACTGATTTTTTATAGTGGACAACTAAGTGTGTCCACTATTGAATTTAAGCGATGCTCTCTAAAGTTTTTTGGAACTTACCGGCATGAGATTTTTCAGCTTTTGCTAATGTCTCAAACCAGTCAGCTATTTCATCAAAACCCTCGTCTCTAGCTGTTTTTGCCATACCAGGATACATATCTGTGTATTCATGTGTTTCTCCCTCGATAGCCGACTCTAGATTAGCTTTGGTTTCACCAATTGGTCTACCAGTTGCTGGATCTCCAACCTCTTCTAGATATTCAAGATGCCCGTGTGCGTGACCAGTCTCACCTTCTGCTGTTGATCTAAATACTGCAGCTACGTCGTTAAAACCCTCTACGTCTGCTTTTTGAGCAAAATATAAATATCTTCTGTTAGCTTGACTTTCTCCCGCGAAAGCAGCTTTTAAGTTTTCTTCTGTTTTACTTCCCTTTAATGACATAATTGATCTCCTTTTGAATTGTATATAATGATTCTAAACTATAAGTCAACAGTTTAGAATGGTTTTAATGTAATTTTTAAAGTATTGTAATTTATGATTTTTTTTTGCTACTGATTATCAGTTTCAAGTTTAACTAAAACCTCAACAGATTTTATTTTTTTTCCAGGAATTGTTTTTTGAATATTAATTGGACCAACATCAGTTTGTTTTAAATCTATTAATTTTTTTTCAGCAATATCATAGAAATGATGATGATCTGCTATGTTTGTATCAAAATAACTTTGATTTGAATCTATTGGTATTTCTTTTAAATATCCTTTTTTCTCAAATGCATGAACAGTATTATAAACTGTAGCCAATGATATTTTCTCATTAGCCTCATTTTCAATTATTTTAACAAGATCGTTAATTGTAAAATGAAAAGTTTTCTCTTTATTAAATAATACTTCGCAAATTTTTATTCTTTGCTTAGTTGGTCTTAAACCAGAGTTTCTTAACTTGCTGATAAATTCTACTGTTGTAGTCATTTATAATTTATAATAATTCTAAACTATATGTATATTATAATCAGATTAAATCAAGTATGAAGATTAAAAAAATATGAAAAAAAACTCGTTTAGTTATGATGAGTTAATTAGCTGCGCAAATGGTGAGCTTTTTGGGCCTGGAAATGCAAAATTACCATCTCCCCCGATGCTCATGTTTAACAGGATATCAGAAATTGACGAAAATAAAGGATTTTTTAAAAAAGGAGTTATTAAAGCAGAGCTTGATATTAAAGAGGATTTGTGGTTTTTTGATTGCCACTTTAGAGAGGATCCTGTGATGCCCGGATGTTTAGGGTTAGACGCTATGTGGCAGCTAGTCGGTTTTTATTTAGGTTGGCTTGGAAATCCAGGTAGAGGAAGGGCTTTGGGTGTAAGTTCTGTTAAGTTTACAGGTGAAGTTTTAAAAAATGTTAAAATTGCGACATATGAGATAGATATGAAAAGAATTTTAATTAAGGGAGAAACGACTGTCGGGCTTGCAAACGGTATATTATGTGCGGATGGTAAAAAAATATATTCAGCAGAAAACTTAAAAGTAGGCTTGTTTAAATAATGAAAAGAGTAGTTGTAACAGGACTTGGAGTTGTTTCATGCCTAGGTAATAACCAAGAAGAAGTTTATCAATCCTTACTTAATACAAAATCAGGAATCACATTTTCTGAAGAATATAAAGAACATAACTTAAAGAGTCATGTACATGGTAAACCAAATATTAAATTAGAAGATTATATCGATAGAAAAGTAATTCGATTTATGGGTGCTGGGTCAGCATATAATTATGTTGCCATGAGTGAAGCAGTCAAAGATTCTGGATTGGAAGAGAATGAAGTTAGTAATATTTTAACAGGAATG
Organism: uncultured Pelagibacteraceae bacterium; assembly: GCA_902582735.1. GTDB lineage: Bacteria > Pseudomonadota > Alphaproteobacteria > Pelagibacterales > Pelagibacteraceae > Pelagibacter. Next base: position 37,027 of record CACHTB010000003.1, read on the forward strand.
GTGATGGGTTCTGGTGGTCCATCTATTGAAAATGTCATTTTAGCGTCAGATAAAACTAGAGAAAAAAATCCAAAAAAAATGGGTCCATTTATAGTACCAAGGACAATGGCAAGTACTGCTTCTGCCACTCTTGCGGTTCCATTTAAAATAAAAGGTACTAATTACACAATAAGTTCTGCATGTGCAACGAGTGGGCATTGTATTGGTAATGCAATGGAACTTATACAGTTAGGCAAACAAAATATTATTTTTGCTGGCGGTAGCGACGAAGTTCACTTTGCTATGACAGCTATGTTTGATGCAATGACTGCATTATCCTCAAAATATAACGATACTCCTGAAAAAGCTTCAAGACCTTATGATAAAACAAGAGACGGTTTTGTCATTGCTGGGGGCGGAGGAGTTCTTGTTTTAGAAGAATACGAACATGCAAAAGCAAGAGGCGCTAAAATATATGCAGAGCTAACTGGTTATGGCGCAACATCAGATGGGTATGATATGGTTGCACCATCTGGTGAAGGAGCAGTAAGATGTATGAAAATGGCTCTTTCAACTTCAAAAAATAAGATTGACTATATAAATACTCATGGAACATCGACTCCTGTCGGTGATATTACAGAGTTAAAAGCAGTAGGTGAAGCTTTTACAGATTACAAACCTAAGATAAGTTCAACCAAATCTTTATCTGGTCACTCATTAGGAGCAACCTCTGTTCACGAAGCAATTTACAGTTTGATAATGATGAAAAATAATTTTATTTCAGCTTCAGCAAATATTTTAGAAATGGATGACGAGGCAAAAAATTATCCAATTATTACACAAGTAGAAAAAGATGCAAATTTAAACGCTATTATGTCAAATAGTTTTGGATTTGGCGGAACTAATGCAACATTAGTTTTCGAGAAAGTTTGATTCTATGAGTTTAATGAAAAACAAAAAAGGATTGATAATGGGTGTTGCAAATGAGAGGTCCATTGCTTGGGGTATTTCACAAAAACTATCTGAAGCGGGAGCAGAGCTTGCATTTACGTATCTAGGTGATGCTTTGAAAAAAAGGGTAATACCTTTAGCAGAAAAACTAAATTCTAATGTGACTTTTAGTTGTGATGTAGAGAAAAAAGAGGATGTAGTTAAATTATTTGAAGATGTAAAATCTAATTGGGGTGAGATTGATTTTGTTGTTCACGCAATAGCATTTTCGGATAAATCTGAGCTTACTGGAGAATATTTAAATACAACAAGAGAGAACTTTCAAAGAAGTATGCTTATCTCATGCTTCTCATTTACAGAAGTTGCTAGAGAAGCATCAAAGATAATGAAGCCCAACAGTAGCATGATCACATTAAGCTACGAGGCAAATAAAGCTATTCCTAATTATAATGTTATGGGAGTTTGCAAAGCAGCGCTAGAATCTAGTGTAAAATACCTAGCAAGAGATTTAGGTACTAAACAGATAAGAGTTAACGCAATTAGTGCAGGACCTATTAAAACATTAGCTGCATCAGCAATTGGTGATGCAAAATTCTTATATAAATGGAATGAAGACCATTCATTTCTTAAAAGAAACGTGGATATTCATGATGTAGGAAATTCTGCATTATACTTACTAAGTGATCTAGCAGGTGGTGTTACTGGTGAAATTCATTATGTAGATGCTGGGTACAATAAAGTAGGTATGCCAGATCCCAAAAATATTTCTTAAAATTTAGTTAAATTTAGTTAAACTTTTTAGGGGCGTTCTGTTGTCCGACCCAAATGAGTTTATATCAGAAAATATAGGTTTTTGGAAAGGTACATAGTAGGGTACATAGTTAAACTATGATTTCTTTGTGATGACTTTGTAATTGGGGTTTTTAGTTCTGTTGGGAAATACTTTATTGTGAATTTCTAATAAATGGTCGTCTGACATATTTTGGTAATGTTGGTTAATCATCTGAACTGAAGTATTTGAGTGAAGAGCGACTATATTGGCATCTACACCTTTTCTTCTTCTGTCTGAAATAAATGAATGTCTATAAACATAGATTGGTCTATTTTGACCATCTTTAACAAACAAATCTAAATCATCTGAAATTCTTTCAAAATTTTTTCTAATTCTATCAAATAACTTATCTCTATTTTCAACTCTTGGAAAAAACAGATAATCAAGTTCATTAGTATTTAGGTGTCTGTTCATAACTCTCGGATAAACATCATCTCTATACCAATCTGCCACCGTCATTGTGTGTCTATCTTTTTTAGTCTGTAACAATGTAATCTTCATTACAGGAGTTTTAGTAGTCGGGTCATTTATCCAACCAACATTATTTCTTCTTACTCTTAATAGTTCTAAACCTGGTCTAAAACCACCCGCTTCACAAATAGATAATAAGTCTGCCACTTCATCATAAATCTTATAAAAAGATTTCTGAAGTAGTGACCAAATCTACTCGTAAGAAATTTCCTCAATCGTGGGTTTTTAATATCTTAAAAAGAGAAAGTACAATTCCACCTAATGAGGAAATCGTAAGACACAATATCTGTAATGTAGAACTTCAACCTAATATCTGTGATGTTTAATTGTTTTATCAAATTGACTATTTAATAAAATTATCTACTTTACAAATATAAACTATCTTTATGTATAAAAAAATTAATATTTATATTCATCCCGGTTATGGAAAAACTGGAACTACATATTTACAAGAAAACATTTTTGACAAAATAAATTTTGTAAATCTTGGAAAACCACACAATCACAAAAACGAATTAGTTAATAAATTAATTTCATTACAATATAAAATCTTCCAACCAAAATACTCATTTCAAAAATTATATCCTATGAATTACTCATATTCAGTGAGAAATTATGTAAGTATTTTAAAAAGTATTATTGATAAAACTGATAATACAAATTTTATGTTTTCTGATGAGTGTCTTTTTAATCATAATAATTATTTTGGATATTTTAATATATATTTGTTAAAAGAAATTTTAGATTCCCTTAATAATTATTTTGATATAAATATTAAATTTATTATATCTATTAGAAGTCAGCATCAATATTTAATTTCCAGTTTCGCTTATGATAATTATAGAATGAAAAAAAACTTTGGATCATTCAATAATTTTTTAGATAAAATATTTAGTGACGAAGACCTTTCTGAAATTTATCAATATGATTTACAAATAAAAAAAATAAAAAAAATCTTTAATTCAGAAGTCTTAATACTGCCCTTAGAAGAATTAGAAAAAAATCATGAAAATTATATCAACCGGGTGATAAATTTTCTGGGTATTGTGAAGGAGGTAGAGTTAAATACATTTAATAATAATCCAATAAATAAAAATTCTGAATTAGTTAATAATAATAAAGTTTATTATACCCGGTCTTATGATTTTAGAGGTGTCTTATATGAACATTTTTCGAACATACATCTGTCATTAAAGAAATACAAACTTTATCAAAAAAACTTCAAATATCTTAAATTTTTAAAAGAGTTAATAAAACCTGTTACTAAAAAGTCTGGAAAAATTCTATTAAATGAAAATCAAAAAAGAAAAATACAACAACACTTTAAACAATCTAACCAAAATACAGAAAAAATTACTAATTTGAATTTAAAATTTTATGATTATTATGATTAAATATTTAAAATATTTATCTTGTGTCAAAGAACTAAACCCTACTCTCTACATATCGTCTAATCAAGTTTTCAACTATATTTGACATTTTTCTCATATCTTTATCAGCGACGAGTTTAAATCTATCAATCGTATGTTTGTTAATAGTGTAATTAACTCTTTTCTTGTGTTGTTTAATTTTATCTGATTGTACTGACCACATTGGTATTACTCCTTGATTTCGTATTTTATTTTAAGTTCATTAATTAAGTCTGATAAGAATTTACCTGTTTCTCTAATATTATAACTATCACCACTTTTACCTGAAATTTGTTTGATAAAATCTAATGTTCTATCTTTCATCATATAAAGACGATTTGATTGTAACATATTAAATAACTCATCTTCTGCTTGTTATGTGTCATAATAATTCTTCAAATTTTCTTTAGAAATTTGTTGAACAGATTGTTGTATTAAGTTCATTTCTTTTCTCTTTGAAACTTGGTTATCAATTCATTCTTATATTTGGTCACTAATTCATCTAGTTCTTTAGTAAGTGCTATTTTACCAAAGGTATCTCTAGTGGATTTTATCTTGTTCCAGATATTGTTATTTTGTGTTCCATATTTATTTCCTTAAATTACGACTAATTTTTCTGGTACATAATTTGAATGATGACCTTTTAAAGAATAAATCACATTAGCGATTTCACTATTCGCCTTTTCATTAAACAGGATAAATCTGTCGCCAAGTTTTCTGAAATAATCTGACATTAACTTTAGTACATAGTTTCTGTCATACTTTTTCGGTATTCTTAATATGATATGACTATGAGTATTGTTTCTTACTCTTTCAATATTACAGATAAACATAACTCTCTTATCTGGATATTTCTGAAAGTATCTGAACAACTTTTTATTAACAAATGAGTTCAGTAAATTCAGTTTCTTTATTAGTTCTTCATTAGATATATTTTGGTAAGTATTAGCAACTACTACTAGGTCTTTATCTAATCTCTTATCTTTTAATATTTCTTTTATTAAGTCTTGTTTAAACATAGTTATACGAACCTCATAAAGAACACTTTACAAGTTATCTCTTTTCTGTTTCCTTAGAATTGCCGTTAGCGATTTCCTAAGTTTTTTATTTGAACCGATATATTGTTGTCTTTAATCACAACGCTATACGCTTTTTTTAATCATTTCTAAAAAAGTACTTATCTATACTTATTTATACTTATGATGTTTTTCACATACGCCACGACTTTAAACTCATTATTATTCTAATTGTTCTTAAGTCATAGAAGTGTGTATATTTAAGTATTTAGACAAATAGACATTCACTCGTAAAATTTTTTAGACCTCTCCAGCGTCTTTAAAATGAGTTATTTGAAATTTAAGAGATTACTTAAAATGTTAATAAATTTTCTAGTCTAGGTACATAGTCAGGTACATAGTTAGTACATAGTAAAATAATTTTTGAAAAGTGAAGTGGTACAACGAATTGTACCACTCCTAGAGCGTTCTGTTGCCAGGTGCCCCGGACCTCGAATTTTGATTAAATTGCTGCCTGTTTAATTGAAAGTTTAACTTTTCCTCTATCAAATCCAATGACTTTAACTTTAACCTGATCACCTTCTTTAACAACATCAGTTACTTTAGCCACTCTCTTCTCAGCAAGTTCTGAAATATGAACAAGTCCATCTTGTTTACCTAAGAAATTAACAAATGCACCAAACTCCATAATTTTCATAACTTTTCCATTATAAATTTTATTTAATTCAGCTTTTGCAGTTAGATCTTTAATCATCTGCATCGCTTTGCTCCTAGACGCTTCATCTGGTGCTGCAACTGTTACCTCGCCTTCATCGTTGATATCAACTTTAGCACCTGATACTTCAACAATTTCTCTAATGGTTGCTCCACCTTTTCCAATAACAGTTGCAATATCTTTTTTATCTACAGATATTTTCTCCATTTTTGGAGTGTGTTTTCCTACATCATCTCTTGATTTAGAAAGTGCTTTATTCATCTCCCCTAAAATGTGAATTCTTCCATCTTTAGCTTGTTTTAAAGCCTGCTCCATTATCTCAAATGTAATACCAGTAATTTTGATATCCATTTGAAGAGAAGTAATTCCGTCTTTTGTTCCAGCAACTTTAAAGTCCATATCTCCTAGATGATCTTCATCTCCTAAAATGTCAGATAAAACACTAAAATCATCCCCTTCTTTGATTAATCCCATTGCAATCCCAGCAACAGGTTCTTTTATAGGAACACCAGCATCCATTAATGCTAATGATGCTCCACAAACAGTTGCCATTGAAGAAGAACCATTAGACTCTGTAATCTCAGAAACTATTCTAAAAGTATATGGGAAGATTTCCTTTGATGGTAATGATGAATTTATTGCTCTCCAAGCAAGTTTTCCATGTCCAATTTCTCTTCTTCCTGTACCAATCCTTCCAGTTTCTCCAACTGAAAAGGGTGGAAAGTTGTAATGAAGCATGAATCTTTCTTTTTGCAATCCATCTAAACTTTCAATTTTTTGTTCATCATCAGATGTACCAAGGGTAGTTGTAACAATTGCTTGTGTTTCTCCTCTTGTAAACAATGCAGATCCATGAACTCTTGGAAGAATTCCCACTTCACACATTATTGGTCTAACATCAGCTAAACCTCTTCCATCAATACGATTTTTATTTTTTAATATGTCAGTTCTAACGATTGTTTTTTCAAGATTTTTAAGCTGTGAATTTACATCTAAGTCTGTATAATTTTCATTTTCTTCATACAGTTGTTTAGCTTTATCAGTTATTTCCGAAATCATATTTGATCTTTCCTGCTTATCTCTAATTGAAAACGCCTTCGTAAGATCTGCTGTAAATTCATCTTTTAGTTTTCTCTTAACTTCAGAAAGATCTTTCTTCTCAACAACCCATTGCTCTTTTCTACATTCTTTGGCTAAATCCTCTATCATTTGAATAACTGGCACAAAGCCTTCGTGACCAAATTTTACAGCATTTAACATTTCTTCCTCTGTTAAACCATTTGCCTCTGACTCTACCATTAAAACCGCATCTTTAGTTCCTGCTACAACTAGATCTAATTTTGAATTTTTGAGTTCAACTTTCGATGGATTTAAAACATATTTTCCATCTATAAAACCAACTCTAGATGCCCCAACAGGTCCTAAAAATGGCATGCCTGAGATTGCTAGAGCTGCTGATGAAGCAATAATTGATAAAATATCTGCTTCATTTTCTTTGTCATAAGAAATTACAGTTGGAAGCACTTGTACTTCATTTTTGAATTCATCTGGAAACAAAGGTCTAATCGGTCTATCAATTAATCTTGAGATTAATGTTTCGCTCTCTGTTGGCCTTGCTTCTCTTTTAAAATACCCACCAGGAATTTTTCCTGCTGCATAATATTTTTCTTGATAGTTTACTGATAAAGGAAAGTAATCTACATCTGGATTAACTTTTTTTGCTCCAACAGCTGTCGCTAATACAACTGTTTCACCACATTGTGCAATAATTGCACCATCTGCTTGTCTTGCTATTTTTCCTGTTTCTAAACTTATCTTTTTTCCTGCTACTTCTAATTCCTTCTTTACTACCTTAAACATTATTCCCTACTTACTTCCTTAGATTTAGTTTTGATATTACTTCCTTATAAGACTCGATTTTATTTTTCTTTAAATAGTCCAATAGTTTCTTCCTTCTATTAACAGCTCTCAATAAACCTACTGATGAGTGTTTATCTTTCTTAAACTGTTTAATATGTTTTGATAGGTTCTCAATTTTATCTGTCAATTGAGCAACCTGAACTTCAGATGACCCTGTATCTTTGTCATGGATCGCTAGTTCTTTTGCTTTTTTTGCCATCATATTATCCTTATTTATTTGTTTGTTTTATTAAGTTTTCAATTTTTTCAGCATAATCAAACGAATCATCTTTCACAAAATAGAGTTTTGGTAAAAACTTCATAACTATTTTCTTTGAAAGTACTTTTCTAATTACAAATGAAAATTCTTTTAATTTTGCAACTACATCATCAGCCTCTCTACCACCTAAAGGCATTACAAATATTTTTGCAGTTTTTAAATCTGGAGACATTCTAACTTCAGTAACTGTAATTTCTTTTGTTGATATAGGAAGTTTTGCTTCATCTCTTATAAATAACATGCCCAAAGCCTGTTTTATCATCTCGCCAACTCTTAATTGTCTTTGTGTTATTGGTTTACCCAAACTAGTCATTAAATTGTTCTCTCAGTTACTGTTGAATTATATACTTCAATGATATCTTTTTTTTGGAAGTCAACAAAATCTTTCAGAGTAATTCCACACTCTAGACCTGCAGAAACCTGTTTAGTTTGATTTTTTTCTCTAAATATTGAGCCGATTTTACCATTAAATATAATTGCTCCATCTCGTATTACTCTTGCACTCGAATCTTGTGTAATCTCACCGTCTATAACTTTAGAACCTGCAACTTTTCCAACTTTTGAAACTTTAAATATTTCAAGTATTTCTGCGGTTCCAATGATTTTTTCATCAACTTCGGGAGTTAATAAACCTGACATCTTACTCTTTATAAAATCTAATACCTCATAAATGATGTTGTAAGATGAAATAACAATTTTTTCTTGCTCAGCTCTTTTCTTTGCCTCTTTACTTGGTTTAACATTAAATGCTATCAAAACAGCATTTGAAGCTTTTGCTAAAGTTACATCTGTTTCAGTTACCATCCCAATATCTGACAATAAAATCTTAGGTTTTACTTCATCGTGTTTTATTTGATTAATTGCATTTTTAATCGCCTCAGACGATCCATGAACATCAGATTTTACAATGATATTTAATTCCTCTGATGCAGTATCTTTAAATGCAGAGTCTTGTGTTACAAAAGTTAATGAGTTTTTACCGTCCTTAGTTTCTTGAATTCTAGCATCACACAGAGATTTTGCCTCTTTTTCACTCTCTAAAACTATAAAATCATCTCCTGCTTTTGCTGCACCATTTATACCTAGAATTTCAACTGGTGTAGCTGGTTCTGCTTGTTCTATATTTATTCCTTGGTCATTAATAATTGCTCTTACCTTTCCCCATTTTAAACCACTTACAAAAAAATCACCTTTTTTTAAAGTTCCAGCAGTAACGATAACATTTGCAATAGGACCTCTCCCAATATCAATTTTAGATTCTAAAACAATTCCTTTAGCTTCTGTTTCAAAATCAGTTTTTAAATCTAAAAGCTCGGCTTGTAAGATAATACTCTCAACTAATTTATCTAAATTCTGCTTTGTCTTGGTTGAAATCTCAACCATCAATGTATCTCCAGATAGGTCTTCGGCAATTAATTCATATTCTAATAATTGATTCTTAATTTTTTGTGGGTCAGCCTCTGGCAAATCACATTTGTTTATTGCAACAACAATTGGGACTTTTGCTGCTTTTGCATGTTTTATGGATTCTATTGTTTGAGGTTTCACTCCATCGTCTGCTGCTACAACAAGAATAACTAAATCGGTTAACTTTGATCCTCTTGCCCTCATTTCTGTGAAGGCTGCGTGGCCAGGCGTATCTATAAAAGTAATTTTATTAGACTGATGTATAATTTGGTAGGCACCAATATGTTGAGTAATTCCACCAAACTCTCCTGATACTACATTCGCTTTTCTTAAAACATCAAGAACTGACGTTTTTCCATGATCCACATGTCCCATTACAGTAACAATTGGAGCTCTACTTTTTAAATTCTCGGCTTTAACTTCTTTTATTTTTTCAATTATTTCCTCTGCCTTTTCTTCTCTAATTGGATTATGTCCAAATTCTTTTACTAAATATTCAGCAGTATCAGAGTCAATTGTATGGTTTATAGTTACAGTAACTCCCATACCTAATAAATGTTTTAAAATATTGCTCGACTGTTCAGCCATTCTATTTGCAAGTTCTCGAATTGTAACAACTTCAGGTATTTTAACGTCTCTTTTGACTGGTTTTAAACTGTCCTTATTGTCTTCTTGATTTAACAGTCTATTCTCTTTTTGTTTTGCTCTTTTTAATGATGCTAAGCTTCTTCCTTTTCCTGTAAAGTCTTCATTACTAAGTGCTCTGGATACTGTTAATTTTAATTCTCTTCTTTTTGAAGTTCCTTTTCCAGTTTTTGTATCTTTACTTAAGGTTGTTTCTCCTTTTAATCTTCTTGTTGCTCTTTGCTCTGCAAGCTTTCGTCTTTCAAAATCTGAACTAGGAGAAGTAGTTGGTTTAGAAAAAGTATTATTTCTGGGTACAAAAGGTGCACTCCCTTTAGGTCTTTCATTTGATGAATTTGGTCTCGAGTAGTTTGATTTAGTTCCAAATCTAGGTTTTTTTTCAATAACAACAGTATTTTTTGACTGCGATTTAGCTTGCTCTATGCTGTTTATAGTTTTTTTTGAACTTCCTGAAATTGATAACTTTAATTTTTTCTTTTCCATCTTTCATCTCTCAATCTTTATAAACTTTGTCGCGAGCAGACATAATTAAACTATCTGCCTCTTGTTTTGATAAAGCAAAATCCTCTAAATATCCTTTGATTTTTACCCTCTCACCTTTAACAACATCATAACCGCCTGTAAGCTCATCAGATGCTAAATCTGCAAAGTCAGTTAACGTTAAAATATTTTGTTCACCTAATGTAACTAACATGCCTGGCGTTAAACCCTCATGATTAATAAGTTCATTTTCTAGACCCAGATCTTTTACTCTTTTTGCAATTTCCTCTTGGTCTTTTTGATAAAACTCTTTTGCTCTATCAATAAGTTCTTTTGCTGTATCTTCTTCGATACCCTCAATTTTTGTTAAGGCCTCAGGTTCACTATCCTTAATATCATCAATTGTTGAAAATCCTTCGGCTACCAGTAGTTGACCCAATGTCTCGTCTAGTTCTAAATTTTTCACAAAATTATCAGTTTTTTCTTTAAATTCTATTTGTCTTCTCTCTGAGTCCTCTTGATCTGTCATTATGTTAATCTCATAGTTCAGAAGTTTAGTAGCCAATCGAACATTTTGACCTCTTCTACCTATAGCTTTACTTAAATTTTCTTCAGTAAGGATCACGTCTAATTTCTTTGCATCATTATCAACATTAACTCTTTGTACTTCAGCTGGTGATAGCGCATTTGCTACGACTACTGCTGGGTCCTCTGACCAATTTACAATATCAATTTTCTCACCTTGAAGTTCATTTACAACTGCTTGAACTCTACTACCTCTCATTCCCACGCAAGCACCAACGGGATCTAATGAAGTATCAATTGCTCTAACGCAAATTTTTGCTCTACTTCCTGGATCTCTAGAAGAAGATTTTATCTCAATAAGTCCATCGTAAATCTCTGGAACTTCTTGGATAAATAATTTTTCCATAAATTTTGGATGTGCTCTAGATAAAAATATCTGTTGTCCTCTTGGCTCTCTTCTTACATCTAAGCAGTAAGCTTTAATTCTATCTCCTGCCTTAATATTTTCTCTAGGTATTAATTCATTTTTTTGGATTATTGCTTCTGTTCTGCCAAGATCTACGATTATGTTTCCGAATTCTAATCTTTTAACAATTCCACTTAATATTGTATCCTTTTTGTCTATAAAATCGTTAAATTGTCTTTCTCTCTCTGCCTCTCTAACATTAAAGCTTATTACTTGTTTTGCAGTTTGTGCAGCAATTCTTCCAAAATCAAATGATGGCAGAGGTTGCAAAACTTCATCACCAACTTTTTTGTCTTTATTCTTTTCATTAAGCTTAATTGCATCATCTAAACTAATCTCTAAATTTGAGTTCTCTGGGCTATCAACAATTTGTAGTTTTCTAAAAATTCCTATGTCACCGTTGTCGCGATTTATCTCTACTTTTATCTCATTTTCAGATCCAAATTTTGATTTTGCAGCCTTTGCAATACCATTTTCCATTGAGTCAATTATCAACTCTTTATCAATTGATTTTTCTAAAGCTACTGCTTCAGCAATTCGTAATAACTCAAGTTTATCTGCTCTTCTGTTTAACATTTAAGTTTTCTCCAAAAAAAAATGGGCCGAGGCCCATTTTGAAATTTCAATAATGTATACGGAATATATTTGCTTTTTTTAAATATTCAACTTTATTTAACTATTAAATATGTTTGATTTATCAGTTTTTTCCCATGAAAATGATCCATCTGATTCTGGCTCTCTCCCAAAATGACCATATGCTGCAGTTTTTTGATAAATAGGTTTATTTAAACTCAACATTTCTCTAATTCCTCTAGGACTTAAATCAAAATTTTCTCTTATTAACTTTTCAACATGTCTGTTTTGTTCTTCATCATTAGTGAAAAGATTAACATAAATAGAAAGTGGTTTGGAGACACCAATAGCGTACGCAAGCTGTATCAAACATCTATCAGAAATTTTTGATGCAACTATATTTTTTGCTAAATATCTAGAAGCATAAGCTGCTGATCTATCAACTTTTGTAGGATCTTTTCCTGAAAATGCTCCACCACCATGAGGAGCAGCACCACCATAAGTATCAACTATAATTTTTCTCCCAGTCAATCCAGCATCTCCATCTGGTCCACCAATAACAAAATTTCCTGTTGGATTTACATAAATTTCATCCTCGCTAAGATCTGATAATAAGTTTTTAGGTATAGATTTTTCAATGTAAGGTTTAACTAATTCTCTAACATCTGCTTGGTTTACATCTGCAGAATGTTGTGTTGATATTACTACTGATTTAACAGCTGCGGGTTTACCCTCTTTATACTCTATTGTTATTTGACTTTTTGAATCAGGTTCTATGTTTTTTAATTTCCCTGATTTTCTATCTTCAGCCATTAGTCTTAATATTTTATGTGAATAGTGAATAGGAGCTGGCATTAAAACGTCTGTTTCATCACATGCATAGCCGAACATGATACCTTGATCTCCGGCACCTTCATCCTTATTTCCAGATGCATCAACACCCATTGCAATATCTGCAGATTGCGAATGCAAATGACTCTCAATTTTTGTAGCTTCTTTGTAAGAGAAACCATCTTGATCATATCCAATATCTTTAATGCAATCTCTGACTTTTGAAATCAATTCATCTTTTTTGATTTCTGGACCTCTAACCTCACCTGCCAAAACAACTTTATTAGTTGTCGTTAATGTTTCACACGCTACTCTAGATTGGGGTTCGTTAGCTAAATAATTATCTACTACCATATCTGAAATTCTATCTGATACTTTATCTGGATGACCTTCTGATACAGACTCGCTAGTGAAAAGGAAATTTTTAAGATTATTCATGATCCAATCTTCTAATAGATAATATTAAAAAAATATAGATAAAAATTAATACAAAATACATTTTATTTCCATATTTAGAAAAAAGTGTAACTTTATGCTTAATTTCGTTAGTATAAATAGAACCAGTTTCCTCTAAATCAATTAATGATTTAATTTTACCGGTTGGATTGATAATTGCAGAAATACCATTGTTTGCTGATCTTATTAGTGTTTTGCCTTGCTCAATAGATCTAAACCTAGAGTGAGCATAGTGTTGGTATGGGCCTATTGAATTTCCAAACCAACCATCCTCGGAAATATTAATTATTAAATCATAATCTAAATTATTATTGAATGTCCCTGCATAAATTATTTCATAACAAATTGTAGCTAATAGTTTTAAATTAATATCTTCAATGTTTAAAATTGCTTTTTTATCTTTTCCTTTAGTGTAAGATTGATAATTATTGGTTAAACTTTTAAGCCCTATAAAAGACAGAACATTCTCTAGAGGTAAAAACTCACCAAATGGAACTAATTTCCTCTTATCGTAATAATCGATTACATTCGATTGATTATCAATAACTGCAATGGAGTTAAAATACTCAGTTTTACCGTTTAAATTCACCTTCCTATTTAAACCTAGCAAAATAAAATGATACTTATCAAAATTTTTACTAAAAATTTCTTTGTATGAACTAATATTACTCATGTTTGTCAAAGGTAAAACACCTTCTGGCCAGATAAAAATTGTCTTTTTTCCAAAATATCTTTGTGGATCACTCAGATTGACCAAATTTTTAATTATTGAATATTCATCTACATTCGATGAATAAAATCTTTCTAAAGATACTTTGGTAGAAATAGTAACAATATTTATATTATTTTTATCACTTTTTATACTCAGATTATTTAAGCTGACATATCCATAAATCAAATTAGATATGACTAAAATTCCAACAATAAAAATACAATAAATATTTTTTTTTGACTTTTTGATAAACCATATAGCTGGTATTGTAAACAAAGTGATACATAGCAGATTAAATCCATACATTCCCGCTAAAGAGTTGATTTGAATAAACTCTGTTTGATCAGAAAAACTATAAGCTATTAAGTTCCATGGGAAACCAGAAAGTACAATTCCACGAATATATTCAATAATACTTAAAACAAGTGAAAATATAAGAACTGAAGAAATAATTTTTTTTTGACTTAGAAAAAATTTTATTATCAAGGTTGCAATACCAAAAAAGATTGAGATGAATGCTGGAATACAAACAATTGATATTGGTATTAAAAATTTAAAATTATTATCAAATGTAAGAGAAATTGATATCCAATATAAACTGCAAATAAAATATCCAAACCCAAAAAACCATCCGTAAAGAAAAAAAATTAATTTGGATTTATTTGAATTCTTAGCTTCAACTAAAAATAAAAATAAAAATGTAAAAGATATAAAATTTATAAAAAAAAAATTATATGGAGGTAAACTAAATGATGAAACACCACCAAGTAAAAATAAAATTAAAAAATTTAGTTTTTCAGATTTTGTCAAAAGTTTAACTTATTGAGTTTAATATTTTATTTTCTTCTTTATTCATTATTTTGAAATCTTTTATTTTTTTATGATCAAAACCTAGAAGATGCAAAAATCCATGGATAAAAGTCATTTCTAAAATAAAATTTTTTTTATTTGGAAAAATATATTGATAACTGATAATTATATCTCCAAGATAAATTTCTTTTTTTTTTAATTCTTTTTTTAAATCTGTTTTTAAAAACGAAGGAAATGACAATACATCTGTATGATTATTTTTTTTTCTAAATTTATAATTTAGTTTTTTAATATTTGTATTATTTGAGAGTAATAAAGTAAAATTTACTTTTTTATTAGAGTAAAAATATTTTTTTGGAAATCGCCTTAAGATTTTGTCAAAAAATAATTGTGGTTTATTTAAACTCTTTTTCCATTTCTTATGATCAACGAGTACATTTACACTAATCATTATTTATATCAGAATAAGCCTTAACTATTTTAGATACTAAAGGGTGTCTGACAACATCTGAATGATCAAAATCTATAATTGATATTTCACTTAAATTACCTAATATTTTTTTTGATCTATTCAAACCTGATAAATTTTTATTTGGAAGATCTATTTGAGATGGATCTCCATTTATTACAATCTTTGAATTTTCTCCAATTCTAGTTAAAAACATTTTTATTTGAGTATCAGTTGCATTTTGAGCTTCATCCAAAATTGCAAATGAATTTTTTAGAGTTCTACCTCTCATAAAGGCTAAAGGTGCAATCTCTATATCTCCAATTTCTATTTTTTTTTGTATTTTTTCAAAATCTAAAAGATCATAAAGAGAGTCATACAATGGCCTTAGGTACGGATCTACTTTTTCTCTCATGTCACCAGGCAAAAAACCTAGTCTTTCTCCTGCTTCCACCGCGGGTCTTGATAAAATTATTCTCTCAATTTTCTTTTCCAAGAGCATAGTAAGGCCAACAGCTACAGCTAAAAAGGTTTTACCTGTGCCCGCAGGTCCTGCTGAAATAACTATATCGCTCTCCCTTAACGCTCTAACATAGTTTTTTTGTTTTTCTGATCTAGGAATTACAGATTTTTTTGGTGTCTTAATAATATATTCAATATTTTTATTCGTATTGTTATTATTATTTTCTTTAATCATAAATTTATTAACCGATGAAATTATATCTTTTTTTTCAATATTTTCATTTGTAATAAATTGATTAGTTAAAAACTGAATAGCATTTTTTACTAAATTATTTTTTTTTGGATCGCTTTTTATAAGAATTGAGTTTCCTCTTGAATAAATGCTGGTATTTGTTAACTTTTCTAACTCTTTTAAGTTGTTATTAAATTCTCCAACAACACCTAATAGCAGATCATTATCTTGGAAAACTATACTCAGCGAATTATTATCTGAATAAACAAATTTAAGCTCTGTTTTAAAATTATTTTGTTTAAGATTTTTCAAATTAAGCTGCTACCATTTTTTTATCTAATTTTCCAAATAAACTGTTCTGATTAGAGTTTTCTATTTTAACTTCTACCAACTTTCCTATAATGTCTTCTGATCCATCAAAGATAACTGAGGATAAATATTTATTTCTTCCAAAATATTTTTTTTGATTTTCTAACTTATTTTCAACTAGAACTTCAATAGATTGTTTTTCCAAAGATTTATTAATTTGTATTTGATTATTGAATAATTTTTTTTGAATAATAATTAGTCTTTCTTTACAAATATCATTGTCAATTAACTCATAATTTGAGGCTGTTGTGCCTGGTCTTGGGCTAAAAATAAAAGAGAAAGAATTTATAAAATTTACTTTATCTAGCAATTTAAGAGTATCATTGAAATCATTTTCAGTTTCACCAGGATAACCAATTATAAAATCACTCGAGAATTTAATTTCATTATTAATATTTATTAATTTTTCATAAACTTTTAAATAGTCTTCAACTTTGTGCTTTCTATTCATCAAATGTAATATTTTATCTGAACCACTTTGAATTGGTAAATGTACAAATGGCATTAACTTTTTACTTGAAGAATAACAATCTATTAGGTCATCAGTCATGTCTCTTGGATGTGATGTTGTATATCTTACTCTTTTTAATTCAGAATACTGATCTAATTTTTTTATCAAGTCAGAAATTCTGTACTCTTTGCCATTTTCAGAATAAGAGTATGCATTTACATTCTGACCTAATAGAGTAATTTCTCTAACACCATTTTTAATCAGCTCCTCGGATTCCTTTATTATTTGTTCAAAAGGCCTAGAATACTCCGGACCTCTAGTGTAAGGGACTACACAAAAATGACAAAACTTATCACATCCCTCTTGGATTGTTAAGAAAGCTGAAATTTTACTATTGTCGTTTTTAATATCACCAAAATAATTAAACTTTGTTACGGTATCAAAATCCGTTTCATCTATTTTTTTTTTTTTATACTGATTTAAAATTAAATCATTGATTTTATGATAAGCCTGAGGACCAATGACTATATCTATATAAGGTTCTCGTTTTAACATTTCCTCATTCTCAGCTTGAGCAACACACCCAGCAACTACTACAATTGGTTTTTTTTTTCCTTTAAAACTTTTTTTAACTCTACCTATTTCATGGTAGACCTTCTCTTTTGCTTTATCTCGAATATGGCAAGTGTTTAATATATAACAATCAACATCGTTTTGATCTTCATTTCTAATATATCCAATATTTTTAATAGTGTCGTAGATTCGATTGGAGTCATATTCATTCATCTGACAACCAAAAGTTTTGATAAAAACTTTTTTTTGCATTATTTATTTTTCTTGATACCGTAAAGTTCTAGTTTGTGATCAACTAATTCATAACCATATTTTTCAGCTACTTTTTTTTGCAATTTCTCAATCTCATCGTCAACAAATTCAATTATTTCACCTGTTTTGATGTCAATTAAATGATCATGGTGACTTTCACTAAGTTGCTCATATCTTGCTTTTCCACCTTTAAAATCATGCTTTGCAACTATGCCTGCCTCTTCAAATAATTTAACGGTTCTATAGACTGTAGCTATACTTATTTTTGAATCAATTTCTGAGACCCTGTTATAAAGCTCGTCAACATCTGGGTGATCTTGAGATTCACTCATAACTTTTGCAATTATGCGTCTTTGATCTGTTAATTTTACACCTTTTGAAATACATTTTTGTTCTATTGTTTCAGACATACCTTATTTAACTCGAATAAATTGGATTTATCAAATCTTTTGTTAGCTTATCTTCGTTATCTAATTCAATTAAGTTTTTATAGTCATTTATGTTTTTTATATCCTTTGAAGTAAATCCTACTAATTCAATTTTACTAGCTAGGGATAAGGCTTTAGCAATTGAGATTGAAGTTCTTAAACTTGAAAATTTTCCTGGTCCTTTATTAATATATATTTTTTTTAATTGATTAATATTTGTATCTTTTTCACTCAAGAATTTATTTAATAGAATCACTATTTTATCAAAATTTTCTCTACTGTTTGAATGCTCAGTAGTATAAGATTTATTATCTTTGATGATTGAAAAAAAAATTTTATTACTTGCAGCGTCAATTACTAAATTAGTCATAATTAATTTATTACTATTGCAAACAAACCTATATGCAACCGAAAAAAAATACGAGAAAAATGAAAAAGGAATTTTGTCGCTTATGTATCATAGATTTGAAGAAAATAAGTATCCATCAACTAATATTAAGATGGCTGTATTCAAAAAACATATGGAGATAATAAAAAAAAATAATTTTGAATTTTTTGATCCAAAAGATTTTGAGAAAGAATTTTATAATGTGAAAATTAATAAAAAAATCCTTATTACAATAGATGATGCTTTTTTATCTTTCTATAAAAATGCTTGGCCTTTTCTGAAAGATAATCAAATTCCTTTTATTTTGTTTACATCCACTGAAACTATAGGGAGTAATGGTTACATGACTATGGAACAATTAAAAGAAGTTGAAACCTATAGCTTTGCATATTTAGGAAATCATTCTCACTCTCATGAATATATGGTAGAATTTGATTTTGAAAAATTCACAAAAGATATAAACAAATCTATTGATATTTTTAATACCCAATTTAATTATAATCCAATTTTTTTTTCATATCCTTTTGGTGAATATAGTTTAGAGCAAAAAAAATTTATTTCATCAAAGTTTAAATTTGCATTTGGCCAACACTCAGGCGTTATTGATCTTAATAAAGATCCATATGAATTACCAAGATTCCCAATAAATGAAAAGTATGGTGATCTTAAAAGATTTAAGTTTTTAATAAATTTACTTCCACTTCAGTACAATAAACTCTCTCCAGAAGATAAACTGATTACCTACAATAACCCTCCAGAGATGACTGTTGAATTTTTTAAAGAACAAAAAAATTTAGGACAAATAAATTGTTTTTCTGATGAAGGAGGTTCTTGGGATAATACAAATATAAATTTGATAGAAAATAAGCTTAAAATTTACTTTAGAGAAAAATTTAATTTTAGAAGAGGAAGAATTAACTGTTCCTTAAACGATATAGATGGCTGGAGATGGTTTGGTAGCCAATTTTCAGTAGATTTAAATTAAGTTTTTCAATTTTTTTGTTGTTGGCAAAATTTTGACATCGTCAAATTCGGTAAGAGAATTCTGCTGAATAATTTTTTTTAATATTTTTGTATATTCAATGCCAGTTTCAGCATATTTATCCAAATAATTTACAAGCAGAAGGCTATTTAGTTTTCCTTCATTATCTCTTTGAATTGCTCTTTCAAGTCTAAATTCTTTATATCCCGAATGTGTATTTAAATTTCTTTGATACGCCTTCACAGACGCCTTTAAGACTTTAAACTTTGCAACCTTATGCTTTGAATCTCCATCTGCTCCAGTTGGTTTAATTCCTTCACCAGACCAAGTCCATTGTCCAAAAAGTGCATTTCCCTCTTGTGCAAATCTTGATGTACCCCATCCTGTCTCTTTAGCTGCTTGAGCGATTGCTAATGAAACTGGTATTTCATCCATTCTTATTTTTAGCGTTGAAAAATCGTAACCTTTGACACCATATTGCTTAAATTTTTTTGATAGCCACTCTTTCTCTGTTTTTGAATTATTATTTTTATTTAAGATAGCGAAAAGCTTTTTCCTATCTAAACGAATTTTTGTGTTCTCCTCAATTATCAAAGGAAGTACAATTTGTATGAATAAATTCTTTCTCTTTTTTGTATTTTCTATTTTTTTCATTTCTTTGGGTAAATGATCAATAGAATTTCCAATGTTTACTACTTTTGTTTCTTTAACATTTTGAAGATTATATTTTGTATCCTTAAATAATTGCTCGATAGTAGATGCACTTAATCTGGAAGTATTTAAATTATTTTCATCAGAATTAAATACGTCTATGTCGTCAAATACGTTTTCCAAGTTTGTTTCTTCGTCAACGTTTTCTTTTTTAAATATTTCTTTATTATTAAGTATTAAATCAAAATTTTTTTTTGATATATTCGACACTTCTATATTGGCTCTGAAGTTTTCATCCATAAAATCAGTCATCACAGGTAAACCAAAAAAAATCAAAATAACAATACCACTCGCTAAGGAAAACTTAGATAAACTCTTGTAATCTTTTTTAAAAAAAGTTTTTTTATTTTTCTTTTTAAGACTTTTTAATTTAATTGAGTTTGGTTTTATGAAAATTGTTTCATTTCTATTTTTTTTGGGCATAAATTAAGTATAATGATTATATAAAAATAGATTATTATTTTAAACTGCTAAAACTTCTTTAACTTCAGGAATGTAATGTGTGAGTAAATTTTGAACTCCTTGTTTTAACGTCATAGTTGAAGATGGGCAGCCCGAGCAACTTCCTTGTAATTCTACTTTGACTTTGCCATCTATAAATTCTTTAAATTTTATATCTCCACCATCTTTTGCAACTGCAGGTCTAACTTTTGTTTCTAAAATGCGAATTATTTTTTTTTCAATTTCATTTAAATTTTCATCCGTTTTATTATTTTGACCTAATTTATCATGGATGCACTTATTCCCTTCAGCATAATACTCATTTATATAAGATATAATTATATGCTGCATATCATCCCAATTATTTTCATCTATCTTGTTAACTGATAAAAAATCTTCACCTAAAAAAATACCAGTTACACCGTTTATGGAGAGAATATTTCTTAACAAAGTATTTTTTGTATCTTCTTTATTAACTATCTCTAAAGGTCCGTCATTTGAAACTGGACGCCCTGGTATGAACTTCAGCGAGTTAGGATTAGGTGTTTTTTGAGTTTGTACAAACATTATTACAATATAATAACTAAAATAATATTTTAAATAGTTAAAAACCGATTATTTTCTTCATCTCTCTAACTTTATTTTCAGCCATATCATTTGCTTTTTCTGCTCCGGCTAATAAAATTTTGTCTAGATAATCAGGATCATTTAATAATTTATTTATTTCATTTGCTATTGGAGAAATTTTATCAATTAGTTGTTCAGAAAGACTTGTTTTAAACTCAGAAAAATTTTTGCCACCAAACTCCTTCAAAGTACTATTAATATTTTGATCTTTTAAACTTGAGTATATTCCAAGTAAATTTTCCGCCTCAGGTCTATTTTCTAATTCTTCAACAATATTAGGTATAGGATGTGGATCTGTTTTTGCTTTTTTGATTTTATTAATTATTAAATCTTTACTGTCTTTCAGATTTATTCTACTTAAATCTGATACATCTGATTTACTCATTTTTTTTGAACCATCCTTTAAACTCATAATTCTGGAAAATTGTTTTTGTATTAATGGTTCAGGAGGAACTAGGAAATCTTCAACATTATAATCGTTATTGAATTTTTGGGCAATATCGCGACAAAGTTCTAAATGTTGCTTTTGATCATCACCAACTGGTACATGTGTTGCATCATACAACATAATATCTGCAGCCATAAGAATAGGATAGATGTAAAGACCGACGCTCGCTTTCTCCTTATCTTTTCCTGCTTTTTCCTTAAACTGTGTCATCCTATTAACCCAGCCCATTCTGGCAATACAACTCAATATCCAAGAACCCTCTGAGTGTGCGGGAACTAAAGATTGGTTGAATAAAATACTTTTATTTGGATTAAGTCCACTTGCAATGAAAGTTGCAGTTGTTTCTCTAATATTATTTTTAAGTTCTTTTGGATTCTGTTTTAAAGTAATTGCGTGCAAGTCAACAACACAGTATATGCAATTATTTTCTTTTTCATTCTGCAGTTCTACAAAATTTTTTATTGCTCCTAAATAATTTCCTAAATGCAGATTTCCTGTTGGCTGGACTCCTGAAAAAATTTTTTTAACCATAAAGTTAATGTTTTATTTTAATATCTGATAATTTGAAAGCTTTAGTGACTATAGATATTAAAATATACATTACAAAAGTTATAATTACTAAAATAATAATACATAAAAATTTATAATTATTCTCATAAGTCAGAAATTCAGAAAAAAATTTAATTAAATATAAAAATATACTCAAAGTGATAAAATTAGAAAAAAGTATTTTTAGCATTGAAAAATAAAAATTACTTGAAAAGTTAAAATAGTTTTTATTGATGACTATAATCATTAAAATTATACCATTTAACCAAGAAGATATTGTTGTTGCAATTGGAATAATTATAAACCCCATTTTTTTAAAGAAAATCACACTAATAAAAATATTAACCACTACTGATAACACAGATATTTTAAATGGAGTATTAGTATCATTTCTAGCAAACAAAAAACTGGAAAATATCTTGATCAATGAAAATGCAGGTAATCCAAGAGAGAAATAAAATAACGCTTTAGCCGAATTTTTTACACTTTCAATATCAAATGATCCGTATCCAAATAATGATGAAGTTATTTCCTCTGAGGCAAAAATCAAAGCAAATGATGCTGGCAAACTTAAAAATAAACTTAATTCTAAAGCTTTATTTTGTATTTCTGAAATTTTTAATTTATCTTCTGTTTGAACATATTTGCTTAAATTTGGAAGTATGACTGTACCTATTGCTATCCCTGCTATTGCAAGATTAATTTGATAAATTCTATCTGCATAATATAAATATGACACTGCACTTGCTTGAAATGAGGCAATAATAGTACCAACTAAAATATTTATTTGAGTTACGCCTGAAGCGAAAATGCTTGGCAAGAGCTTTTTAAAGAATAATTTTATATTATCATTTAATTTAATTTTTAAATTAAAATTGGGTAAATAAAATTTTCTTACAAAAAAAATAAGAAATATAAACTGTACTAAACCAGCAACAGATACAGAGTATGATAGATAATAAACTAATGTGTCTCCAAACTTATTTGCAAAGATTAAACACAGTATTAATAGGACATTTAAAATTATTGGCGCAGCTGCTGCAGCTGCAAATTTGTTATGAGAGTTTAAAATTGCCGATAAAAAAGAAGCAAGGCAAATAAAAAGTAAAAAAGGAAAAGTAAGTCTTGTTAAATTTATAGCTAATTGCATTTTTTCGTTATCATCACTGAAACCAGGTGCTATAATTTTTACAAATCCTGGCATAAAAATTTCAATCAAAATGGTAGTAAGTAAAAGAAAGAAAACTAGTAAATTAAAAACTGAATTAGCAAACTCTTTGGCTTTATCCTTTCCTTTGATAAGTTCAGCAGAGTAAGATGGAACAAAAGCTGCATTAAATGTTCCTTCAGAAAATAACCTTCTAAAAGTGTTTGGAATCCTGAATGCTACAAAAAAAGCATCAGCTAATGGCCCAGAACCTAGATACAGGGCTATAAAAAAATCTCTGACATAACCAAGTACTCTACTTATCAAAACAAAAAAACTAAATGTGCCAGTTGACTTAATTATGTTCATAAATCATATTAGTCTTAATTTAGATCTAATTGTATATTTAAATATCCAAAATGAAGAAAGTTAAAATAGAACATTATTCTGATAAAGAAGCTCTTGATTTTCATACCAATGAAAAATCAGGAAAAATTGAAATAAATTCATCGAAGCCGATGACTACTAAAAGAGATTTGGCTCTCGCTTATTCTCCAGGAGTTGCTGCTCCAGTTAAAGCCATCGCAGAAAATCCTGACCTTGCTTATGAATATACCACTAAAGGTAATTTAGTTGCAGTAATTAGTAATGGCTCTGCAATCCTTGGTCTTGGTAATTTAGGAGCTGTTGCATCAAAACCCGTAATGGAAGGAAAAGCAGTTTTATTTAAAAGATTTGCGGATATTGATTCTATAGATTTAGAAATAGAATCAAACGATACTAACGAAATTATAAATTCAATTAAGAATTTTTCAAAAAGTTTTGGAGGTATTAACTTAGAAGATATCGCTGCTCCAGACTGCTTCGTCATAGAAGAAAAACTAAAAGAAATTTTAGATATTCCTGTTTTTCATGATGATCAACATGGCACTGCAATTATTACAACTGCAGCACTAATTAATGCAGTAGACATTGCAAAAAAGAATTTAAAAAAAATTAAAATTGTAATCAATGGAGCGGGTGCTGCAGCTATGGCTTGTGCTAACTTATTTAAAAGCTCAGGTGTTCCTCAAAAAAATATTACTATGTTAGATAGAAAAGGAGTGATTTACAGAGGGAGAGAGAGTCTAAATCAATGGAAATCAGCTCATGCAGTTGATACAAAAAATAGGACATTGTCTGAAGCTATTGATGGCGCAGATGTTTTTTTAGGATTATCTGCTGCAGGCGCTCTTAAAAAAGAGATGGTTAAAAGAATGGCAAAAAACCCGATAATTTTTGCGTGCGCTAACCCAGATCCAGAAATTACTCCAGAACAAGTGGAAGAAGTTAGAAAAGATGCAATAATTGCTACAGGTAGATCAGATTATCCCAACCAAGTAAACAACTTAATCGGATTTCCATATATATTTAGAGGGGCATTAGATGTAAGAGCGAAGACGATTAATGAGGAAATGAAAACTGCTGCAGCAGACGCAATTGCAAAACTTGCAAGAGAAATTGTGCCTGAGGAGGTGGCTGCTGCAATGGGAGGTGAAACACCTTCTTATGGAAAAGAATATATTATACCCTCTACATTTGATCCACGTTTAATTAGTGTTATTCCAGTTGCAGTAGCAAGAGCTGCGATGTCAAGTGAAGTTGCTAGAAAAAATATTGAAAATTTTGATATATATTCCGAGCAACTTAAACAAAGATTGGATCCATCTGTAACTATTATGCAAGGAATTAACTCAAAAATTAAAAAAAATAAAAAAAGAGTTGTATTTGCAGATGGGGAAGATGAAAATACACTTAAAGCTGCAATAGCTTTTAAAAATAGTAATCTAGGAACACCTATCATCGTTGCAAAAGAAAAAGTTGTCAAAGAGAGGTTAAAAGAAATTGGTTATGGGGAAAATTTTGATATTGAAATTGTGAATTCAACTAAAAAAGACAAAAGAGAAAAATATGTAAACTATTTATTTAAAAAATTGCAAAGAGAAGAAGGATTACTAGAGCGAGATTGTGATCGGATGGTAAGAAATGATAGAGTAATATGGGGATCTTGTATGGTAGCATGTGGAGATGCAGATGCAATGGTAACTGGAAATACAAGAAGATATGCACAGTCTCTTGAAAAAATTAAAAAAGTTGTTGAACCAAGGCCTGGTGAAATAATGTTTGGGTTAAATATGGTTGTAAATAAAGGGAAAACTGTGTTTATTGGAGATACTAGCGTACATGAATATCCAACATCTGAACAATTGGCTAAAATAGCGATTTCAGCTGCAAGAGTAGTAAGACTTTTTGGTTTCGATCCTAAAGTTGCCTTCCTCTCTCATTCAACTTTTGGACAACCATTAACTAGCAGAACAAAACACATCAGAGATGCTGTTGAAATTTTAAAAAATAAAGAAGTTGATTTTAAATTTGATGGAGACATGCAGCCAGATGTAGCTTTAAATAATGAGTATGCGGATCTTTATCCTTTTTCAGAAATTGTTGGTAAGGCGAATATATTAATTATGCCAGGACAGCATAGTGCAACTATTTCTCATAAAATGATGAAGTCTTTAGGTGGTGCTAAGGTGATTGGTCCTTTGTTAATTGGTTTGGGACAACCAATTGAAATTGCTCCACTAAGATCCTCTACTTCTGACATATTAAATTTAGCCTCTGTTGCAGCGTATTCTGCAGGAGTAATTAATTATAAAAAACCAAATTAATTTTTAATTATTCTAAGATCTTCTACAAGTAATATACTTGAAATTACATCTTCGACATCGAGAATTTGTTTTGCTTCATTAATAACTTCTGCTCTTTCTTCGTCATTTTCAGCAATACCATAAATATAAATTTTTTTTTTATGAGTATCTATATTGTAATTAGCAGACTTTATTTTTTTACTAGCAATCATAGCTGTACGTAATTGTGAAGTAATCAAAAGATCTTTTGCAGATTGTTGAAAGTTAAACTTCTCTTTTATCTTAAGATCATTTTTAACCGATCTTGCACCTTTTATTTCCCAAGCTAATTTTGTTATTTTTAATTTTTCTTCAGTTGTTTCAACCTTGCCAGTTATGAATATTCTTCCATCTATAACTTTTGGCTTAACAGATAAAAAGTACTTTCCATCCATATTTATAATTTTAGCACTCAAATTTTTTTGCATTATATTATCATCTATCTGAGTTCCTATAGTTCTTGGATCTGTTGCAATTGATACTCCGGTACCAAGAACACCAGTTGAAGAAGCACCCACACATCCGTTTAAAATTATTAATAATGTTAATAGATAAAATTTATTTTTTATCATTCTTAATTTCTAAGCAGTAATTATATATAATTTTTTTTTGAAAGTTTTTTTTACTACAAATTAACTTCACTACATTTTTAATTGTTTTAGTTTTTAATAATTTTTTAATTTCTTTTTTATCTGATTCTTCTAATTCAATTAACTTTTTTTGAATATTTTTATTCTCGGAAATTATTACTGTTACTTCTCCTTTTTTCGATATACTCAAATTATCCAATTTATCGGAAGTAATTCTTATATACTCCTCATGAAACTTGGTAATTTCTCTACAAATTAATATATCTCTTTTTGGAAAATGAAATTTTAAATCATTAATAATTTTATAGAGTTTGTTTGGTGATATAAAAAATACAACTGTAAATCCAAAACTAGATGCTTTTTCCAGATTTAATTTAAGATCATTTTTTTTTTCAGGCAAAAACCCAAGAAATAAATATCGATCTGAAAAACCGCATATAGAAATACCTGCACTAACTGATGATGCTCCGGGTATTGGAAAGATATCGATTGAATGATCTATACATTCTTTAATAAGTAATTGTCCTGGATCTGATATTGCAGGAGTTCCTGCGTCAGATATCAAACAGATAATTTTGTCTTGTTTAAGCTTTTCTATTATTTCTTTTATTTTTTCTCTCTCGTTGAATTTATGATAAGAAATGAGATGTTTTTTTATGTTAAAATGATTTAACAATTTTTTTGAAACTCTTGTGTCTTCACATAAAATTAGATCGCATTTTTTAAGCACTTCTAAAGCTCTTAAAGTAATATCCCCAAGATTTCCAATAGGTGTTGCAACACAATATAGCCCAGGTTTAAGATTATCTAAGATTTTATCATGATGCATAATTTAAAATTATATTATTAATAATTAAATGAAATCTTTATTTAAAAAAATATTAATTTTAATCTTCATATGCTTATTGCCTTCAAGCAAAATATTTGCAGAAGGTAAAATTAGAATTGGTCTTGTTGTACCTTTAAGTGGTGAATATTCAGCTATTGGGGAATCCATTATAAAATCAACAAGACTTGCACTTAATAAAATTAATGATGAAAAATTTGAAATTGTCCCAGGAGATACAAAAGCTAATCCAATTGATGCATTAAAAGCATCAAAAGCCCTATATGATCAAGGTATTAAAATTATTATAGGTCCAGTTTTTAACGAAAGTACAAAGTATCTTGATGAATTAGATGATGTAACCTTTATATCATTCACAAACAAAATTTATGGAAATCCTCCAAATGTAATAAGTGCAGGTGTGAATGCAATTTCACAATTTCAAACAATTGATAAATTTAGGAATTTAAATGAGATCCAAAGAACTATCATTTTAATTCCTAAGAGTAATTACCAAAAAGAAGTTGAACAGGCTATCAAAAAAACAAAATTAAAATTAAAAGATAAATATTTTTATGATTTGGACCCTACATTGCTTACTTCACAAATCGAAAAGGTTACAAGATACCCTGAAAGGAAACAGAATTTACTTAATGAAATTGAAAGGATAGAAAGCTCATCATTAATAAATAAAGAAAAAAAATTAGAGGAACTAAATAAAAAGGATACTCTAGGAGGGATAAACTTTGACTCTGTTATTATTGCTGATTTTGGTGAAAGTTTGAAGAGTGTAGCTACATCTCTTTTATACACAGATGTTTCGTCAAAAAGAATTTCTTATATTACTTTAAATCAGT
>CACHTB010000004.1 GCA_902582735.1 uncultured Pelagibacteraceae bacterium
CTGTTGAAAAAAAGCTATCAAAAGCCGCTATAGAAACATTAGCAATTATTGTGTATCACCAGCCAGTTACACGAGCAGAAATAGAGGAGATACGGGGTGTTGCCTTTGGCACTAATACTTTAGAAATCCTAATGGAATTAAATTGGGTTAAACCACAAGGGAGAAAAGATATTCCTGGCAAACCTATTCAGTATGGAACTACAGATGACTTTTTAAGCCATTTTAATCTTCAAAAATTATCTGATCTTCCAACAGTGGATGAACTAGGGACTGCTGGACTTATTGATATATCTTCTGTTGATGCATCGATATTTGGTACCGGAAAGTTTTATAAGGAAAAGCAAGAAGACAAAAATGAAAACATATATTCTGATATTGATGAAATGTTAAATAGCACTCTCAAACCAGAAAGTGATGAATGAAAAAGTTTCTTTAAAAAAACAACTATTAAGGGTATAAATTCAGTATGAGTATAGGATTTTGGCAGATAGCAATTGTAGTTATACTAGTAGTTTTACTGTTTGGGAGAGGTAAAATCTCTAGTTTGATGGGTGATGTCGCTAAAGGAATCAAAAGTTTTAAAAAAGGTATGGCAACTGACGCTACAGAAGATACACAACCAAAAAATATTACAGAAAACGAAGATTCAAATAATCAAGACTCCAATAACAAAGAGTAATAAATGCCACAAATTGGCTGGTTAGAAATTTTAATAATAGTTTCTATAGCAATCATTGTTGTAGGACCTAAAGACTTTCCTTTAATGTTAAAAAAAATGGGATCTTGGATTGGATCAATTAAAAGATATGTAAGTGATGTACAAAATCAAGTATCTGAAATTACAGACAACTCAATAAAAGATGAAAAAAGTATTAAAAAGACATCTGAAAAAAATGAAAACATAAAAGATATAAATGGATAAAGAAACAGGATTTATAAGCCACTTAGTTGAACTTAGAAAAAGATTAATACATTCTTTAATATTTTTATCTGTATTGTTTGTAATTTGTTATTTTTTTTCAGAGTACATTTATGGATTTTTAGTTAACCCCTATGCTGAAGCAGTAAAAGATGATGGTATTGAAAGAAGGTTAATATTTACAGCTCTACAGGAAACTTTTTTAACTTATTTAAAAGTATCTTTTTTTGCAGCTTTTTTTATCACTAGTCCGTTTATTTTGATACAGATTTGGAAATTTATTGCACCTGGACTTTATACTCATGAAAAAAAAGCAATTATGCCTTATCTAATTATTACACCAATTTTATTTCTTTTAGGAGGAATGCTTGTCTATTATTTAATAATGCCGCTTGCAATAAAGTTTTTTCTATCTTTTGAAAGTTTAGGAGCAAGTACAAATTTACCTATTCAACTTGAAGCAAAAGTTAATGAATATCTATCACTAGTAATGAAATTAATATTTGCTTTTGGTTTGAGTTTTCAATTACCTGTAGTTTTAAGTTTATTAGCAAGAATTGGAGTAATTAATTCAACTTTTTTAAAAGAGAGAAGAAAATATGTTGTAGTTATGATATTTGCAGCTGCAGCAATTTTGACTCCTCCAGATCCAATTACACAAATAGGATTAGCTGTTCCACTGCTTATTTTATATGAATTATCAATTTTTTCTGTAAATATAATTGAGAAAAAAGCAGAAGAAAAAAATGCATAATTTAAAAGAAATAAGGGAAAATTTAGAACATTTTAAAACCTCACTCAGTCATAGAAATTCTGAAGTCGATTATGATCAAATTTTAGATCTTGATAAAAAAAATCGACAGTTAATTCAAGAAAAAGAAAAATTTGAGATGGAGAAAAAAAATATCTCTAAATCAAAAGATGAATCTTTATTTGAAAAATCTAAAGAAATATCTAAAGAAATTGAAAATTTATCAAAAAAACAAAAAATTATTAAAAATGAACTTGATAATTTACTAAGTTCAATACCTAATTTACCATTGGATGAAGTCCCTGTTGGTAAAGATGAAAATGATAATGTTGAAGTTACTAAATCTGGTGAAATCAAAGATTTTAAATTTAAACCATTAAGTCATTATGAGTTAGGTGAAAAACTAAATATGCTAGATTTTGATTTAGCTACAAAAACTACTGGCTCTAGATTTGTATTTGTTAAAGATAAATTAGCTGCTCTTGAAAGAGCAATTTCTAATTTTATGATCGATACACATATTCAAAAAAATGGATATACAGAAATATCACCTCCTTTGATGGCAACCGATGAAACCATGTTTGGAACAGGACAATTACCAAAATTTGAAAATGACCAATTTGAAATAAAATTTGATGATAAAAATGACAGAAAATTTTTGATACCAACTGCTGAAGTAATACTAACAAATATGGTTAAAAACCAAATTATTGATAAAAAAAAACTTCCAATGAGGTTAGTTGCATCAACACCTTGTTTTAGAAAAGAAGCTGGCAGTTATGGAAAAGATACAAAAGGAATGATTAGACAACATCAATTTTATAAAGTTGAACTTGTAAGCATTGTCGAAAATAATCAATGTATGCAGGAACTAGAGAGAATGACCGAATGTGCAACTAAAATATTAGATGATCTAAAATTACCTTACAGAAAAATTATTTTATGTACCGGTGACATGGGTTTTGGAGCAGAAAAAACATATGATTTAGAAGTTTGGCTTCCTTCAGAAAACAAATACAGAGAAATTTCAAGCTGTTCTTCATGTGGATCTTTCCAAGCCAGACGAATGAAAGCTAGATATAAAAATAAAGATAATAATATCGAATTTGTGGGTACTCTTAATGGCAGTGGATTAGCAGTAGGTAGAACTCTGATAGCCATTCTTGAAAATTATCAACTAGAGGACGGCTCAATTATAATTCCAGAAGTCTTGAAACCCTATATGGGAAATATTGATAAGATTTCGAACAATTAGGAGTTGTCATTAAAAATTAGATAGTATAAATAATCTTAAACTTTAGAGGATCATATGGACAGTGGAATTGGACAATTTATACCGTTAATTTTAATATTTGTTATTTTTTATTTCTTTTTGATTAGACCACAACAAAAGAAAGTTAAAGAACATAAGGCAATGGTTGAAAATTTAAAAAGAGGGGACAAAGTTGTGACTTCAGGTGGAATTGTTGGCACTGTTGAAAGAATAATTGATAATGACAAAGTTGAAGTACAAATCGCCGAAAATATTAATGTCGAGGTAGTTAGAGCTACTGGAATACAAGGTTTAATAAATACTGCTGAACCAAAAAAATAACATTAATTTAAATGTTATACTTTTCAAAATTAAGAATATTTAGTGTAATAATATTTACCTTAATTTTATCATATTTTACTATTTCAAACTTTTTTAAAATAGATGATAATTTTTTTTCAAAAAATATAAAACTTGGATTAGATTTACAAGGTGGTTCATACTTACTACTCGAAATTGATAATAAGCCTGTAATTACTCAAAAACTTCAAAACAAAGTTATGGAGTTAAAAAATTTTTTTAAGGATAAAAATATTATTACAAGAAATTATACCGTTGATGATAATTCAATTATTTTTGATACTACCCCAGACAAATCTGATGAATTAAATAATATTTTAGATGATGATGAAAGTGAAATTAATCAATACTATCAACAGTACAAGTCACATGAATTTGACTTCGTAAAAGATCAAGACTCTTTCAAATTAACTCTTTCTAAATATGGACTTGTTCTATTAAAGAATGCATCTTTAGATCAAGCAATTGAAATTGTAAGAAGAAGAGTTGATGAGGTAGGAACCAATGAACCAAACATTCTAAAAAGAGGCAATGATAGAATTTTAGTAGAATTACCAGGTTTAGATAATCCTGGCAGAATAAAATCTTTGTTAGGAAAAACTGCTAATTTGACTTTTCAATTTATAACTCAAAATACTGAGGAGTCTTTTGGAACAGAAAAATTAGATTTTGAAGATGGCTCTGAGAATGCAATTGTTAGTAAGCGTATTATTTTAAGTGGTGATAACTTGGTAGATGCAAAACCATCTATGAATTCACAAACTAATGAGACAGTCGTGTCTTTTACCTTGGACAGAGTAGGTGCAAAAAAATTTGGGAAAGCGACTAGTACCGGAGTTGGCAAAAGACTTGCAATTATACTTGATGGTAAAATTATTAGCGCTCCATCAGTAAGAGAACCTATAATTGGTGGATCAGGTCAAATATCAGGAAATTTTACATTTCAATCTGCAACAGATTTAGCTTTATTATTAAGATCTGGAGCTTTACCTGCACCTCTTAACATTATTGAGGAGAGAACAGTGGGACCTGATCTTGGTCAAGACTCCATTGATGCTGGGATAATGTCATTAATAATCGGATTTATATTAGTCGTACTATTTATGATTTATAAATATAGAGTTTTTGGTGTCATTGCGAATTTAGCATTAATTTCAAATTTGTTTTTACTAGTTGGTGTATTAACGTTATTTGA
This sequence comes from uncultured Pelagibacteraceae bacterium, assembly GCA_902582735.1. GTDB lineage: Bacteria > Pseudomonadota > Alphaproteobacteria > Pelagibacterales > Pelagibacteraceae > Pelagibacter. Next base: position 4,478 of record CACHTB010000004.1, read on the forward strand.
AGCTACTCTAACATTACCAGGTATAGCAGGAATAATCTTAACAGTTGGAATGGCAGTTGATGCAAATGTTTTAATTTTTGAGAGAATAAAAGAAGAGATTAAATCTGAGCGAAATCCAATAATAGCTTTCGACTCTGGTTATACAAAATCAAGAACTACAATTTTAGATGCAAATATTACTACATTAATAGCAGCTGTAATATTATTTTTTATGGGATCTGGTCCAATCAAAGGATTTTCAATAACATTAGGTGTTGGAATTCTAACTACGCTATTCTCAGTATACTTCATAGCAAGACTTTTTACTGCATTTTATGTGATTAAAAATAAGGAAAAGGAGAGTTTAATTTAATGAGAGAAATATCCTTTAATAAGTTTTACAAATCATTCAATATTCTCTCAATTGTTCTTATTATTGCATCGCTAATTCTATTGGCATTAAAAGGGTTAAATTATGGTGTTGATTTTAAAGGAGGTACATTAATTGAATTAAGAACTGATTTAAATTCAGCAAATATTAAAAAAATTAGAGACAGTTTTAGTCAATTAAATCTTGGAGATGTGTCAGTCAAAAACTTTGGCAATGACACTGACTTTATTATTAAATTTGAAAAACAAAATTCAAATGATCCAAAATTTATAGATAATATTAAAACTAAACTTTCAGGCTCAATTGGAACGGTAGACTTTAGAAGAGTTGAAAATGTTGGTCCAAAAGTAAGCGCTGAACTCTTACAATCAGGCGTTATAGCTATTGCTTTATCTTTAGCAGCTATGCTTTTATATATTTGGATAAGGTTTGAGTGGCAATTTAGTTTGGGAGCAATTGTTGCACTTTTTCATGATGTAATAATTACACTTGGAGTTTTCTCCCTTTTTTCATTAGAAATAAACTTATCAATTGTAGCTGCAGTGCTTACCATAGTTGGATATTCAATGAATGATACAGTTGTAATATTTGATAGAGTTAGAGAAAATCTAAGAAAATTTTCTGATATTAAAATTTTTGAATTAACAAATATTTCAATTAACCAAACATTATCCAGAACAATTATTACTTCCGCTACTACTCTATTAGCACTCTTATCAATTTTTATTTTTGGGGGTGAAATTCTTAAAGGATTTTCATTAGCAATGATCTTGGGTGTTATATTTGGAACTTATTCTTCAATTTATATTGCAAACCCAATTTTAGTTGTTCTAAAAGTATCCCAACGAACAATAGTAAAAGAAGATAAAGATTAATATAAATTTTGAGCGGCTACCATTGAAAGTAGCATAGGCAATGAAAGAAGGGTATTAGTTCTAGAAAATAACATTGCAGTCTTTGCAGATTTTGCTTTAATTTCAGGTTCAGCCTCAACAATACCTAAAGCCTTTTTTTGATTAGGCCAAATTACAAACCAAACATTAAAAGCCATTATCAATCCTAGCCACATACCAATTCCTATTGCAGTATTTTTACCACCACCAGAGCCAATACCTAAAGTCATAGCTTGATGAACATATCCATTTAAATATGCAAGAATTAAACCTGAAACTACAGTAACTAAAGCTGCCCATCTAAACCAGAATAAAGCAGACGGTGCTATTACTTTTCCGATAGCTGGTTTTTGTTCATCTGGTATTTTAGGCATATTAGGTATTTGAACGAAATTGAAATACCATAGTAATCCGATCCACATTGTTGCTACAATCACGTGAATATATCTGAATACCCAACTCCAGAATAATAAATCAATATCAAATCCACCATTTCCAAAGTACAAACCTAAAAAAAGAACAACAGATATTCCTAATGATAAATGAACTGTTTTTGATAATGATTGTAGAATTGAAGTCATAAAAATTAATTATACAATATTTTTTTTTAAATATTAAGCAGTTTTTTTAAATTTTGTATTTAGTAAAGGTTTTAGGAATTTTCCTGTGTAACTAGAGTCGACTTTTGTCACATCCTCAGGTTTTCCTTCAGCAATAATATTTCCTCCCTTAACACCGCCCTCTGGACCCATATCAATAATGTAATCAGCGGTTTTAATTACATCTAAATTATGTTCGATAACAACTACACTATTTCCTGTAGCAACAAATGTATGTAGAATTTCTAACAATTTCTTAATATCATGTTGATGTAAACCAGTTGTAGGTTCATCTAAGATATACATTGTTCTTCCAGTTGATCTCTTTGATAATTCTTTTGCTAACTTAATTCTTTGTGCCTCACCCCCTGAGAGAGTAGTTGCTTGTTGCCCAATTTTTATATAACCAAGTCCAACTTTCTTAAGTGTTAGAAGTTTTGTTCTAATATTTGATATATTCTCAAAATACTCACAACCTTCATCAACTGTCATATTCAACACATCGGCAATACTCTTATCTTTAAATTTAATTTCTAAAGTCTCTCTATTATATCTCGTACCCTTACAATCATCACAAGTAATATATACGTCAGGTAAAAAATGCATCTCATATGTGATTACTCCATCACCTTCACAAGCTTCACACCTTCCACCTTTAACATTAAAAGAGAAACGACCTGGTTTGTAACCACGACTTTTTGACTCTGGTAAATTCGTAAACCAATCTCTTATTGGCCCAAACGCACCAGTGTATGTGGCTGGATTTGACCTTGGTGTTCTTCCAATTGGAGATTGATCAATATCGATAACTTTATCAATTAACTCAATACCTTTGAAACCCCTAAAAGGTTGAGGAATTTTTCTAGACTTATTATTATTTAGTGTAAGATTTAATGCGTTGTAAAGAGTTTGAAGAACTAAAGTTGACTTACCACTTCCTGACACTCCTGTAACACACGTAAAACTACCTAATGGAATTTTGAGATTGACATTATTTAAGTTATTACCACTTGCACCATTGATTTCTAAAAATCTTCCATTTTTTGCAAGTCTTCTGTTTTTCGGAATTGGTATAAAGCTTTTATTTGATAAATATCTTCCGGTAATACTATCATTATTTTTTAAAATTTCTTCATAACAACCTTGCGCAACTACTTGACCACCTTTATTCCCAGCTTCAGGCCCAAGATCAATTATATGGTCTGCATTTTCCATTGTTTCTGTGTCGTGTTCAACAACAATCACAGTGTTGCCGAGATCTCTTAATCTCTTTAAAGCATCAATTAATTTAACATTGTCTTTTTGATGCAATCCAATTGATGGTTCATCTAAAACATATAAAACACCCGTTAGTCCTGAACCAATTTGAGATGCTAGTCTAATTCTTTGAGCTTCACCACCTGATAGTGTTCCAGACTCTCTTGAAAGTGTTAAATAATCTAGACCAACGTTTAACAAAAAATCCAACCTCTCATTGATTTCTTTTAATATGTGTTGCGCAATTTTTAATTGTCTTTTATCTAGATTGTTATTTAAAGATCTAAACCATTCTTTTGCATCGTAAATTGATTTTTCTGTGACTTCGCTAATGTTAAGTTCATTAATTTTGACACATAAAGCCTCATCTTTTAACCGCTGACCGTTGCATCTTTCACATTTTGTATCAGATTGATATTGAGCTATTTCCTCTCTTTTCCAATCACTATCAGTCTCTAAATATCTTCTCTCCAAATTATTAACAACACCTTCAAAAGTTTTCTTATGAGAATATTTCTCATAACCATCATCATAAGTAAATTTTATTTCCTCATCATCAGATCCAAAAAGAATTACATCTTTTATTTTTTTTGAAAGTTTTGACCATTTTTCATTAAGTGAAAATCCATAATGTTTTGCTAAAGATGCTAATGTTTGCGCGTAATACATAGATGAAGATTTTGACCAAGGTTCAATTGCTCCATCTGCAATACTTTTTTTTTCATTTGGAACAACTAATTTTGGATCTACATTAAGTTTTATACCAATACCTTCACACTCTTCACACGCACCATAAGGACTATTAAATGAAAAAAGTCTAGGCTCAATTTCTTCAATGGTAAATCCACTTTCTGGACAAGCAAATTTCGTAGAAAAAATTAGTTTTTCTATTTTTCGGTATTTTTTTGGCAATGTTTCGTTTTCATATTCAACAAACAATAATCCATTTGCTAAATTAACAGCAGTTTCTACACTTTCAGCTAATCGATTTCCAAGTGATGAATTAATTACAATTCTATCTACTAATATAGATATATCATGTTTAACTTTTTTATTTAATTCTGGCACATTATCAATTTCATAAAGCTGGTCGTCTATTTTAATTTTTCTAAAACCTCTTTTTTTATAATTTAAAATATCTTTTCTATACTCACCTTTACGACCTCTAACAACTGGCGCATATAAAAAGATTGTAGATTTTTTTGGCATTTCTTTAATTTTATCAACAATTTGACTTATAGTTTGAGATGTAATTGGTTTACCAGTAAATGGTGAATAGGGTACGCCAGCTCTTGCATAGAGCACTCTCATATAGTCATAAATCTCTGTTACAGTTGCAACGGTTGAGCGTGGATTTTTTGATGTATTTTTTTGTTCAATTGAAATAGCTGGACTTAATCCTTCTATCATGTCAACATTTGGTTTTTTCATTTTATCTAAAAACTGTCTTGCGTATGCAGATAGGCTTTCTACATATCTTCTTTGACCTTCAGCATATATGGTATCGAATGCTAGAGAAGATTTTCCAGAACCAGACAGACCAGTAATAACAACAAATTTATCTTTTGGAATCTCTAGTGAGATGTTTTTTAAATTGTGCTCTTTTGCACCCTTAATAACTATCTTTTTAAGCATAATTTTTGTTGCTTTAGATTAATAAAATTAATATTCAACTTAATAAGTGATATAATTAAACATATCAGATATAAAATATTATGGCAGGCAGTTTAAATAAAGTACTTTTAATCGGTCGATTAGGCGCAGATCCAGATGTAAAACAAATGGTAAATGGCAAAAGTGTTGCAAGATTAAGCCTAGCAACTAGTCAATCCTGGAAAGATAAAAATACAGGAGAAAAAAAAGAGAAAACAGAATGGCATAGAGTGGTTGTATTTAATGAGGGACTAGTTAATGTCGTTCAGCAGTATCTTAAAAAAGGCGCACAAGTGTACGTTGAAGGACAACTTTCAACACGAAAATGGAAAGATGAACAGTCTGGACAAGACAAGTATTCGACAGAAATTTTAATACAAGGTTATAACTCCTCTTTGACAATGTTAGGTGGTGGAAATCAAAATTCAATTCCTTCCCAAGATAATAAACAAAATTTTGATGACAATAGCATTGCTCAAAATGATATGGATGATGATATTCCATTTTAGTTTTTATGCAAAAAAACGAGGTACCTAAAGATTTAAATATCAAACCAATTTCAATGTATGATGAAATGAGTTCTTCATACTTGTCTTACGCAATGAGCGTTATAATTAGTAGAGCTCTGCCTGATGTAAGAGATGGTTTAAAACCAGTACATAGAAGAATTTTGTATGCAATGCACAAAGGAGGTTTTGATTGGTCAAAACAATTTAGAAAATCTGCAAGAATAGTAGGAGATGTAATTGGTAAATATCATCCACATGGTGATCAAGCCGTATATGACGCTTTAGTCAGAATGGTTCAAGATTTTTCAATGAGCCTTCCATTAATTGATGGTCAAGGAAATTTTGGTTCCATTGATGGAGATCCACCAGCAGCTATGAGATATACAGAAACAAGATTAGCAAAAATAGCTCAATTTTTATTAGACGATATTGAAAAAGATACAGTTTCATTCAAAAGTAATTATGATGAAACCGAACAAGAACCAAATGTTCTTCCTGCACAGTATCCAAATTTATTAGTAAATGGAGCAGGAGGAATTGCTGTTGGTATGGCAACAAGCATACCACCTCATAATTTAGGTGAAGTTGTAGATGCCACTTTGGCTTTAATCAAAAATAAGGACATAAAATTAAGTGAGTTGATGAAACATGTTCCTGGCCCAGACTTTCCAACTGGTGGAATCATTATTGGCAAAGATATTATTAAACAAGGCTATAAATCTGGTCGAGGCTCTTTTAAAATTAGAGGCGATATTAACATTGAACAAGCTAAAGGGGGTAGAGAAAGATTAGTAATAACCTCCATACCTTATCAAATAAATAAATCTGTTTTAAATGAAAGAATAGCTGAATTAGTAAGAGAAAAAAAAATTGAGGGAATTAGAGATATAAGAGATGAGTCTAATAGAGAAGGAATTAGAGTTGCAATTGATTTAAGATCAAGTGTTGAACCTGAAACAATTAAAAGACAATTATATAAATATACATCCATTGAAAGTTCATTTGGTTTCAATACCTTGGCTATTGTAGATAACAAACCAAAGACTTGTAATTTAAAAGATTTTTTAGAAAATTTTTTAAAATTTAGAGAAGATGTAGTAATAAAAAAAACTAAATACGATCTTAAAAAAGCAGAAGATCGTGTTCATATTTTAATCGGATTATCTGTCAGTGTTGAAAATATAGATAAAGTAATAAAAATTATAAGACAATCCAAAAATCCTGAAGAGGCTAAAAGTTCTCTATTAAAAACAAAGTGGAGCATAAACAAGTCAGCAAAATTGATTAAATTAGTTGAAAATAAAAATTATAAAGGAACCTATAGTTTATCTAATGAGCAAGTTGTATCTATTCTTGAGTTAAGATTACAGAAACTTACCGCTTTAGGAATAAACGAAATAGAAGTAGAAATAAAAAAATTAGCTGAATTAATAACTCAATATAAAAAAATTATTAATTCTAAAGTAGAGTTACTAAAAGTTATTAGTGCTGACTTGCAACAAATCAAAGATAAATTTTCTGAACCAAGAAGAACAAAAATAATTGATGCTGTATTAAATTATGATATCGAAGAAACTATTCAAAAAGAGGCTGTTATCATAACAATTACTTTACAAGGATATATTAAACGTGGCGCATTAAGTAATGTAAAACAACAAAAAAGAGGTGGAAAAGGAAAAACAGGTATAAAAACTCGAGATGAAGACTCAGTTGTTCAAACCTTATCAGTCAATACTCATACCTCTGTTCTATTTTTCTCCACAGAGGGATTAGCATATAAAATTAAAGCTTGGAAGATACCTGAAGGATCTGCATCATCAAAAGGTAAATCTTTGTTTAATATTCTACCACTTAAAAATCATCAATCTATTAGCTCAATTATGCCTTTTCCTGATGAAAATGTTGATACAAAAGGAATGCATATTATTTTTGCTACAGCCAAAGGAAAAATTAGAAAAAATAATTTAGAGGATTTTAGTTCTATTAATCAATCTGGTAAAATTGCTATGAAATTAGATAGTGATGACAAAATTATTGGCGTAAAAATTTGTAAAGATGATCAAGACATTATTTTAAGTACAAAGTTTGGAAAATGCATAAGATTTGAGTCGAAAAAACTAAGAGTATTTAAAGGCAGATCATCTAAAGGCATTAAAGGTATAAATTTATCAGATAAAGACGTAATTGTATCATTATCTATAATTGATCATGATCAAAAAATTCCAAAAAAATCCTCAAAAGAAGGAGCATCAGAAGCTAAAGCTAAAGAAAAATTTATACTCTCAATTACAGAGAATGGTTACGGAAAAAGAACTTCTCATTATGATTTTAGAGTAACTAATAGAGGTGGAAAAGGCATAATTGGGATTGTCAACTCTTCAAGAAATGGAAATGTATCATCATCATTCCCAGTTTTTGAAGGTGATCAAATATTAATATCAACAGACAAAGGTAGAGTTATCAGAACTGCTGTTAAAGAGATCAGAGTAGCAGGAAGAAACACCCAAGGTGTTAGAATAATTAAACTTTCTGGTGATGAAAAAGTAGTTTCAGCTATTAAATTAGATGATAATTTAATTTAATGAAAAATATTGCGATATATCCCGGTACTTTTGATCCTATAACCTTTGGTCATATAGATGTAATTAAAAAAGCTTTAAAATTTGTTGATAAAGTGGTTGTAGCAATTTCAGATGGAAACCAAAAAAATTTTTTGTTTCCAATCAATGAGAGAGTAGATATTGTTAAGAAAGCTTTGTTCTCTGATCTTAAATTTACCAAAAAAAATATCGATGTCATTACATTTAATTCATTAACAACAGATTTGTGCAAAAAATATAAATCAAATATTATTCTAAGAGGTCTTAGAGCTGTTTCAGATTTTGAATATGAGTTTCAATTAGCTGGAATGAATAGAAAACTTTACAATAAAATAGAAACAATATTTTTAATGTCTGATGTTGAAAATCAAATTATTTCGTCAAGATTTGTAAAAGAAATTGCTCAACATAGTGGAGATTTAAAAAAATTTACAACTAAGAGTACAATCAAATCTTTAAAGGAGAAATATGCTTAAATATATAAATATATTAATTTTTATTTTATTAACTTTAACTTCAAAACTAAATGCAAAGGAGAATATAATGATTTTAAAATTAAAAGATGGAGATGTAAAAATAGAAATGTTTCCAGACGTTGCCCCTAATCATGTAAAAAGAATTACTGAGTTAGCTAACAGCGGTAAATATGATAATGTAGTATTTCATAGAGTTATTGATGGCTTTATGGCACAAACAGGAGATGTAAAATTTGGAAATTCCTCATCTTCCGATTTTAATTTGCAAAGAGCAGGAATGGGTGGATCTGATTTACCTGATTTAAAACAAGAATTTAATGATTTGCCTCATGAACGTGGTACCGTTTCAATGGCAAGATCCTCTGATCCAAATAGCGCTAACAGTCAATTTTTTATTTGTTTCGAGTCCGCGTCTTATTTAGATAGAAATTATACGGTCTTTGGAAAAGTCATAGAAGGAATGGAGTTTGTAGATAAAATTAAAAAAGGTGATGGTCCTAATGGATCAGTTTCCGAACCAGATAAAATAATTAGTTTTAAGTCTGAATAAAAATGAATGGCATTAAAAAAATTTAATTTTAATGTTAATCATACTGAAAACCATTCACGAGTAGGAGTTATTGAAACCCATAGAGGTAATATTAATACACCTGCTTTTATGCCAGTTGGTACACAGGCGACTGTAAAGGGCGCATTCATAAAAGATGTAGTTCAAACTGGAAGTGAAATAATACTGGGAAACACCTATCACCTGATGTTAAGACCAGGTGTTGATAGAATTTCAAGTGTTGGAGGTTTGCATGAATTTATGAATTGCAACCTTCCTATACTAACCGACTCTGGTGGATTTCAAGTAATGTCACTATCAAAATTTAATAAAATCGATAGAGAGAAGGGTGCTATTTTTCAATCTCATATTGATGGTATCAAGTTTATTTTAAGCCCTGAGGAGAGTATTAGGGTTCAAAAGGGTCTCAACTCAGACATAGTAATGGTAATGGACGAGTGTCCAAAAAAAACCGATGATTTTAACAAAATTAAAAAATCAATGGATTTGTCAATGTATTGGGCGAAAAGATCAAAAAATGCATTTGGCGACAATCCTCACAAAGGTTTATTTGGAATAGTTCAAGGCGGTTTGTTTAATGACTTAAGATTAAAATCACTAGAGCAACTTATAGATATTGATTTTGATGGTTATGCGATGGGTGGTTTGGCTGTTGGAGAAACGCAGAAAGAAATGTTTGATGTATTGGATGGAGTTAAAGATTATTTACCAAAAGATAAACCTAGGTATCTTATGGGCGTTGGTACTCCTTCAGACATTATTGGCGCAGTTAAAAGAGGTATTGATATGTTTGATTGTGTATTACCAACACGATCTGGCAGAACTGGTTTGGCATTCACATGGAATGGGAGAATACAAATAAGAAATGCAAAATACCAAAATGATAATTCGCCTCTAGATTTAAATGTTTCTAAATTTGACTTAAATAAATACTCAAAAAATTATTTGAATCACTTATTTAATACTAATGAAATGTTAGCGTCTATGCTATTAACTTTAAATAATATTAACTTTTATCAGGAGTTGATGAGCGAAATAAGAAAAAATATTAAAAATGGAACTTTTGAAGAATTTCACGATAAGTATATGAACATTCTGTAAAAATTATCCATTGATAAATGAATAAAAATCAATATAAGGACCACCGTTGGGCCGTTAGCTCAGTTGGTAGAGCAATTCCCTTTTAAGGAATGGGTCGATGGTTCGAGTCCATCACGGCTCACCAATTTTACGAAATTGGTGGATACTCTAAAGTTACTTCATTTATCCAAGAGGTAATATTATTTATTCTGTTTGTTGAAGATGGATGAGTACTCATGAATTCTGGTGGTTCCTTACCTTTGTTAGCCTCTCTCATCCTTTCCCAAATATTTACAGTCTCTCTTATGTCATACCCGGACAATGATGAAAATATTAAACCCAAGTAATCAGCTTCGCTTTCTTGTTTTCTATTAAAAGGATTCATAATTCCAATTTGAGATAACAAACCAACTGTATCCATTCCAGTTGTTCTATTCACATTGGACACGGCACCTTTAGTTGCAATATCTAAAATTCTAGTGCCTACATTCAATAGTGTTCCTCTGCTAGCTCTCTCAACTGAATGCTTTGCAACAGCATGAGCTATTTCATGACCCATTACAGCAGCTAAGCCATTGTCATTTTTTGTTATATCAAGCATTCCAGTATAAACAGCGATTTTCCCACCTGGCATACACCATGCATTTTTTACTTTTTTATTTTCTATTAAAATATACTCCCATCTAAAATTAACTGTTGGATCTGGTTGATTACTTCTCGCAAAATATTCAGTTATTGAATTTTCAATTTTTGCACCAATATTTTTTATTTTGTTTAAAGTTATAATATCTTTGCTAAGCTTTTCTTTTTCTTTTACCTTTTCATATAATTGTTCTGCTTGTGCATTAAGTTTTGCCTCAGGTATAAGTCTTAGCTGTTTTCTCTCAGTTATTGGAACACTTGAGCATGCATGAAGACCAAAAGATGCACATCCACAGCCCATTAAATATATAAAATTTCTTCTATTCACTTTTGCTCACAATTATATTAGATGTTACTAATAAACAACTATATGATATTAAATAACAAAATTTTAGTTTTCTTATTTGTTCTTGCAGTTTCATTTGTAATTTACTCAAGTTATAATTAAAATATGGCAAAATTTAAGAGAAAAAGCATATCTATATTTGCTAAATTAAGAAATTATTTTATCACAGGGATAGTCGTATTAATTCCAATTGGTATAACACTTTATTTAACAAAATTTTTTATTTCAGTTTCTTCTAAACTAATACCTTATGAGCTAAATCCAAATACATATTTGCCATTTGCTATACCAGGCCTTGAAATTGTTCTTGCAATTATTTTTATAACTTTAGTTGGGAGTTTATCTTTATCATTTATAGGAAAAAAAATTTTACAATTCGTAAATGATTTATTTAAAAGAATTCCAATTCTTCGAACTATTTATTCAGCAATAGGACAGATGACAGAGTCATTAGCCCCGAAAAAGGGAGATAGAAAAAGTGTGGTTTTAATTGAGTATCCTAGAAAAGGAAGTTGGGCAGTAGGATTTGCAACTAAAGATAATGAAGGAGAAATTTCAAAAAAGACAAACAAAAATCTTGTTAATGTATTTGTTCCGACCACACCAAATCCAACCAGTGGATTTTTATTAATGTTTCCAAAAGATGAGGTTCTATATTTAGATATGAGTTTTGAGGAAGCGTCTAAATTTATTGTATCTGCAGGGACTTCAAACCCTCTAGCTAAATGATATCATTTAAAATTGAAGCACGGTCATAAAGTTTAAGTAATTTATAATACTCACCAATCTGTTTATCCTTTAACTCAATTTTTTTAACCTCTTTTTCAGCTAATATAAAAAGATCTTTGTGTAAAATAGGATCAGCTAATTTAAACTTTTTTAAACCACTTTGTTTAAATCCCAGGACATCTCCGTAACCTCTTAAAACCATATCTTGTTCAGAAATTTCAAAACCATCATTTGAGCTTTTTAAAATATTTATCCTTTTTTTTGCATTTTCACTTAAATTTGACTTAAATATTAAAATACATGTACTTTGTTTGCTACCTCTTCCAACTCTGCCTCTGAGTTGATGTAATTGTGATAATCCATATTTATTTGCATTTTCAATGATGATTACATTTGCATTTGGGAAATCAATTCCCACTTCAATAACAGTTGTTGACACCAATACATCAATTTTTTTATTTAAAAAATCATCAAGCACTTTATTTTTTTCATCTTTTTCCATTGATCCATGAATTAGGCCAATTTTGTTTTTAAAAAATTTTTCTAAAAATTTACTCTTTTCAACAGCAGACTGATGATCCAGTTTCTGTGATTTTTCAATAAGTGGGCAAACCCAAAATATCTGATTACCAGAGGAAATTTCTTTTTTACAAAATTTTATAATTTCATCTACTTTTGTTTCTAATTTACTATAAGTTGTTATTGCTTTTCTATTTTTTGGTTTTTCTTTAATTAAAGTAACATCCATATCTCCATAAATTGTCATTATCATAGTACGAGGTATTGGGGTTGCAGACATAACGAGTACATCACAATTATTACCACCTTTGTCGGACAATTCTTTTCTTTGTCTAACACCAAATTTATGTTGTTCATCGATAATAATTAAACCAAGATTTTTATAATCTACTTTTTTTTGAAAAAGGGCATGTGTGCCAATGATCAATTTTATTTTATTTTGTTTTATATTTTCTAATGTACTTTTTTTTTGTTTATATTGAGTTTTTCCTGTTAATAGTTCTATTGATATATCTTTTCCAAATAAATCTGATGCAAAATTATAGTGTTGTTTAGCTAGTATTTCAGTAGGAACCATCAAAGCTACTTGAAAACCTGATTTTATAACATTTAATGCAGCAACTAATGCAATTATTGTTTTCCCTGATCCTACATCACCTTGAAGCAACCTAAACATTCTTTGTTTTGATTTGAGGTCATTATTTATTTCTTTAATTGCCTTTATTTGATCATTTGTAAGTATAAATTTGTATTTTTTTATATATTTTTGATAAAAATTTGGATCAAAAATTTTTTCCTTTTTTTTTATCTTCTTAATTTTTTTTCTTATTTCAGATGAGATTAAAAAGTTTGAGATAATTTCATCAAAAATTAATCTTCTTAGGTAATCTGAGTTCTGAAGAGTTTCAATTTCCTCACTATGAATTTTTCTAATTGATTGATCCCAACTTACATTATTGAAATAATTTAAAATTTCTGCGTTATGCCATTCTTTAAGTACAGGCATATTTTTAAATATGATTTCAATAGTTTTATTATATTTTGAAGCTGTGAGTCCCTCCGTCAAACTATAAGTATTTATATCTTTTATATTTCCATCCTCTGTCTCTGACACTAATTTTGGATTAGTTATTTGATATTTACCCTTATAAAAACCTATTTTTCCATAAATAATTATTTCTTGATCCAGAGGAAGTATTTTTTTTATGTAGCCTTCAAAACTATTAAAGAAAATACAATCTATTTTCTTATCAGAAGATAAACAGCTAACCTTATTGGGCAAATTTCTAATTCTAGGAAAATTATACTTTTTTGGGACTAGTTGTATTGATTGGGTTTTGCCTATTTGTAATTGATCAATGTTTACTGTTTTTGAAGTTTCTATTTTTGAAATAGGTGCGTGCCATAATAGATCAAAAATATTTAATATTTTTTTTTTTAAAAATAATTGTGTAGTTTTTTTACCTATTCCTTTAATGCTACTAATTTTTGATAAAAAATATTCATAATCCTGCATAAAGTATATATAAATCTATATTATATGGATTCAAACAAGCAAAATCTTATTAATAAAATAAAATATAGAGCTCAATATAGAGGCACTAAAGAAATGGACTTATTTGTTTACAAGTTTGTAAACGAAATTGTTGAAAATTTAAACTTAGAAGAATTAGAAGATTTGAATAAATTAATTAATCTTGGCGATGAAGAGTTAATCAAAATTTCTGAGTCAAAAGATAACCAAAATTTATCCAAAGTCATAATAAAATTGCGAGAATTTAAAAAAAAATATTAATGGCGGAGAGACTGGGATTCGAACCCAGGAAAGAGTTGCCCCTTTGCCGGTTTTCAAGACCGGTGCTTTCAACCGCTCAGCCATCTCTCCGTGAGCTAGGTTTTATAAGTATTAATATATATTTCAACAAGAAAATAGATAAGATATTAATCAAAATCTTTTTAATAATAATTTCATTATGGATAAAAAAAATTTTAACCAAGGTTTATTTTTAAGTGCAGTTGGATCTTTCTGGTGGGGTTTTTTTGGAGTTTTATATTTTAAGTATATTTCTTTTGCAGGTCATATAGAAGTTGTTGTTCATAGAAGTTTGTGGACTGCAGTTACACTTTTAGTAACAACAATCATTTTTTCAAAATGGAAGGTTTTTAAGGAAATCATATTTAATAAAAAACAATTATTTATTCTATTTTTATCTGGGGTATTAATATTTTTAAATTGGGCAGTTTGGATTTATGCAGTTTCATCCAATCAAGTAATAAACGCAAGTTTTGGATATTTTATCATGCCGATATTAAGTGTTTTTTTAGGATATTTCTTTTTTAAAGAAAAATTAAATAAGAAAAGATTTGTTTCTATTTCTTTAGTTTTAGTCTCTATAGTTTATATCTTTCTGATTGACTTTAAATCTATACCATGGGTTGGAATATCGGTTGCTTTAAGTTGGGGTTTTTACAATCTACTCAGAAAAAAATATCAGTGTCTACAGATATAGGTTTATTCATAGAAAGTTTATTTATCCTGCCATTTATACTAATAGTTTTTTATTTTATTACTCAAAATAACGTTAATGATTTCTCATTATCAAATCCTATTTTAATGTTAATTCTTATGATGGCAGGTCCAATGACAGTGATTCCATTATTCTTATATGTAAGAGGCGTTGAATTGTGTGGTCTTGGACCAACTGGTATGATTTTTTATATTACACCCTCATTACAATTTATTTTAGGGTATTTTTTGTTCAATGAGCCTTTCAATATTAACCAGTTAGTTAGTTTTATTTTACTATGGATTGCTGTATTCATTTATCTTAAAGATTTATATGAAAATAACTAAAATATTTATAATAAATATAATTTTTTTTTTATTCAGCTTTAAATTTTTATCTGCCTCAGATTTTGAAAATTGGAAAATAGACTTTAAAAAAAAGGCTCTAGATGAGGGAATTAGTATAGAAACACTGAATAGAGTAATAGATAATTCGAGATTTCTTCCTGATGTAATTAAATATGATAGATATCAACCAGAATTTTACGAGGATACTTATACTTACATATCAAAGCGAACATCCCAAAAGAAAATTACTAAGGGCAGAAATCTTTATAATTCAAATCAAAAATTAATTGAAATTGTGTCTAAAGAGTTTTTAGTTGATAAAAATCTCTTATTAGCATTGATGGGTATAGAAACTAATTTTGGTACATATCTTGGAAAAATGGACATTGTTTCATCATTAGCCACACTAAGTTTTGATAAAAGACGTAGCAAATTTTTTACATCTGAACTTATAACTTTATTAAAATTAGTAGATGCAAATATAATTGACCCCGACACTTTATTTGGGTCTTGGGCTGGAGCTTTTGGAAATTTTCAATTTATGCCATCAACAATTACTAATTACGCAATTGATTATAACAATGACAAAAAAATTGATTTAAAAAATATTGAAGATTCATTTGCATCAGCTGCTAATTATATAAAAAATTTAGGATGGAATAACAATATTCCATGTTTTTACAAAATAAATCTTAAAGATGATATCCCATTAGAATTTTTAAATACTTCGGCAAAAAAACTAAATAATAAAAGAAAAGTAAAATATTTTTCAAAGTACATAGAAAATAGTTATAATTTAAAACAATTTAATGATCTTAATTCAGCAATTATTACACCTGATGTTGACATTATTGAAAATGCAAAAAAGTTTTCACCTGCTTATATAGTTTTTGAAAATTATGATTTAATATTAAAATGGAATAGATCTTTAAGATTTGCATTAGCTGTTTGTACCTTAAGAGATAAATTTAAAGATGAATTATAAAATTGCTCTTATATTTCTTTTAACTTTTTTATTTGCATGCGAACAAAGGTACACTAATTTGGAATATAATAGTAATTTTGAAAACTTTTCAAATAAAGGTTTCGCTTTAATTTATGATGAACAACTTTATAAAAATAAAATTGTTAATAAAAAAATAGATGAAAGATCGCTAATAATTTTTAATAATAAATTAAAATATGATACTCCTGTAAAAGTAACAAATTTGTTAAATGGAAAACATATTTTAGCTAAAATAGGTAAAAAATCTAAATATCCTTTTTTTTATAATGCTGTTATTTCTAAAAGAATAGCAGAAGAATTAGAAATTGATTTGTTAGAACCTTATATTGCCGTTCAAACAGTAAATACTAGTGGTGCATTTGTTGCTAAGAAAGCTAAAACATTTAAAGAAGAGAAAAAAGTAGCAGATAAAGCTCCTGTAGATGGAATTACTATTGAAAATTTGGGTGATGAAACAAAAAATATAAAAAAAACAAATAAATTAAAATCGAAAAAGAAGGATTTTAATTACATCATTAAATTTGCAGATTTATATTTTGAAGATTCGGCTTTAATTCTTAAAAAAAGATTAATTGATGAGTACAACTTAAGCAATATTTTAATAGATAAGATAAATAATAATGTTTATAGGGTTTATAAAGGACCCTTTAATAATATAAAGTCTATTAAAATTGAGTTCGATAAAATAAATCTAATGGACTTTGATAATATAGATATAATTAAATTATAAAATGCAAAATTCTATAAAACTTATTTTAATTTTATTTTATTTAATTTTATTTTCATCAAAATCAAATGCAATAATTAGTGTAAATGCTAAAACTGCAATACTACAAGATTATTTATCTGGTGAAATTCTTTATGAAAAGGATGCAGACCTTTCTATATATCCTGCATCTATGACAAAAATTATGACATCAATTATTGCTTTTGATTTAATTAAAAAAGGAGAACTTACATTAGATGAAAAATTTATAGTATCTGAAAATGCTTGGAGGCTATCTACATCAGGATATTCGTCTATGTTTATAATGGTCGGCGATGAAGTATCAGTTGAAAATCTTTTAAGAGGTATAATAGTTGCATCAGGGAACGATGCATGCATCGCATTGGCAGAGGGTATAGCAGGGACCGAAGAAGAATTTGCTGTATTAATGACTGAAAAGGCGTTTGAAATAGGGATGGAAAATACTAATTTTTCAAATTCATCCGGTATCAATGACCCAAATAATTACTCTACAGTTCGAGATATTTTAATAATGTCTAACTACTTAATCAAAAATTATCCAGAATATTATCATTATTATAAAGAAAAAGAATTTACATGGGATAGAACTGGCGGTGATCCAATTACTCAAGGAAATAGAAATCCTTTATTGTATAAAAATATGGGAGCAGATGGAATTAAAACTGGTTATCTTGCAGTTGAAAAATATTCACTAGCATCCTCAATAAAAAAAAAGAACAGAAGATTAATTGCTGTTGGAAGTGGCTTTAATTCAAAAAATGATAGATCTAGACAATCCTCAAAGTTGTTGACGTGGGGATTAACTAAATTTGATACAATTTTAATTGGTAAAAAAAATGATGTGATATCAGAGCTAGATGTATGGCAAGGCAAACAGAAAAAAGTTAAAGCATATATTTCATCTGACATCTATAAAACAATTCCTAAGGCAAAAAAAAAATATCTAAAAGTAACAGTTAATTATGAAGGTCCTTTGGAGGCACCAATAGAAAAAAATGAAGTAATTGGAAAAATGAAAATTACTTATAAGGATGAGGTAGTTGGTAATTATGATTTATTTGCATCAAAAAGTGTTCAAAAACAAAATATAATCTCCCGTATCTTAAGCTCAATAAATTTTTTAATATGGGGCGATGTATAAAAAAAAATTCCCTGTAATTATTTTTGAAGGAATTGAGGCTTCAGGAAAATCAACGAATATTAATAATTTTTCAAAATTTTTAAAAAAAAATAAGTATCAATTTATAAAGATAAGAGAGCCTGGGGGTACAAAATTTTCAGAAAAATTAAGAAAAATAATGTTATCAAAGAGCAACAAATTAGATAAAAAAACTGATTTTCTATTAATATTAGCCTCTAGATCTGAAAACATTACAAAAATTATTAACAAAAATTACCAAAAAAAAATAATCTTAATAGATAGGTTTTCAGATTCTACTATAGCTTACCAACACTATGGTATGGGTTTAAATTTGAATATAATAAAAAATTTAAATTCTTATATTATTGGTAAATTTAAACCAGATCTTACTTTCTTATGTACTGTAAATATCAAGAATATGAATAGCAGATTAAAAATAAGATCAAATAACAATAGATATGACAATTTTAAAATTAGTTTTTATAATAAAGTTCAAAAGGGTTTCCTTAAATTATCAAAAAATAAAAAAAAATATGTTTTATTAGATTCGAATAATTCGACACCTGCTGAAAATTTAAATAGAATTATCAAAGAATTTAAAAAATTAACAAAATAATTAAATGTCAAATACACTAATAGGCTTAGGTGATGTTTTAAATGATTTAATTAAATTACATAATTCAAATAGACTTCCAAATAAATTATTATTAAGTGGGACCCAAGGAATAGGTAAAGGCGTATTATCCAAACACCTTCTAAATTATATTCTGTCCAAAAATGAGCCATTTGAATATGATCTAAAAAAACTCCAAATTAATCCTAGTAATAAATCTTATAAATTGTTTGAAAGTAATGCACATCCAAATGTTTTTAAAATTCATAAAAAAAAGGATAAAAAAAATATTGATATAGGCCAGATAAGAGAAATGATTAAATTTCAAAATAGTTCATCATTTAATAATAAAACACGATTTGTATTAATTGAGGATGCAGATTTTCTTAATGTAAATTCTATAAATGCATTATTAAAATCTCTTGAAGAGCCAAATAACAATTTTTCTTTTATTTTAACACATAATTCAAATAGAACTGTCTTAGAAACCTTAAAATCAAGATGCATAGAATTTAAAGTTAATTTAAAAAATGAATTTGTAGAAAATATTGTTAATTCTTACTTTTCTGAAAATTTATATGGTCAAATTTCTTTAGATTTTAAAAATTATTATCATAATCCAGTTTTTCTAATTAATTTATCAAATTATTTTAATGAAAATAACTTAGATATTCAAAATTCTAGCATTGAAGATTTATTATATGAAATCACAATAAACCCATCACATTTAAAAGATGAATTTATATCATTAAATCTTAATCTTTTTATTGAATTATACTTTTATAAAAATATAAATGCCCATAAAAAAAATATTTTTAAAGCAAAAGAATATTTTCTAAAAAAATTATCAAACATTAAAAAATATAATCTTGATATCGAAACTTTTTTTTTAGAATTTAAAGATTTATTAAAATGAGTAAAAATTTCTATATAACTACACCTATTTATTACCCTTCAGCAAAACCACATATGGGTCATGCTTATTCTAGTATTGTTTCTGATTTTTTTGCAAGGTTTAAAAGGAATGATGGTTATTCAGTACAATTTTTAACTGGTACCGATGAACATGGTTTAAAAATTCAAAGATCTGCAGAAAAAAACAATATGAAACCAAAAGACTTTTGTGATCAAATATCTAAAACTTTTGAAAATTTGTCTAAGACACTAAATTTATCAAATACTGATTTCATTAGAACTACTGAACAAAGACATATTAAATCTGTTCAACATTTATGGAAAATTCTGGAGGATCAAAATCAAATTTATATGTCTAAATATGAGGGCTGGTATTCTGTTTCAGATGAAGCATTTTATCAACCTGATGAAATAGAAAGTAAAGAAAATAAACATTTTGTAAAAAATTCTGGTTCCTCAGTTGAGTGGGTAGAAGAGGAATCCTTTTTTTTTAAATTATCTGAATGGGAAAAACCATTACTAAAGTTTTATGATGAAAATCCAAAATTTATTTTACCAGAGGGAAGAAGAAATGAAGTCATTAGTTTTGTTAAAAATGGTTTAAAAGATTTGTCTGTTAGTAGAAAAACATTTTCCTGGGGTATTAAAATTCCCTCTAATAATGAACACATAATATATGTATGGCTAGATGCACTTACTAATTATTTAAGTGCTTTAAATTATCCTAATACTAAAGACGAATTATATAAAATTTATTGGCCTGCTGATGTTCATATAATTGGAAAAGATATACTTAGATTTCATGCTATTTATTGGCCAGCTTTTTTAATGGCAGCTAAATTACCTTTGCCTAAAAGAGTTTATGGTCATGGTTGGATATTATCTGGTGATGAAAAAATGTCTAAGTCAAAGGGGAACATACTCGATCCATTAGAAATTATAGATGTATATGGACTAGATACACTTAGATATTATCTTTTAAAAGAGGTTTCCTTTGGCAATGATGGAAATATTTCTCAAGAAAAACTTGAAAGTTGTATAAATAGTGATTTGGCAAATAATTATGGAAATTTATGTCAAAGAGTTTTGACCTTTTGCGAAAAAAATTGTGAATCGAAAATCCCAACTAGTGATTTTATGAATGATGATTTGGGGATTTTAAAAAATTTCGAAAATTTGGAATATTTGAGAGATTTAATAGACAATCAAAACATCAATGATTATATGAAATTTATTATAGATATGCTTTTTTCATCAAATAAATATTTTAATGATCAAGAACCTTGGAAGAAAAAAAATGATAAAAATAGATTAAATACAATTGTTTATACTGCTTTAGATTTAATTAGAAAAATTTCTATACTATTAAATCCGGTTATACCTGATACAACCTTTAAAGTTTTAAAAATATTTGACATTAATGACGACAAACTAAAATTTGAAGATATTAATAATCATAAATTTCTGGAAAGTGGAAAAAATATTGGAAAATTAAATATATTATTTAAAAAGATAGAAAATGATTGATTCACATTGTCACTTAGATCACGAGCCTTTAATAGATAACCTAAACGATGTTTTAGAAAGATCCAAAAAGGTTGGAATAGATAAACTTTTAACTATTTCAACTAATATTAACAGTTATAAAAATATTTTAAAATTAATAAACCAAGATCCTATGATTTACGGATCAATTGGAATTCATCCACACGAAGTTCAAACCTCAATTTTTGAGAAAAACTATATTGTGCAGGAGTTTAAAAAATATCAAAAAATAATTGGAGTAGGGGAGACGGGATTAGATTATTATTATGAAAATAGTCCTAAAGAAACCCAAATTGAAAGTTTTAAAATTCATATAGAGGCTTCAATTGAATGCAATTGTCCACTAATAGTTCATTCAAGAGATGCAGAAAATGAAACTTTTTCAATTTTACATGATTATAAAAATAGCAATCCTAAAATACTTATGCATTGTTTTACTGGGTCAAAAGAGTTTGCAAAAAAACTTCTTGATCTTAATGCATATTTTTCAGCCAGTGGGATTATTACCTTTAAAAATAGTGTTGAATTACAAGATACATTTAAGTTTTTACCAAATGATAAAATATTAATAGAAACCGATAGTCCTTTTTTAGCACCTGTTCCTATGAGAGGAAAAAAAAATGAGCCAAGTTTTATACAATATACTCTTCAACACTTATCTAAACTAAAGGAAATTGATAAATCTAGCATGGATCATATTACTACCCAGAACTTTGAAACACTATTTTTCAATAATGAAAACTAGATTTACAATATTAGGGTCAGGTAGCTCTCTAGGTATACCAAGAATTGATGGATATTTCGGCAAATGTAATCCAAGAATAAAGCAAAATTTTAGATCAAGATGTTCTGCTTTAGTAACTCATGATAATTTCAATATATTAATTGATACATCTCCTGATTTAAAAATCCAATTATTAAAAAATAAAATTAAAAATATTGATAAAGTTTTTTACACACATCTACATGGTGATCAAACTCATGGTATTAACGAATTAAGGGTTTTTTTCCTAAAAAATAGAAAAAAATTAGATGTCTTTGCCGATAAAATGACTTCTGATTATTTATTAAAATCTTTTAGTTACTGTTTCAAAAATAATTATGGTTATCCCGCAATTTTCAATCTTAACAAGTTAAAAAAAAAACATACTTTCAAGGTAAAAAAATCGAAGGTTCAAATCGAGTCTTTTCCTGTCAAACATGGAAAAATTAATAGTATATTGTATAAAATTAATAACTCATGCGCTTATGCTAGTGATGTAAGCAAAATCAGAGAGAAAGACTACTCAAGACTTAAAAAATTAAATTACTTTATAGTTGATTGTTTAAGATACGATCCACATCCATCCCATTTTAATTTAGATCAAGTTTTAAATTTAGTTAAAATTATTAAACCAAAAAAAACAATTTTAACTAATATGAATAACGAAATTGATTATGTTAAGATACAGAAGCATCTGCCCAAATCTGTTGTTCCTGCCTATGATGGTATGAGCTTTTTAATATAATGGAAATATACTTAAAACTTTTTGAAGTAGTATTTCCCGTCTTTTTTATTGTAGGTATTGGCTACTTTTTAGGTAAAAAAGATAAGAAATTTGATACTACTTTTATTACAAATTTTGCATCTAACATAGGCACACCTGCGATGGTAATATATGCTATTACCTCAACTGGAATAAATTTTCAGATTTTTAAAGACTATTTTTTCTTTTATCTTCTTGCAATTTTAGGTTTTATTATACTTGGAATTATCATCTTATTTATGTTGAATACTAAGGATATAATAAGAGAACTGCCTCCTCTTATTTTACCTAACACTGGCAATATGGGCATACCTATATGTTTATTTGCTTATGGTGCACAAGGACTTGGGGTTGCAGCTGCAATATCATCTTTAATTGTATTACTCCATTTTACACTTGGAATTTTTTTAGCTGACAGAAAATTTAACTTTATAGTGTTGATTAAAAGTCCACCATTTTATGCAATTGTTATATCAGTCCTATTTTTGTATTTTGAAATTAATATGCCACAAGTAATAATTAATTTGACTGAGTTATTAACATTTGCAACTATATTTTTAATTCTTATGTCCTTAGGAATTGCTTTAACGAAATTAAAAGTTTTTTCTTTAAAAAATGCAATATTTGCATCAATAGGAAGAGTTATTTTAGGTCCATTAATAGGTTTTTCAATTATTTTTTATTTTGATTTATCCGGTTTTGCAGCTGGAGTACTTCTTATTCAAGCATCAATGCCTAGTGCTGTCTTAAATTATCTTATAGCTGCTATCTATTCTCCAAAAACCATAACGGATAGTGTTGCAAGTACAATAGTTGTCTCAACAATAATGTCATTTATAACTTTACCTATTGTTATTTTTATATCGTTAAAATATTTTCCTCTATGAGGGGTGCAATAATAAATCTTTCAGCTTGGCTAATTCTGCCGTTTATGGATGCCATTGCAAAATATCTTTCTTATTCTTTACCTGTATTGCAAGTAACGTGGTTTAGATTTTTTTTTAGTACTCTAATCACTTTGTTATTTATATTTTTTTTTTCTAAAAATTCTTTAGTTACTTCTAAAAATTTAAAGTCTCAAATTATAAGAGGATTACTACTATTAACTTCAAGTGTATTATTTTTTTATTCAATATCTATAATTTCTTTAGCTAAAGCATTAACTATAGCTTTTATTTGTCCATTAATGGTTACTGCTTTATCACCTTATTTTTTAAAGGAGAGGGTAGGGCCAAGAAGATGGACAGCTGTTACAATAGGTTTTATAGGAGTTTTGATTGTAATTAGACCAGGAATTGTAGAATTTAATTGGGCTAGTTTCGCAGCGTTAGGTACTGGTTTTTGTTACGCTTTATATTTAATTGTAACTAGAAAATTAAAAAACACAGATAATGGTTTATTAACATTACTAATCACAAGCACTGTTGGAACCCTAATATTAACTTTATATTTACCCTTTATTTGGGTTAAACCAACTTTTTCTGAGTATTTATTTGCTATAAATATGGGTTTAATAGCTGCCTTAGCACATGGTATGATTATTATTTCCTACAATTATTCAGATGCGAGCAAACTGGCACCTTTGGGTTATTTTGAGATAATTACTAACATTTTAATTGGTTATATTTGGTTCTCTGATATTCCTGATAAGTACACTTTTATTGGACTTTTAATTATCATTCTTTCAGGTGTTTATGTGTTTAGAAGAGAGCAATCTAATAAAATGTAAAGTATACCTTTATATAAAGTAGATTATTAATATACAATTTCAAACTGCTGTAATTGTTATTTTTTTTACATTACTTAAAGTAAAATACAATATAGCAATATATCTGACCTATCATCTAATTATTAAAATTTTAATTTATATTTAGAGATTTCATCCTAATAAATCAGAAAAACTTAATTAAATCATTAATAATAAAGATAAATTAAACAAAGTAATCCAATAATCTAATAAATTAATGGCATTAATTTGAGGAAGGTGAGAGTACACAAATTGAAAAATTAAATTTTTTTTTAAAAATTTAAATAAATAATAGATGAACACTGGTAATTTCTATCAGTATTGCATTTATCGAATATAGCATTTAATAAGCCATAGAGGGGTCAATTTTTATAATTTATTAATATATAGTGCAACTTGAAGGTGTAATACAAATATAACAACTATATATGGGTAAAAAATTAAAAAAACGTTGATTTTCCTTACTTTTAAACGAAAATTCCTTCTTTTTTTAAGAGTTTTTTCTTAGTTTTAATGCCACCAGGACCCGAATATCCACCTAGGGACCCGTCAGATCTGATAACTCTATGACAAGGTATTTTAGGTGCATTTGGGTTTTTTCCAACCGCATTTGCTACAGCCCGGGCAGCTTTTGGCATATTTATAGCTTTTGCAACTTCTAAATAGGACCTAACTTGACCTTTAGGAATGGTTTTGAGGTAATTCCAAACCTTTAACTGAAATTTAGTACCTTTTAGGATCATTTTAAAGAAAAACCCTGTTACCTTGTACCTTTTCAGGCACAAAGAACAGTAGTTTTTGGCACGTCGTTGTATGCGCTACCGCCATGCCTTCCACCTCGCTATTTTAGCGCTACTCAGCGAAGTTTTCTGCCCTCTAGGCTTGAATCTCTCGATTTTTCCCTAGATGGTCAGTTAAGAGTTGCCTCTTAATTCATTAACAACATAACATATGACCAACTTTAAGGGTATCACTTTATCGTTGAATTTAATGGTTTTTTAACACCTGTGAATAGCGTTAATAACTAGCTTGGCTTCACAATTATTAATATAAAATATGAAACATAAAACAGAACAGTCATGATACCTAAGAAATAAACCTCTATAGATCTGCCATTTTTTTTAAACACTAAATAAGTAAGCAATGTTAATCCAAAAGAAATAATCAAAAAATATATTGGCTCAATTGAGCCATCCATAGACACCATAGTTATAGTTTTTAAACTATTGACATTTAAAATCACTTAATATATTACTAGTGATAATTAATTGTTATCAATAGTAATTATATGAATGAAATAACTACAGATTTAAAACTGCTTCAAGAAGCAACTTTAAACAACTTAAAAAAACTCTAAGGCAAATAATACTCTAAGGGCGTATAAATCTGACTTTAGAGATTTTGGAGTTTTTTGTGCAAAAAATGGATTAAATTCATTACCAACAGAACCAAAAATAGTTTCTTTATACCTTACTCATCTCTCTAAAAATTCAAAAATAAGCACTTTAAGACGAAGATTGGTATCAATAAGCATGGTTCATAAAATGAAAGGGCATTATCTAGATACTAAACATCCTATTATAATTGAAAATTTAATGGGAATAAGAAGGGTTAAAGGAAGCATACAAAAAGGAAAAAAACCATTATTAATCAATCATTTAAAATTAATTATTAATACAATAAATGAGCAAAAAACTGATGAAATTAAAAAATTTAGGGACAAATCTCTAATATTAATTGGTTTTGGGGGTGGTTTTAGACGAACAGAACTAATTTCAATTGATCATGAAGATATAGAATTTGTACCAGAGGGACTTAAAATTACGATTAAAAAGTCAAAAACTGATCAATTTGGAGAGGGAATGATTAAAGGACTGCCCTACTTCACTAATGAAATTTACTGTCCTGTCAAAAATTTAAAAAAATGGCTTGAAATATCTAAGATCAAGTCTGGACCTATTTTTAGAAGATTTTCTAAAGGTTTATCATTAACAGATAAAAGACTTACTGACCAATCTGTTGTCTTATTGATGAAAGAGTATTTAAATTTAGCAGGTATTGAAAATACAAACTTTGCAGGCCATAGTTTAAGATCTGGATTTGCTACGGTTGCAGCAGAGTCAGGAGCAGATGAAAGAAGTATAATGGCTATGACAGGCCATAAAACTACTCAAATGGTAAGAAGATATATAAGAGAGGCAAATATTTTCAAAAATAATGCTTTAAATAAAGTTAAGTTTTAAAATATCCTTTGTTACTTTTTTAATATCATTTCTAAACACAGTTTTAATATTACCCATATGTCCAATCCAAAAATTAGTAGTTATTAACCTATCTTTTTGAATAAGAGCAATAGTTTTTTTGTTTAAAGAATGCGACACATGACTAATTGCACCTTCACAGCAAATTAAAATTTTTGAACGAAGTACTATATTTTCAAGATCTCTAAAAGAACTATGTTCAATAAAATTTACAGTTTTTTTTTTAATTATGATTTGAGGATTTTTAATATTTTTGAAGTATCTAATTTTAAAATCGTTCATAGTTTTAACCTTTTTAAAACCTTGAGTAATAATGATGTTGCATTTAAATTTGTTAATTAAGGACTTCAAAAAAATGTAAATAGAATCAGGATTAAGATTCATGTAATCAAAATCATGAAAATAATAATCTTTAAACCATTTTTCATCTAAATGAAGATGCAAATAGGGTTTATACAATTTATATTTATTTTTAATGAAGTTATAATTTTTGTAATAATTTAGATATTTTGGAGTTTTTATATCTAAGTAATTTAAAAGTATCTCAAAATTTTTATTTTGAGTATTTGTTTCAGAATTTTTTATATATTTATCATAAAAAAGAGAAATTAAAAATTTTGGGTAAAAATCCTTTAAAAAACAAATTTTAATTGATGAATTAATAAAAATACCACTTAGGAAAGATCTTCTTTTTCCATCAAGAACAATTAAATAATCGTATTTTTTATTTTTAATTTGAAGAAAAAGATTTAAAAAATCTAAAATCTTATTTTGTGTTTTATCAAATATAAAAATACGATTTATGTATCTAAAATTTTTAATATATTTTGAATTGTATCTAGATGCCACAACATCAACTTGGTTTTTTTTGGATACTTCAGATATTGAATTAGTAACTAACTGAGATGTGATAAAGTCCCCTATTCTATCAGTCCTAAAAATTAAGAATTTAGCCATCGTGCCAGGCTTGTTTATTTGTAATTTTTTGTCCCAGAGTTTTTTTCACCATAAACTCAGCTATAATTTTATTATTAAATATTTTATGTGCTTTTTTATAGCCATTTCTGGCTATTTTTTTTCTTAATTTATTATTTTTCTTATAAAATAAAATTTTCGAATTAAGATCATTTGCATTATCAAAAAATATCATTTCATTTTGATTAAAAAAATCTTGATATTGATAATCTTTATGTTCAAAAGTAAGTATGCCATTACCTAATAAAGTTGCCATTCTTTCGCTTGAATAATATTTAATAGGTTTACCTCTAGTAATATTTATACCCATATTGCATTTGCTTATTTCTTCAAAATACTCAGCACCCCAAACAGGATTTTTTTTATATCCAAAGAAGTTATTTTTAGTTTTTTCGGTAATTCTTTTTATAAATTCAACACGATCATCATAATGATTTTTTTTTAAAACACCCCTATGTACTCCATGACTAATGGCTAAAAAAACATCATATTCATTATTTTTCATATAATTTTTATATACATCAATTGATGGATCAATTGCATTTGGAATAAAATAGCAATTTTTATCAGCAAAACCTAACTTAGATGGTGAAGTTGTTAAAAAATTCGCATCTGTGAATTGATACTTAAGATAAAATCTTTCTTTATTTTTTTCATAATCAGGTCCTTGTTTTACCAAAGGGTCAATAAACCATTGTGCAATCTTAATGTCTTTGTAATTTTCTTTTATTTTAAGCATATCTAAATAGTTCAATCTATCAACATGTCCAAAAAAAATGATATCAGGTTTAAAATTATTTATGTTTTCAATAATCTTATCAAAGAGATATTTCCTTGATCCTAGATCAAATAAACTTTTTTTCTCCTTTTGTATGTCTCTATCACTTATGTGTAAAACAGAGTAATTATTAAGAATAAAACCATTATTTATTTTTTTTGTAGTTGAATAATATAATCTTCCATTGTGTCTAAAATGAAGATCAGAAATATGTAATATTTTAGGTGGCCTTTTCATATTGTAATAAATAGTTTTGTTTAATTATCTTTCTTTTTTTATAATCTTTTTTCAATTTATATTCCTCTCTAAGTGCTTTTGATTTGCTACTATATTTTTTTGAGTAAATTATCTTCCATTTTCTACCTTTTGTAAATTTTGCACCACTTGAGTTATTGTGTTTTTTTAATCGATTATTTAAATTACTTGTATAACCAACGTAAGAAATATGTTTTTTAATGGATTTTGTTAATAACAAATAAACATAATAATTCATATTAAGATACTATATTAACGTTTCCTATGAATAAATGGCGGTCCCTAGGGGAATCGAACCCCTCTTTCATGGATGAAAACCATGTGTCCTAACCGATAGACGAAGGGACCAAAAAGAGGTCTTTTAGTTGAAAATATTTATATAATCAAGGCTATATTATTTCCTCTTTTTTAGTGATTATTTCAAAAGTATTGCTATTTTTGTGTGTAACAAGCGTTTCAGAAAAATACTCCTTACCCTTTATTTCTATACCTTTAACTAAATCTCCATCCGTAATCCCGGTAGCAGAAAAAATTGAATCACCTGATATAATTTCATTTAATTGATATTTTTTGTTTAAATCTTTAATACCCATTTCCTTAGCTCTATTAATATCTTGATCTTCATTAAAAATGAATCTTCCCTGGAAAAAACAATTATTTGCATCAAGTGCAGAAGCAGCTAAAACTCCCTCTGGTCCACCACCTATTCCAATAAACATATCTACACCAAATTTGTTGTCTGTAACATATAGAGCACCAGACACATCTCCATCTGTAATTAATTTTTTTTTAACCTTTAAATTATCTAATGTGTCTATAATTTTTTTATGTCTATCACGATCTAATAAACAGACAGTTAAATCGCTCAATTGTTTATTTAAAGCATCAGCTAAATTTTTTAAATTTGTTTCTAAGCTGAAATCTAAATCTACAGTTCCTTTCTCAATAAATTTGCCAACAGCAATCTTATCCATATATGTTTCAGGCGCATGAAAGAGATTGTTTTTTTCTGCAATTGCTAGAACAGATATTCCTCCTGGAAGATTTTTAGCAACAAAATTTGTTCCCTCAACTGGATCAACAGCAATATCTATTTTTACTCCATTTTTTGTTCCCAACTTTTCACCTATATAAAGCATTGGTGCTTCATCAAGTTCTCCCTCTCCTATTACAACACGTCCATCTATATCAATTTGATTTAATTCAGTTCTCATAATATCAACAGCAGCTTTATCGGCTCCCATTTTATCGTTAAGACCTTTGAACTTTGATGCAGCTAAAGCAGCTTTTGACGTAACTACACGCATTTTTTCTATCAGTGATTTTTCTAATGCCATTAGGATTTTATATAAATTTTATCACTCGATTCTATCTTTTTTTCAAACTCTCTTAATCTTTTGTAAACACTTGCAAGTTCAATTATTGTTGGCCAAGCTTTTAGGATGTATTGCATTGATCCCTCCACTCTTCCAAAGGCTCTTATTATTTGCTGCATCACACCTAAAGTTACTACACCAGCCACTATTGCAGGAGCTAAAAAAACATATGCTGATAAAACGTTTGCCTGTAAATAGGCTATTCTTCCAATATTAAAATATAAATATCTAATATAGCTCAAATAATGAATGCTTCTTACATCATCAAATAATTCCTCAATAGTTTTAGGTCTTATAGCTCCATCATCTTCAGCAATTACAAGTATTTTTCTATAAGCTGCTTCCTTCTTTTGAAGATCATATTCAACACCAACTAATCTTAAAATCAAACCAAGTAGAATTAGAAATATTGTTCCTCCAACTGACCATATCAATGCACCTACGATTAATCCATAATCCCAATCTCCAAAAAAAAATATTGGTATCCCAATACTTAATCCAAATAAAATTGGTGTAAATTGAACTAAAACCATAATTGCCTCTATAAGACTAGTACCTAAAGTTTCCATTATTCTTGTGAACTTAATAGTGTCCTCTTGAACACGTTGTGATGCTCCCTCTATTAACCGTGCTTTTTCATATACACTGTGATACCACTCGACCATTGCTGTTCTCCATCTAAATAAATAGTGAGCCGTAAAAAAGCTTATTATTACACCAAGAGATACAGCCATTGCTGCTAATTTTATAAATGATAACAAGCTCATCCAATATTCATTCATTGTTATTGAATTTGGAGCAGCTAAGGCCTTTTGTATCATGTCATAAAATTCACCGAACCATTCATTAATTTTCACATCAAGTTTTACTTGAACCCAAAGTGAGGACAAAATAATAGCGGAACCTATCCAGGACCAAATAAACCAATTTTTTTGTATGAAGAATCTAAACATTCAATTATTTAATAAAATTATCAGAATAAGATTTTTTAATTATTTTTCTCATCTTTGGTTCTATAAGTTCGAAGTTAATCTTATTTTTTTTTGCATATTCAATTGCTAGTTCTTTTGAGGAAAATTCTAACTTTAATTCTGAGTTTGTATCTGTTGAACTCTCCCAACCCATAAGTGGATTTATACCTGGTTTATCTGTAATAAACTCAATAATCCATTTATCAAATTTTTTGGTGCCAGACTGCATAGCTGTTTTTGAGGGTTTATATATTTTAGCTTTTTTCATAAAGATGGTCGGAGTGGCAGGATTCGAACCTGCGACCCTCTGGTCCCAAACCAGATGCGCTACCAGGCTGCGCTACACTCCGAATGCAGTACTAATACAGTAGAATAATTAAATTTCAAAGTATATTAATGTCGATTATTAATAAAAAACTATTAATTTGTAATATATTTTAACCTTATGATAATTAGCTGCCCAAAATGTAATAAGAGATTTAACATTAATCAAAATCTTATTCCCGAGGATGGAAGATTGTTACAATGTAGTAATTGCATGCACAAATGGCATTTTATAATTAAAAAAAAAGAGGAAATAATTGAGGAACCAATTAAATCAGAGGAAGTAATTATAGAAAATAAAAATCGAGAAAAAAAAATTAATCCATCACAAGAATTTATACCTGTTGAAGATGAAACTATTGAAAAAGAAATAAAAAAAGATCAAAAAGTTATAAATAAAGTAAAAAAAAGAGAACAAAAACCAAAAAAAAAAGACAAACCAATAAAATTATTAAATATGATAATTGTTATAATTATTTCAGTAGCAGCATTAATAATTATTATAGATACTTTTAAGATTGAATTATCTGAATATATGCCTTTTTTAAATCCAATGCTTAATAGCTTTTATGCAATTATAGCTGACATTAACTCATTTATTAAAGATTTAATAAGATAATGATAAATAATATAACTAAACCATTTAGATGGTTTTTCAAATTAGAAGCAGCGAGCGGCTTAGTATTATTATTTAGTGCTATAATTGCTTTAGTAATAAGCAATTCAGAATTATCAAACCTATATTTTAACACTTTAGAAAAGTATTTGTTTATTGGTGTAAACAACTTTGGCATTAAGTTATCAGTTTTACATTGGATAAATGATGCTTTGATGGCAATATTTTTCTTTTTTGTAACTTTAGAAATTAAAAGAGAATTTCTGCAAGGCGAGCTGTCAAACATTAAACAAGCTATGCTTCCTATTATTGGTGCTGTTGGTGGAATGTTAGTACCTGCACTTTTTTATATATTTGTAAATTTTGGAAATTCGGAAACAATAGTTGGTTGGGCAATACCATCTGCAACTGATATTGCATTTTCCCTTGGAGTTTTATCTTTACTAGGTTCTAGGGTACCAATTTCTTTAAAAGTTTTTTTAACAGCTCTTGCAATAATTGATGATTTAGGTGCAATTGTTATAATTGCGTTGTTTTATTCTGGAGATTTAAGCATAAAATATTTATCTCTAATGCTTATAGCATTCATAATATTGCTAATTTTAAATAAATTTAATGTTAAAAAATTCTTACCATATTTAATTGTAGGTTTGTTTCTTTGGGAGTTTACTCATCAATCTGGAATTCATGCTACTATAGCTGGCGTTTTGTTAGCTTGTACAATACCACATAGAAAAAAAGAGAAAGATTTTTCACTTTTGATTAAATTAGAGCATTCAATTAGCCCATACGTTGCTTTTGGTATTATGCCACTTTTTGCATTCGCAAATGCGGGAGTGTCACTTGAAGGCTTAACATTTGCCTCACTTTTAAATAAAGTCCCTCTAGGTATATTATTAGGTTTATTTGTAGGAAAACAATTGGGTGTTTTTGTTTTTTCTTATGTCTCAATAAAACTAAAATTTGCACAAATGCCCACTAATTCTAATTGGATTAATTTTTATGCAGTTGGAGTACTAACAGGCATTGGTTTTACTATGAGTTTATTTGTTGGGAATTTAGCTTTTGTAGATAGTATGCAATATATGGATGGGGTTAAAATTGGAGTCCTGTCGGGTTCTCTGCTTTCTACTGTTTTTGGTTATTTGTTACTACTTATTTTTTCAAAAAATAAATGAAAAAAAAAGTAAATTTTAAGTTAATTTTTATAATAATATTAATGAGTATGTTTAATTTAAAAAGTGTGTTTGCAAAATATGATAAAGTATTTTTTGACTTTAAATTAAAGTCAATTTCAGGTGATGAAATAAATCTATCTGAGTATAAAGGCAAAACTGTTCTCTTAGTAAATGTGGCCAGTAGATGTGGTTTTACTAAACAATATGATGATTTACAAAAAATTTGGGATACTTATAAAAACAACGGTTTCGTAGTAATAGGAATGCCTTCAAATCAATTTGGTTCACAAGAACCAGGTAGTAATGAAGAAATTAAAGAATTTTGTGAAGTTAATTTTAATATAACTTTTCCTATGACCACAAAAACTGACGTTAAAGGAGATAATGCGCATGAAATATATAAATGGGCATTTAAAAATCATGGGAAATCAACTATTCCTAAATGGAATTTTCATAAAATATTAATAAATCCAAATGGTAAAATTGAAGATACATTTATGTCTTTTACAAGACCGACCTCAAAAAAAATAATTAATAGTATTGAGAATTTACTTAATTAAAAAGCCTTATTAAATTAGGTTCCTTAATTATATTTGAGGCTTTTTTTAACATATTTATACATTTGCTTGAATTAATCTCTTTACATTTATGAGTGATAATTATGATTGAAGCAGTTTTTTTCTTATTATCTGGAATTTGTATTAGTCTTTGAACTGAAATGTTATTTTTAGCTAATATATTTGTAATGGATGAAAGTACACCTGGTTTATCTTTAACCTCAACCCTTAGATATAAAGAATTTTCATACGAATTATATTTATAACTATTTGATATATTTCTTTTATTATTTGATATACCAAATGGAAACTTAATATTACCTCTTAAAATTGATAATAAATCAGACATTAATGCTGATGTGGTTGGTCCAGGCCCTGCCCCTTCACCTTGCATCACACTTTCACCAACAGGCTTGCCCTCTAGAATAATAGCATTCATTACATCACTTACATTTCCAATATAAGAATCTTTTGATACTAAACATGGATGAACACGTTCGAAAATTTTATTATTAATAACTTCTGTAATACCTAATAGTTTAATTCTTAAGTTTAATTTTTCAACAATATCAAAGTCTGTAGCTTCAATTTTTTCAATTCCTTCCATCAAACATTGTGATTTTGAAATTTTACAGTTAAAAGCTAAAGCAGATAAGATTTTAACTTTTGCTAATGCATCGTAACCATTAAGATCAAGTTTTGGATTTCCAGGTTCAGCATAACCTAATTTTTGCGCATTTCTTAAAACATTTTTAAAACTATTTTTTGTTTTCTCCATTTGAGAAAGTATATAATTACATGTACCATTTAATATTCCGTAAACCTTAGTAATTTTATTTGTCGCTAATCCTTCTTTAATAGTTCTGACAATCGGTATGCCACCAGCAACTGCAGCCTCAAATTCGAGATTGACTTTATTTTTTTCAGCTAATAAAGATAAATAATCACCATGTTTGGAAATTAATGCTTTATTAGGTGTTATAACATGTATTTTATTTTTTAGAGCATTTTCTACAATTTTTTTTGACAAACCGTCAGCAAAACCTATTGCTTCTATTAAAACATCTGCTTTTTTATGTTTAATTATATCTAATGGATTTTTATAAAATATTTTTTTATTTATCTTAAAATTTCGTTTCTTATTTTTATTTTTAGCAGATATAGCAACTATTTGTATTTTTTTACCAGTTTTAATTTCTATATCTTTTTTCTTTATAATGAGTTCATTGTATAGATAATTACCAATTTGTCCTAAACCAACTATTGCAATCTTAACTTGCTTCATAACTTTATTCCATTAATTTTGGATATTTACTTTTCTTACCATAGATAATTATATTATTTTTAAATTCATCAAATGTTAAATCTTCATCAAAGCTTAATGAAGATAGCCCTGTGTCAGTTGATATCTCTTTTTTATTCTCCCAAAAACCTGTTTTTGTATCAATAGAGCAGTTAGTAACAAAAATTAAAATAATCATTAATTGTAATATTTTAAACATTTAAAGCCTCATCTTCTTTAAATCCATAATATATATTCATACTTTGCACAGCCTGACCCCCGCCCCCTTTTATAAGATTATCTATTGCAGATAAAATTATTAATTTATTTTTATTCTTACTATTGCAAATAGATATCAAGCAATTATTTGTATTTATAACCTCACTTGTGCTCAACAAAGAATTAATTTTTTTAATTTTAACAAATTTACTTTTTTTGTAAAATTTACTTAAGTACCGATGTATTTTTTTTGCACTTATATTTTTTTTTAAATCTACATTTATAGTTGTAATAATTCCTCTAAACATTGGTGTTAGATGAGGCGTAAAATCAAAAAAAATTTTTTTTTTTGTATATAAATCTAATTCCTGTTGAATTTCAGAGTTATGTCTATGATTTGCAATTCCATAAGCACTTAGTGATTCATAAAGGTTTTTATTTTTGTATTTTTTATGAACGCTACGTCCGGCTCCAGAATAACCAGATTTTGAATCTATTACTATATTTCTGTTCGAAATTAAATTTTTTTGAATTAAAGGTGCCAATGGCAATAAAATAGAAGTAGGATAGCATCCAGGTGACGCTATTATTTTTTTATTTTTGATCTGTTTCTTTTTTAATTCTGGCAATGAATAAATTGAATTTTTAATTAATTTTTGGGCACTATGTTTAATTTTATACCATTTTAAATAATCATTTTTGTTTTTTAATCTAAAATCAGCTGACAAATCAATAAGTATGTTTTTATCTAATAAAATTTTAGACATTTTTTGAGCTTCACCATTTGGTAGTGCTGAGAAGACAACATCAATCTCTTTTAAAAATTTTCTTTGAAATTTTCTTATGATTGGTAATTTTTTTTTCGATAAGGATTTATCATAAAATGAAATATTTTTACCTACAGAACTATTCCCACATAGGTATTTGATTTTGATTTTTTTATGTCTTGTTAAAATTTTAACTAACTCAATTCCAATATATCCTGAAGATCCGCATACCAAAACATTTAGCCTAGACATAAAACAATATAACAGTTGTAATGTAAAAAGATATTATCTTTTAGAAAATTGAAAACTTCTTCTAGCTTTTGCTCTACCAGGTTTTTTTCTCTCCACAGATCTAGAGTCTCTAGTCGTAAGTTTTTCTTTTCTTAAGGTAGGCTTAAGATTTTCATCAAATTGAAGGAGTGCTCTTGATATGCCATGAACCAATGCTCCTGCTTGACCAGTATGACCACCACCAACAACTTTTGATTTAACATCGTATTCTGTAGATTGATTGATTATATCGAACGGTCTCATGATTTGCATCTTATGAGATGAACTTGTGAAATAATCATCTAACTTTTTCCCATTTACATAAATATTGCCAGTGCCTTTTTTTAACCAAACCTTCGCGATAGATGTTTTTCTCCTTCCTGTCGCATATTTACTATCTTTGAAGTCTAATTTAATTTTTGGTGATTGATTAATATTTTTTTCCATTTTAATTTCTAACCACATTTTTATTATTTAATTTTGATAACTCAATCTTTTCAGGATTTTGAGCTTCATGTGGATGATTTGATCCCTTATAAATTTTTAGTTTACCTAATTGTTTTTTTGCAAGCGCCCCACTTGGTAACATTCTTTTCACAGCTAATTTTAAAACTTCACCAGGTTTTGTATCATGTAATTTTTCAGGGGTAGTTTCCTTGATGCCGCCAGGATGCCCAGTATGTCTAAAGTATTTTTTATTTTGAAATTTATTACCAGTAAATTTTATTAAATCTACATTTTTTACTACTACAAAGTCACCATGGTCCATATGTGGTGTGAAAGTAGTTTTGTTTTTGCCTCTAATTATCTTTGACACTACGGTAGCAATTCTTCCAACAACCGCATCTGTCGCATCTATCTCAAACCATTTTGATTGAATATCAGCTTTTTTAACAAATTTTGTCATGATGTGCGGGATTAATACTTACAAAAACGTTTATTGTCAATTTATTAGAAGACCAAAAAAGTCTATTATAATTGATATTTTATGCTAGTTTCCGACATTCAATGTCTAATTTAAAAATTATAGGAGAATAAATGAGTGATAAAAAAAAAGGTGCTGAACCTAAAACATATAAATTTGATACTTTAAGCTTACACGCAGGATATCAACCACACAAAAATGCTGGTTCAAGACAAGTGCCAATTTATCAAACTACCTCATATTTATTCGATGATGTAGATCATGCTGCTGCTCTTTTTAATTTAGAAAGAGGCGGACACATATATAGTAGAATTTCAAATCCAACAGTTGCAGTTCTTGAGGAAAGAGTTGCTGCACTAGAAGGTGGTACTGCTGCATTAGCAACCTCATCAGGCATGAGTGCAATATTTTTAACAATAATGACTTTATGCCAAGCTGGAGACCATTTAGTAGTATCATCACAATTATATGGAGGCACTGTAAATTTATTTAGACTTACTCTTCCTAAATTTGGAATCAAATGTACGTTTGTAAAACCAAGAGATACAGAAGGATTTAAAAAAGCTATTCAAGAGAATACCAAGGGTATATTTGGCGAATTAGTTGGTAATCCTGGAAACGAACTAATGAATATGCCTGAGATTGCTAAAATTGCTCATCAGGCTGGAATACCTTTAATGGTTGATGCTACCTATCAAACACCTTACCTATGTAAGCCAATAGAACATGGAGCTGATATAGTTGTTCATTCATTAACTAAATGGATGGCTGGGCATGGATCATCAATGGCAGGTATCTTAGTCGAAGGTGGTAAATTTGATTGGATGCAAAACGATAAATTTCCAACGATGACAACT
Organism: uncultured Pelagibacteraceae bacterium; assembly: GCA_902582735.1. Taxonomy (GTDB): domain Bacteria; phylum Pseudomonadota; class Alphaproteobacteria; order Pelagibacterales; family Pelagibacteraceae; genus Pelagibacter. The sequence goes on from CACHTB010000004.1 coordinate 42,425, forward strand.
CCATACGAGGGATATCACGGACTTTCATTTGCGGAAGAATTTGGACCTACAGCATTCACGATGAAAGCTAGAGCTGAAGGTATGAGAGATTTTGGACCTTGTCTAAGTCCACAAAATGCTTGGAATGTTTTACAAGGAATTGAAACTTTATCTGTAAGAATGCAAAAACATTGTTCTAATGCAGAAAAAATGGTTGAATATTTATCTAGTCACGAAAGCGTGGCATGGGTTTCTCATCCGAGTGTTCCTGATCATCCTGATCATGAATTAGCAAAAAAATTATTACCTAATGGAAGAGGATCAATGATAGCATTTGGTATTAAAGGTGGAAAAGAAGCTGGTGAAGCATTTATTAATAACGTAAAACTCGCTTCACATTTAGCAAACGTAGGGGATACAAGAACATTAGTAATTCATCCTGCATCTGCAACACATTCACAAATGGATGAGGCTACCTTAAAATTTGCTGGACTTTCACATGACATGATTAGACTCTCTGTTGGTATTGAAGATATAGATGATATAAAAAACGATTTTGAAGCAGGATTTAGAGCAGCAAGAAAACCAAGACTTGTTTCAAATCAATGAAATTTGAAGTAAACGGCTCAGAAGTTTTTGCATCTACAGGAGGACGCCCTTTTGATAAAAATAAACCTTTAATTATTTTTATTCATGGTAGTGGATTAACACACATGACTTGGGTTTTACAGACAAGATACTTTGCATTTCACGGATATAGTGTTTTAGCTTTAGACATGCCTGGTCATGGCTTATCTGGTGGAGAAAGCTTAAAATCAATTGAAGAAATGGCTGATTGGGTAAGTAATGTAGTAGATGCAGTTGGTTACAAAGAAGCATCATTGGTAGGACATTCGCAAGGATGTTTAGTTACAATGGAGTGTGCTTCAAGATATCCTGAAAAGATTAAAACATTAAGTTTAATGGGTGGTGCAGGAGCTATACCAATGAATCCAGAGTTATTATCGCTTGCAGAAAATAATAATCCAAAAGCAGTTGACTTAATGATGGATTGGGCCCATGGCCCAGCGGGACACTTTGGTGGTCATCCTGTTCCTGGACTGTATCATATTAATACAGGTGGCATGCTAGCAAAATCTAGAACAATTAAAAACACTCTTGGAGTTGATTTTAGAGCATGTGATAATTATAAGAATGGTTTTGAAGCTGCAAAAAAAATTAAGATACCAACACTTTCTATTCTTGCAACTGGAGATAAAATGTGTCCTGTTAAAGAAGGAAAAAAGTTAGCTGATTTAATTGATAATAGTCGAGTAGAAATTATTGATAATTGTGGTCACATGATGCTTCTAGAGGAGGCAGATAGAGTATTGAAGGTACTAAAACAATTTATTTTAAAATATTATCCTGCAAAAAAATTGAATTAATGAAAAAAAATTTTAGGTTTTTTGATAATAGGCAAAAATATTTGCTATTTGTAACGACCACTAATGAAAAAAATAAAATTTCAGACGCACTTAAACCAATAGTTCAAAATCTAAAACCAAAATTTCCTGCTCTAAAAATATTTGATGCAGGCATGGGAGATGGATCGTTGTTAATGAATGTTATGAGACAATGTCATCAAAAAATGCCTAACGTACCTCTTTTAGTAAATACGAAAGAAATTAGTATGGAAGATGTGAGATTAGGCCTTGAGAAACTTCCTGATAGATTTGTTGAACATAAGAATACAGTGTTTGTAATTTCAAATTTAAATTATGTTGAGTCAACATCACTTAAATCAAATGATTTAAAAAAACAAAAAAAAATGAATTGGAAAATCGTTAAACTTAAAGGTAATTCATCTTTAGACTTTAATATACAATTAAGAAAACTAAATCAGGAATTTTTGAGTAAAAAATGGCAAATAGAAAGGAATACTAAAACAGGAAATCCAACATATAAAGAACCATCAGTGATTGTAATATATAGAAAAGATCAAGAATTTTCACTAAAAAATGTTATTCCAAAAAAAAATGATGGAAAATCGCATTATGATTTTATTATTGCTTCACAACCCTATAGATCCAGAATTTCAGCTGAAAAGAAAGTAAAATATGTAATCGATCCAATGATAAAATCGTTAGATAAAAAAGGTAAACTTGTAGTAGTTCATGCATGTGGAGAAGATCCTGGAAATCAGATTATTAAAAAAATATGGCCTAAAGAAAAACCTTTTCCATCACTTCATAAATCTATTGTTAAGTATATTAAAAATAATACTAATAAAGACATTTTAAAATCTCTGAAATTTCACAAAAAACAAAAAATTAAGTATATTTTAAGAGCTTTACCAAATGAAATTTCTGGAGGAATCGCAACTTCACTTATATTCTCTGCTTGGAATGCATCTGTTTATGTAAATCAAATATCTGACGAGCAAATAATGAAGGCTGAGAGACAAAAAAATTATCAAAAAATTGTTCAGCAAATTGTAAACAAACATAAAGGTATATATTTTAATAACGAGTTATTTGTTATAGAAAAAAAATAAATTAGAATTTTTCTATCTTTGATTGAATCTTCAAAAAAACGTTTCAAATTTTTTCTTTAATTTTGTTAATTTTAAGGTTTCCCAAATACAACGACAAAAATTACCTTGATTATAAATTCGCATTAAAGTTTAATAGTTATATTAAGGGGGAAATTATGACTAAATCAAAAAATCCAGAAACAATTGCATTACATGGCGGTGATTACAGAAAAGATCCAGCAACTACTGCAGTAGCTGTACCAGTATATAGAACAACATCTTATCAATTTAATGATACAGATCATGCTGCAAATTTATTTGCACTAAAAGAATTTGGAAACATTTACACAAGAATAATGAATCCAACAAATGACGTTTTAGAAAAAAGAGTTGCGGCTCTTGAGGGTGGACTAGCGGCTGTTAGTGTTGGTTCAGGACAAGCAGCATCAACATTTGCTATAATGAATGTATGTCAATCAGGTGATAATTTTATCAGTTCCACAGATTTATACGGGGGTACAGTTAATTTGTTCACACATACTTTAAAAAAATTAGGTATTGAATGTAGATATGCTGATCCATCAGATCCAAGCAATTTTGAAAAATTAATAGATGATAAAACAAGATGTTTTTATGCAGAAACTTTACCAAATCCATACTTAAGAGTATTTCCAATTAAAGAGGTCTCAGACATCGGAAGAAAGCACAATATCCCTTTAATTATGGATAATACTGCAGCGCCAGTTATTTGTAAGCCATTAGAACATGGAGCTGCTGTAGTAGTTCATTCACTAACTAAGTTTATTGGTGGTCATGGTACCGTAATAGGAGGATGTCTTGTTGATGGAGGTAATTTTGACTGGACAAAGGATCCTAAAAGACAACCATTATTTAATGAGCCTGATGCAAGTTATGGAGGGGCACAATGGGGTGTTGTAGTTCCGCAGTTGACTGGAGCGAATGTATCATACGCAGTAAGAGCACGTGTTGTTCTCTTAAGAGATCTAGGAGCACCATTAGCACCCGATAATGCCTGGGGAATAATTCAAGGATTAGAAACTGTTCCGTTAAGGATGAAACAACATTGTTCTAATGCCGAGAAAGCTGTTGCATTTTTACAAAAACATAAAAATGTAGATAGAGTTATCTACCCCACTCTGCATAAAGGAAAAATTGCTGAAAGATCAAAAAAATATATGAAGGGTGGAAATGGAGCATTAATTGGAATAGAAGTAAAAGGTGGAGTTGAAGCGGGTAAAAAGTTCATAGAAGCTCTTAAGATGTTTTATCACGTTGCAAATATTGGTGATGCTAGAAGTTTAGCGATTCATCCAGCAACAACCACTCATAGTCAATTAACAGAAGAGGAATTGCTAGCAGCGGGTGTAACACCAGGATATGTTAGACTTTCAATAGGTATAGAACATCCCGATGATATTATTGCTGATCTGGACCAAGCATTAGGTGCTTCAGGAAAACCTAGTTTGAAAGCTGTAAGTTAGATTTTGTATTTATAAAATAAAAATATATACAAGCACTTACTAAAAAAATTGAACTTATTTGGTGTACAGATGCAATATATATCTGTGCACCATATATAACTGTCACAATTCCTAAAATAATCTGAAAAATAAGTAAAATACCTAATACATTTACGGATTTATATAAACCAAACATCTTTGCTTTATAAGTTTTATAAACAATAAATAAATAAAAAATTACTATAATGTATGCTAAGTTTCTGTGAATAAATTGGACTAATGAAGGATCGTTAAATGCAGATAATTTAAATAAATTAATTATATTATTATCATCTGGAAAATATGAATTACCCATTAAAGGCCAAGAATTGTAAATTTTACCTGCGTCCATCCCCGATACAAACGCACCAATTACTATTTGAGTAAAAATCAAAATAATAAATAAAAGTGGAATTATAGGATTTAACTTGTTTAATGTACTTTTAATTTTTATTAATTTTAAATAATTCCATAAAATTAATGATAAAATTAAAAAGGCAATCAATAAGTGGACTGACAACCTATAATGACTTACGTCCACTCTATCGACTAATCCACTTCTTACCATATACCATCCAATAAAACCCTGAAAACATATTAATAAGAATATCAAATAATAATGAAGTAGATTTAATAATTTGATTTTAAAAGAAAAATATATCAAAGGAAGTAAGAAACATAACCCAATTAATCTTCCAAAAAATCTATGGAACCATTCCCACCAAAATATTACTTTGAACTCACTAAGAGACATGCTGTAGTTTTGTAGCTGAAATTCAGGAATTTTTTTATATGCTTCAAAATATTGAATCCAAGTATTCTTACTCACTGGGGGAAAGAAACCTTTAAAAAACTCCCACTCGGTTATAGATAAACCAGAGTCTGTTAATCTAGTTAGGCCACCAATAATTATCATTAAAGAAACTAAAAAAAACATTACTAATAACCATTTTGCAATAAATGGTCTGTACTCATTGTTAATTTCTATATACATGTTTATCTTAATATAATATTTATATAGAATTCCAATTGTTCAAATGTCGCCAAATAATCGAAAAAAATTAAATACACTTAGAAAAAGGCTAGATATCTTAGATAATAAATTATTAAATCTAATAAGTTTAAGAAGCAATATAGTCAAAGATGTCCTCAAGCTTAAAAATCACAAAAGTGAAATAGTTGATAAAAAAAGAATTTCAAAAATCCTTAATAATATAAAAAAAAAATCATTAAAAAAAAAAATCGATCCCAAGATAACTAATCGGATATGGAAAAATATGATATTCGCATATATTGATTATGAGAGAAGAAATTTTAAAAAAAAATAATCATTTACTATGTGGTGGAAGTTTTTTTTCAACAAAGACTTCATGTTTTCGAGTAGCCGGATTATATTTCTTTGCCTTTAGTTTAACCTTTGCTTTTTCACCACCAGCAGGTTTTTTTACATAATAGAAAAATGGACTATCTGGTTTAGCTTCTGGGACAAGTCTAACTTTTACGTGTGTTTTTTTGGCCATTTTATTTTTTTATTTCTTTTATCAATTTAGAAATTTTATTTAGTTTGGTTTTTAAAATGTTTTTCGTGTTTATAGATATATTGACTGTTTCGTCAAGATATGTTTGCTCGCTATCTAGTTGTTTTTTAACTCCTTCAATGGTCATGCCCTTGTCTTTTAATAAAAATTTTATATTTTTGATTATTTCTATAGTTTCAACATCGTAGTATCTTCTATTACCTGCTAATACTTTTGGTTTAATTTGTTTAAATTCTTTTTCCCAATATCTTAGTGTATGTGTTGACAATGCTCCATTTTTTGAATTAACTAAATTCAGAATTTCAGCAACTTCACTGATTGTTTTATATGCATCCAAGGTTTTTTTAGTCATTATTTATATAATTTTTTAATTCTTTTGAGGGTTTAAATAAAACAACTTTTCGTGATGAAATTATTTTAACCTCTTTTGTTTTTGGATTTCTTCCAATACGTTCATTTTTATTTCTTAATGAAAACGTACCAAATTTTGCAATTTTTACTTTTTTGTTAGAAATAAGATTATTTAATATTATTTGAAAAACATCCTCAAGTAAATTTTCTGAAATTTTTTTTGAAAACCCAATTTGCATGTAAATTGAGTTAACAATTTGTTTTTTTGTCAGATTGATTCTCATTGATTAATTTATATTTTCTTTAATTTTATCAATCAATCTTCCTTTTATAACTTTTTCACCAACTTTAAGAGAATTTGCAAATCCAATTGCATCTGTTGATCCATGGCTTTTTATTACTGGCTTGTTCAATCCAAGTAATATAGCACCATTATACAATCTGGGGTCTAGTTTATTTTTGAATTTTTTTAAATTCTTAATATTTAATAAAGATGAAAATTTTCCAATGAAATTTGAGGTCATAGATTTTTTAAGTTCAGATGTAATAAAATTCGCTGTGCCTTCTGCTGTTTTCAAGGCAATATTACCAGTAAAACCATCTGTTACTATTACGTTTACACCACCATCCATAATATGATTTCCTTCTATATAGCCACAAAATTCAAATAAATTATTTTTTTTATCATTCAAGGCTTGGTATGTATTTTTAATAATTGTATTTCCTTTTATTTCTTCTGAGCCAATATTAAGTAAAGCTACTTTTGAGATTTCGTTTTCAAATAACGATTTATGCAAAGCTGAGCCCATTACACTAAAATCAATTAAATTTTTTTCGTTACATTCTATGTTTGCTCCTAAATCAAGAACTACATTCATTCCATTTCTATTTGGCCATAGTGCTGACAACGCAGGTTTGTCAATGTTTGTTATCATTTCAAGATTAAGTTTTGCTATAACAAAAAGAGCTCCAGTGTTACCAGCCGAAACAACGCAATCAGACTCCCCTTCCTTTAAACTTTCCATTGCAAGCCAGAGACTTGTATCTTTCCCTTTCTTTGCAGCACCTAGAGCTGTATCTGTATCCTCTATGATTTTTTCTGTATGAATTATTTTGAATTTATCTGAGTTAATTTTATATTTTTTTATAAGTGGATGTATTGATTTTTCATTTCCAAAGATTAAATAAAATATATTGTTTGAGCTCTTTAGGTGATGGGAAAGTCCTTCAATGGTTTTATCAGGTGAATTTTCACCACCCATTGCATCGATAGCAATGGTAATACGATCTGTCATAAAAAACTACTCTTTAGGATCTAAAACTTGTCTTCCTTTATAAAATCCAGTTTTTAAATCTAAGTGGTGAGATAATCTGTACTCACCGGAATTTTTATCTTCAATTATATTCTTAGATGAAACTTTTATATGAGATCTTCTCATTCCAGCTCTAGATTTTGTTGTTTTACGTTTTGGTACAGCCATATTTAAAAATTATGGATTATTATATCTTTTGTAAAGTTATTTAAAGTATTATTTGAAAGGTATTCGTTATATTTTTTATAATAATTTGCATAAAACTTAATATTTTTATCTAAATTGAATATTTTTTTGAAAAAAATAGCAATATTTTCATCTTTAGACATGTCCATAATTTCAATTTTATCAAGAATAGCATAAAATATATTAACATAATCTTTCATTTTTTTATTAACAGAAACATCTCCATAACCTATTTCTCTAATAGAAAGTTCAATTTGCCTTACAAAAAAATCGAATAATTCTTGTGATTTATTTTTATTAATTTCTGATTTAAATTTTTTCAAAAATAATGCAAAGTGAAACATAAGAAACAATAGTCGATCAGAGAATTCATCATTTCTCTCAAGGTTTAAGTATAGATTTTTATTTCTAGTTAATTTAATTAAATTGTTGTAAATATTTAAATATTCAGAATTCATATGCGTATTTTGTTATTACTAATTGTTTTTTTTATCACCGCTTGTTCATCAAATAAAGTATCAAAAAACCACGGTTTTATCTCTCTAGAGAATAAATTAAAAAATATAGTAATTAATAAATCAAATAAAAATGACATAATCGCAGTTATTGGGCATCCCTCCTCTATTAGCAAATTCAATTCAAATAAATGGTTTTATATAGAGAGAAAACAAACAAACCAGTCATTGTTTAAGTTGGGTATAAAAAAAATTAGTAAAAATAATATTTTAGTTATTGAATTTAATAACCAAGGTTTAGTAAAAAACAAGAAATTAGTTGATCTCAATGATATGAAAGAGCTAAAATATGTTAAAAAAATTACTACAAAAGAATTTGAACAAGATAATACTATATATAATATATTCTCAAGTTTGCGGGAGAAAGTTAATGCTCCTGCAAGAAATAGAACTAATAAAGATTAATGACCACCAGCGATAACTGCAAGTAGCAATAGAGCAACAATATTTGTAATTTTAATCATTGGATTTACAGCTGGTCCAGCTGTATCTTTGTATGGATCTCCCACTGTATCACCAGTTACTGCTGCCTTATGGGCCTCAGATCCCTTTCCACCAAATTTACCATCCTCAATATACTTCTTTGCATTGTCCCAAGCTCCACCACCTGCTGTCATTGAAACTGCAACAAATAACCCAGTAATAATTACTCCAAGCAACATGGCTCCAACTGAAGATAGAGCAGCGACCTGGCCACCTATTGGTAGAATTATTATATATAAAACAATTGGAGATAAAACTGGTAACAATGAAGGTATTATCATTTCTTTAATTGCTGCTTTAGTTAATAAATCAACAAGTTTACCGTAATCTGGTTTTGCTTTACGTTTCATTATTCCAGGAATTTTTTTAAATTGTCGTCTAACTTCGATAACAACAGCACCGCCTGCTCTTCCAACCGCTTGCATTCCCATTGAACCAAACAAGTATGGAAGCATTCCACCAATTAATAAACCAACTACTACAAATGGATTTGATAAATCAAAAGAAACTACTATTCCCTCAAGTTTAGAACCAGTTTCTTTTGAGAAATATTTAATGTCTTCAGTATATGCTGCAAATAAAACCAAAGCACCCAAACCAGCTGACCCTATAGCATAACCTTTTGTGACTGCTTTTGTTGTATTTCCTACAGCGTCTAATGCATCTGTTGTTCTTCTAACATTTTTTGGTAGATTAGACATTTCTGCAATTCCACCAGCGTTGTCTGTTACTGGTCCATAGGCATCAAGTGCTACGACCATGCCTGCTAGCGCAAGCATTGTTGTAACCGCAATTGCAATTCCAAATAAACCAGCAATCGCATTTGTTATTAATATACCCGCAACAATAATTAATGCTGGTATAGCAGTTGCTTCCATTGATATAGCTAATCCCTGTATAACATTCGTACCATGTCCAGTTGTTGAAGATGCGGCCACTGTTTTAACGGGACGATAATCTGTACCCGTGTAATATTCAGTAATCCAAATTAGTAATCCAGTAATAATTAAACCAACAACGCCACAATAATATAAGCTAATTCCTGTAAATGTAGTGTCACCAAAACTATAACTAGCATCTAAACCAATTACATAATCTGT
>CACHTB010000005.1 GCA_902582735.1 uncultured Pelagibacteraceae bacterium
AGATATACCTGTTTACATTACAGGGATGAGTTTTGGTGCATTATCTTATGAAGCAAAAACTGCTTTAGCAAGAGGTGCAACAATGGCTGGGAGTGCTACTTGTTCAGGTGAAGGTGGAATGATACCAGATGAAAGAAGATATTCTGAAAAATGGTTCTATCAATGTATTCAATCAAGATATGGATTTAACCCACATCATGCTCAACTTGCAGATGGAATTGAAGTTTTCATCGGACAAGGACAAAAGGTTGGAATGGGTGGTCACTTAATGGGTCAGAAGGTAACTGATCAGGTTGCAGAAATGAGATCACTGCCAGCTGGTATTGATCAAAGATCTCCTGCAAGACACCCTGACTGGTTAGGTCCAGATGACCTTGCATTAAAAGTACAAGAGCTAAGAGAATTAACAAAAAATAAAGTGCCAATTCAATTAAAACTTGGTGCTGCTAAAGTTTACGATGATGTTCGTATGGCAGCGAAATGTGATCCAGACTCTATTTATTTAGATGGAATGGAAGGTTCCACTGGAGCAGGCCCACACATCGCTGCAGCAAATACGGGTATTCCTGGAATAGCAGGTATTAGAGAAGCAAGAAGAGCTCTAGATGATGTAGGTAAAACTGGAAAAGTTACTTTAATTTATGCAGGTGGAGTGAGAGATGGTGCTGACATGGCAAAAGCTTTAGCATTAGGTGCTGATGCAATTGCAATTGGAACAGGTGCTATGGTTGCTCTTAACTGTAACAAAGAAATTCCAGAATCTAATTTTGAAAAAGAGATGGGTGTTCCGGCGGGACATTGTTATCACTGTCATACAGGTAGATGTCCAGTTGGTGTTGCTACTCAAGATCCAAAATTAAGAAAAAGATTAAACCCAGATGATGCTGCATTAAGAGTATATAACTATTTACATGCAATGACTTTAGAAGCACAGCTTCTAGCAAGAGCATGTGGTAAAACAAATATCCACTCTTTAGAGCCAGAGGATATGGCGGCATTAACTATGGAGGCATCAGCTTTAGCAAAAGTGCCTTTAGCAGGAACTAACCACACAGTAGGAGTTAAAGACTTTCATAAAATATAGAAACTGATTATGGCTAAGAAAAACAAAAAAAAGTCAAAAGCAGTAAAAGGCCAATTAGGTAAAAAGAAAGAGACAGCTAGAGAAAAAATGATTGGTCAAACAATCGGTTATAGATATGATGTGAATCTCCTGCCAGATTACTCACGACTAACCCCATTTCTTAAAAAATATATTGAAGCGATGGGTTGGGATGATTTGAATTGGTTGGAAGATGTTCATATGGGGTATGAAGAAAATAGACCTGCTGTATTTGATAGAAATGCTAATGGCTGGGTAACTATTCCAAGCAAAATAAAACTACCTAACAATCAACAAGATAGAGATATGATAGCAAGAGAGCTTCTTGTGAAATTTCAAATGTCACCGAATCATCCTCTAGTTGATTTAAAGAAAGCTTACTTAAAATTTTAAATTTCAATTCTTAGTTGATAAAATAATTATTAACATCTATTTTTTATAACTAATTTAAAATTGTCAGTCTCTCTAAAATTTCATAAAGTTAATTAATTATTAATAGGAGAGAGAAATATGACTGATCAATTAGGTGCTCTCACATCAATATTTACAGAGTTTTACTATTGGGTAACTGTGGTTCTTATGTTTTTGATCCACGTAGGATTTTGTATGTATGAAGTTGGGGCATCTCGATACAAACATCACCAACATACTCTTATGAAAAACACAATGCTTATACCTTTGGTTACGGTTACGTGGTTTTTCTTTGGTTGGTGGATATACTGGGCATTTCCAACTGGACCAGGATTAGCTCCTTCGATTATGACCGAAAGTACTGGTCTAGTTCTTGGAGGCGGATTTGGTGGAAATGATCTTGCTAACCCTACTAATGCATTGATGGCAGTAAATCTTAACGATCATATAATGGGTGTCTTTTGGGCAGCCTTTTTATTATTTTCATGGACTGCAGCCTCAATAGTATCAGGGGCAGTTATTGAAAGAATAACAACTTTTGCATTTGGAATTCTCGCAATTGCAATAGGATCTGTTTTTTGGACAATAGATGCTTCATGGGGATGGCATTTTGATGGATGGATGTTAAAAATATTAGGATACCACGATGCATATGCTTCAGGTGTTATTCACGCAATTGCAGGAGGTTTTGCTTTAGGTGTTCTTGTTGTTTTAGGACCAAGAATTGGAAAATTTTCTTCGAGCGGTGAACCTAGAAACATTGGACCAAGAAACCCTTGGTTAGTAACTGTTGGATTATTTTTAATCTACACAGGTTTTTGGGGCTTCTACGCAGCTTGTAATGTTCCAATTTACGATCTTGGACCTGAATATGGTATGGAAGGTGTAACTTTCTTTACAGCAACTAACATCTACCTAACTCCAACAACACTTAGTGGAATAACGATGAACTTTTTAATGTCGTTATCTGGAGGATTGTTGGCAGGTTATGTAATATCAAAAGGAGATCCTTTTTGGACTTATTCTTCAGGACTTGCGGGCATAATCTGTGCATCTGCAGGAAATGATTTATATCATCCAATTCAATCAATGATAATCGGTATGATAGGTGTAGTTATAGCTTACAAAATGCATTACTGGGTCGAAAGAAAATATAAAATCGACGATGCAGTTGGAGCAGTAGCTGTACATGGTTATGCTGGATTTGTTGGTCTTGTAATTTGTGGATTCGTTTTAAACGGTTATCCTTCATCTGGTTATGGTGTAGGAGAAATGTGGGATGGAACAACCTATGCAGCGATTAATCCTTTAGGAATGTTTATTGGTGCAATAATTATGTTTTTTGTACTTGGTATGCTTCCAGGTTATATAATTGCTAAAGTTCTACATGGAATGGGTAAATTAAGAATTCCAAAAGAAGTGGAGCTTGCAGGACTTGATTACACAATAATGGAGGAGGCTAAAGAGGACGAAAAAGCTGTAGTCTCTGCCAGTAGATAAAGGAGGTATATAGATGGCAACAGTATCAAATTGGATAGATCATTTAAGTGCCTCTGAGGTACAAGGATCTGTTTATCCAGGTGTTGGCTCAGAAGGAGTGCTAGTGATTATAGCAATTCTTATTTGGGTAGGCTGGCATGTGATTTCATCTAAACAAGAAGATGGTAAGATGAATGAAATTGCTAGAAAAAGACCGGGTGCTAATGACTGGAAAAGCAATATAACAGACGGCTAAAACTTTAAAGAGGGCACATAATTATATGTGCCCTCTTTTTTCAAAGATGGAAAATCCCAAAAATAATAATCAACAAGAAAATAAAACCCCAAGTAAGATGGCAAGGTTAGCGTGGCCTAAAGCAAAGTATGGTTTGTATGCCGCAATCATCATCATTGTAATAGTAAATCTCCTTTATTATAAAGATTTTCTATTGTCATTATTTTCAAAGTAAAAAATCATGTGTGGTATAGTTGGAATTTATTTAAAATCATCAAAGCTTGAAAAATCTTTAGGAAAAATGCTTTCAGGAATGCTAGTAAATATGGAATCACGTGGACCTGATAGTGCAGGTTTTGCAATTTATAAAAATGAAAAAAATAAAGATTATAAATATTCACTTTGTTTATCCGGTGTAAACTTTGAAACATTTAAGAAACAAATTTCAAAAGAAATTAAAGTCGCAAGCTTAGTTAAAAATTCTGATCACGTAATTCTTAAAACTAAAGAAAAACCATCAAAAATTAATGAGGTTTTAAGCATAAAATTTAAAAATGTGTCATTAGTTGGATATGGAAAATCAATTGAAATATTTAAACAAGTTGGAAATCCGTCAGATGTTGTAAAGAAATTTAATTTAAATGAATTTAGTGGAACCCATGGAATTGGTCACACAAGAATGGCAACAGAGAGTGCTATCACCACTGATGGCTCCCATCCCTACTCTACTGGTGAAGATGAATGTATAGTGCATAATGGATCATTATCAAATCATAATAATTTAAGAAGAAAACTTGTTAAAAATGGATCAGTTTTTAAATCAGAAAATGATACTGAAGTTGCAGCGGGTTATATTTCGGATAGTCTTAAAAATAAGAATTTAAAAGATACTTTAAAGTCAGGATTAAACGATCTTGATGGTTTTTATACATTTATTACAGGTACTAGAAAAGGTTTTGCAGTACTCAGAGATGAAATTGCATGTAAACCCGCGGTGATTGCAGAAACAAAAGATTATGTTGCAATAGCATCTGAGTTTCAAGCAATGGCACATTTGCCAAATGTCAATCAAGCAAAAATTTTTGAGCCTGAACCAGGCGTTGTTTATTCTTGGGGTAATTAATGATTTTAGATTTAAAAAAATTAGAGCTTAGAAAAGTAAATGATACTTTACAAAACTTAGAAAGAAAAAAAAATGACAGAAGTTTTACAGTATTAAATCCTGAAGGGAGTCATGCTGTTTGTGCAGGACTAACTGATGATCTAGATGTCACTATAAAAGGACATGTTGGATACTATTGTGCTGGAATGAATCAAAACGCTCACGTGACAGTTGAAGGAAATGTTGGTACTGGTGTTGGTGAGAATATGATGTCAGGCACAGTGCATGTCAAAGGAAATGCGTCTCAATCTGCTGGTGCAACAGCACATGGAGGATTATTGATTGTAGATGGTGATACGAGTTCAAGATGTGGGATATCAATGAAAGGAATTGATATAATTGTTAAAGGATCTGTTGGTCATATGTCAGCTTTCATGGCGCAATCAGGAAATTTAGTTGTATGTGGAAACGCAGGTGAGGCATTAGGAGACAGTTTATATGAAACAGATATATATGTAAGAGGTAAAGTGAGATCTCTTGGTGCAGATTGTGTTGAAAAAAAAATGGACAATAAACACACAAAAAAATTAGATAAATTATTAAAAAAAGCAAATATTAAAAATTTTAAAGCAAGAGATTTTAAAAGATATGGATCCTCAAGAAAACTTTATAACTTTAATATTGATAACGTATCAAATTATTAATTATGAAAAAAAATAAAACATATCCTAGGCAGTCCTGGACATTTGATGAGTACACTAATTCTGAAATAAGAAGATCGGCTGAAACTGGTATTTATGATATTAGAGGTGGTGGATCAAAAAGAAAACTTCCTCACTTTGATGATTTATTATTTCTAGGAGCATCAATGTCTAGATATCCTCTAGAAGGATATAGAGAAAGATGCACAACAAATGTTACTCTTGGAACAAGGTATGCAAAAAAACCTTTAGAACTTGATATTCCTATTACAATTGCAGGTATGAGCTTTGGTGCATTATCAGGGCCTGCAAAAGAAGCTTTGGGAAGAGGAGCAAGTATTGCTGGAACATCTACAACGACAGGTGATGGTGGAATGACACCTGAGGAAAGAGGACAATCCAAAACACTTGTTTATCAATTATTACCTTCTCGATATGGAATGAATCCAAATGACTTAAGAAAAGCAGATGCGATTGAAATTGTTATTGGACAAGGCGCAAAACCAGGTGGTGGTGGAATGTTATTAGGTCAAAAAATCAACGACAGAGTTGCTGAAATGAGAACACTTCCAAAAGGAATTGATCAAAGATCAGCATGTAGACATCCTGATTGGACAGGACCTGATGATTTAAAAATAAAGATATTAGAATTAAGAGAAATTACTAAATGGAAAGTTCCAATTTTTATTAAAGTTGCTGGTGCAAGACCTTACTATGATACAGCTTTAGCAGTTAAAGCAGGAGCAGATGTTGTAGTGCTTGATGGAATGCAAGGAGGAACAGCAGCAACACAAGAGGTTTTTATTGAAAATGTTGGTCAACCAACTCTTGCATGTATAAGACCTGCTGTAGATGCACTTCAAGATTTAAACGCTCACAGAGAAGTACAATTAGTAATTTCTGGTGGTGTAAGAAACGGTGCAGATGTTGCAAAAGCATTAGCATTAGGTGCGGATGCGGTTTCAATTGGAAGTGCTGCTATGATTGCAATTGGAGATAATGATCCAAAGTGGGAAAAAGAATATAAAAAATTAGGAACAAAAGCTGGTGCATATGATGATTGGCACGAGGGAAATGATCCTGCGGGAATATCCACTCAAAATCCAAAACTTATGAAACGTTTGGATCCTAAAAAAGCAGGCAGAAAACTTTCAAATTATTTAAAAGTAATGACGTTAGAAGCTCAAACAATTGCAAGAGCATGTGGAAAAAATAGTCTTCATAATTTAGAACCTGAAGATCTTTGTGCTTTAACCGTTGAAGCAGCTGCAATGGCAAGAGTTCCTCTTGCAGGTACTAATTGGATCCCTGGCATAAAAAATAAATAATTATTGTAACTTCAGAATTTAATACGTAAGATAAATTATGCCAAAAAATTTATCTCAAATAGCAAAATCAAAAAAAATAAAATACTTTTTAATAAGTTTCGTCGATCTCTTTGGAGCTTTAAGATCAAAACTTGTACCAGCTCAAGCAATTGCCGAAATGCAAAAGAATGGTGCAGGATTTGCAGGATTTGCTACTTGGTTAGATATGACACCAGCAGATAGCGATATGTTTGCAATACCTGATCCAAACAGTTTAATTCAATTACCTTGGAATAAGGAAATTGGATGGCTTGCATCTGATTTGTATATGGATGGAAAACCAGTTGAAGCATCACCAAGAGTTATGCTTAAAAACCAAATCCAAAA
The DNA here is from genome assembly GCA_902582735.1 of uncultured Pelagibacteraceae bacterium. GTDB lineage: Bacteria > Pseudomonadota > Alphaproteobacteria > Pelagibacterales > Pelagibacteraceae > Pelagibacter. Next base: position 6,725 of record CACHTB010000005.1, read on the forward strand.
ACTAAAAGCGAAAAAACTTCAAATGAAATCTGGAGTTGAATGTGAATATTTTTTAATTTCTGAAGATGGTTTATCAATAGCTGATCCAAGAGATATACAGTCAAAACCTTGTTATGACCAATCTGCTTTGATGAGAAGATATGATCTAATAAAGGAAATTTGTGACAGTATGATTGAACTTGGATGGAAGCCATATCAAAACGATCATGAAGATGCGAATGGTCAATTTGAAATGAATTGGGATTACTCTGATAGTCTTGTTACTGCAGATAGACATGTGTTTTTTAAATTCATGGTAAAAAATCTTGCAGAGAAACATGGATTAAGAGCTACTTTCATGCCAAAACCTTTTAACAATTTAACTGGAAATGGTTGTCATGCTCATGTCTCAGTTTGGAGCGGTGGAGTAAATAAATTTTTAGATAAAAAAGATAAATTAGGACTTAGTAAATTAGCTTATAACTTTCTTGGTGGTTTAATTAAAAATGCTCAACCTTTATCAGCTTTTTTTAACCCAACTATCAACAGTTATAGAAGAATAAATGCACCCCCAACAAAATCTGGTGCAACTTGGTCTCCAAGTAGTATTTCTTATACAGGGAATAATAGAACGCACATGATTAGAGTTCCCGAACAGGGAAGATTTGAATTAAGATTAATGGATGGCTCAGCAAATCCATACTTATTGCAAGCAGGTGTATTGGCGGCAGGAATAGAGGGAATTAATAAAAAAATTAATCCTGGTAAACCTCTTCATTGCAATATGTATACAGATTATAAAAAATATCCAAAACTTGCAAAACTTCCAAATGATCTAGGACAAGCTTTAGGCATGTTAGAAAAAAGTAAAATGTTAAATAATGCTTTTGGTAAAGATGTTATTAAAAGTTATCTAAAATTAAAAAGAACAGAGTTGTCAAATTTTAAAAGAAAAGAAGTATTTCATAAAAGAAAACCTATTACACATTGGGAAAGAGCTAACACATTAGACTGTTAACATGAAGGAATTAGCTAAAATTTCTTCTTGGAAATATTCAAAATTTTTATCCAATAAAAGATATAATTTTTCAAGAAAGCAAGTTTTAAAACATCTATCTAAACAATTTATAGATAAAGCTTATAACAAAATATCAAAGTGGAAAGGATACTCTCCTACCCCGCTAATCAAATTAAATAAACTTAATAAAAATCTTAAACTTAAAAATATTTTTTATAAAGACGAGTCTAAAAGATTTCATTTAAAATCTTTTAAAGCATTGGGTGGTGCTTATGCGGTTGAGGATATCTCAAAAGGGAAAAAAAATATTATGATTTCATCAGCAACAGCTGGAAACCATGGAAGATCAGTTGCCTGGGGAGCTCAAAGGTTGGGTCTTGAATGTAGAATATTTGTTAGTCAGTACGTTAGCGAAACAAGAGTTAAAGAAATAGAAAAATTTGGAGCTACTGTCACTAGAGTTAAAGGTGATTATGAAAGTTCTTTAAACGAATGCATAAGACAAACTAAAAAAAATAAGTGGCATATTGTTCAGGATGTCTCTAATAAAAATTATAAATATGTGCCTCAACTTACAATGGCAGGTTATTCAATAATGATTAAAGAAATATCTAAACAAACAAATCAGTACATTACCCATGTTTTTCTCCAAGCAGGTGTTGGAGGGATGGCGGCTGGATCTGTGGCGGGTATAGCAAGATATTTTAAAAGAATTCCAAAGATAATTGTAGTTGAACCGAAAGAAGCAGCCTGTGTTTTAAAAAGTATTGAGGCTAAAAAAATGAAAAAAATTAAAATAAAAAAAGAAAGTATTATGGGAGGTATGTCGTGTAACGAAATGTCCCTGGTACCTTGGAACGTTTTAAATAAATCTGTAAATCATTGTATAACTATAGATGATTCAAAAGTACCAAATACAGTTGCAATGTTAGCTAAATCAAAGTTCAGTAATAAAAAAATTACAGGTGGTGAGTGTGCAACACCTGGAATAATTAGCTTGATAGCTGCATGTAATGATAAAAAAATTAAAAATCTTTTGGAGCTTGATGAAAAATCAAATGTACTTGTTATGGGATGTGAAGGTAATGCAGATGCTACATTATATAATAAGCTATTGTCTCAAGGTTTAAAGAAGATCTAGATATGTCTGATTGTGCTGTTGTTTGGATAAGGGATGATTTTAGAATTAGAAATAATCATGCTCTATCGTACGCTTGTAAAAACCATGATGCTGTAACTGCTATTTACATACATAATAAAGAGTATTTTGATGGAAAAAGAGAAGCTCAAAGATGGTGGATTAGTAAATCACTGGAGAGTTTTTCAAATGATCTAGAAAAATTTAACATCAAGTTAGAGACAATTATTTCTGATGAAACTTCATTTTACTCAAAATTAAAGACAAAAGATAAAATATCGATTTATTGGAATAAGGTTTATGAACCAGATCATTTAAAATTAGATAATGAAATAGAAAAAATTTTAGAAAAAAAAGATATTCCATTTAAATTTTTTAAAGGAAATATTTTAAACGAATATCAATCAATTACTAAAAATGATGGAACACCCTTTAAGGTTTTCAGTCCCTTTTGGAGAAATGCGGAACAAGTATTTCTGGATGCAGTTCCACAAAAAACGTCAGAGATAAAAAAGTTAAAAAGTAAAAAAGTTTTATTTAATTCTAAAGATAATTTTAAACAAATTATGCCTAAAAAAGATTGGTTTAAAAAGTTTGATCAATATTGGAAGCCATCTGAGGATGAAGCTCACAAAAACTTAAAAGAATTTATAAGTAACAGAATTTCAAAATATGGTGTTGATAGAGATTACCCTTCAATAAATGGATCTTCAAAATTATCTCCCTATATTAGAAATGGTCAAATACATGTGGCTGCAATATATGAAAAAAGCTCAAAGGATATTAAAAAAAATATAAGTATTAGAAAATATATTAATGAACTTGGGTGGAGAGAATTTTCTCATAGTTTAATTAATTACTTTCCACAAATGCTAAAAGGAAACTTAAGAAAAGAATTTGATAGATTTCCATGGGAAAAAAATTCTAAAAATCTTAAAGCATGGAAACAAGGCATGACTGGTTATCCAATTGTTGATGCAGGAATGCGAGAACTTTATGAAACAGGTTGGATGCATAATAGAATTAGAATGGTAGTTGGGTCATTTTTAGTAAAACATTTGAGAATTAATTGGAAAGAAGGTGAAAAATATTTCAGAAATTGTTTACTAGATTTTAATGAAGCTAATAATGTTGCTCAATGGCAATGGGTTGCAGGATGTGGTGCTGATGCAGCTCCTTACTTTAGAATATTTAATCCAATTCTTCAGGGAGAAAAATTTGATAAAGAAGGATTATACGTAAAAAAATGGGTACCAGAATTAAGTAAAGTTCCTTCAAAATTTATTCATAAGCCTTGGGAGATGGAATTAAAATATCAAGAAGCAATAAATACTATTATTGGAAAAAATTATCCCAAACCAATTGTAATTCATGAAGAAGCAAGAGCTGCAGCTTTAAATGCTTTTCAAAGTTTAAGGAAATAAATTTTATTAGTTTCCTAAAAAGTGATGGATAATTTTTCTTTTTTGTGGATTAAGCCTATGTTCAAATAAATATAAACCCTGCCATGTTCCAAGTAACAAATGACTATCTTTAATACTCAAAGAGATTTGATTATTTGTCAATGCTGATTTTATGTGAGCAGGCATATCATCTTTTCCTTCTGTGGTATGAACATATAACTTGTTATCCATAGGAGCTAATTTATCAAAATAATTGATTAAATCTGTTTGAACATCTGGGTCTGCATTTTCTTGAACAATTATGGATGCGCTGGTGTGTTGAATACTCAAATTTAATAGTCCATTTCTAAAATTATTTTTATTAATCCAATTAATTGTTTCACTGGTAAATTCGTATAACTTTTGGCCATTTGTGTTTAATTGAAGATTGAAAAATTCCTGTTTCATATATTTTATTCTCTAGATGTTAATTCATATAAACGACTTATGGTACGTTTAAATGGTTTTTCTAATAATCTAGATGAAGTAAACTTATCTAAACTTTGATTACTTGTTACTGCAATAGAAATATTTTTGTCGTAAATTACATCTAATAGAGTAATAAATCGTTGCTGTTGGTTTGAATTAGTATCATTAAATTTTGGAATTTGATCTATGACAATAAATTTACAGTTTTTAATTATTTCTAAATAATCTTCAGCACCTAAATTTTGATCACAAAGATCATTAAAATTAAATCTTGCAATTCCCTCATAAAAATTTTCTATTTTAAAATCTCTTCCTTTTACATTGATTGTAATTTTAGAGTGTTTTTTATCTTTTGTAATTGTCCTAAAAAATTTATTAATCTTAAAGTTTGTCTCCTGGTTTAAGGGATAAAAATATCTTTGTTTTTGATTATCATTAGATTTTCTATAATCATCTTCAATTTTAAGCTCATGGTCGATTGATTGACCCTCCATAATTTTTATGAAAGGTTTAAACTGATCTCGCTGAAGACCGTCTTTATATAATTCTGAGATTTTAGTATTTGAAGTGACGATAATTTTTATATCCTCTTTAAATATTTGATCAAATAATTTACCTAAAATCATTGCATCTACAATATTAGTTACTTGAAACTCGTCAAAATAAATTAACGACGCCTTTGATTTAAGATTTTTAACGAATTGATTTATTACATTTTCTTCATTTTTATCTTTTCGCTCATGAACAAAATCATGAAAACTTAACATAAACTCATTAAAGTGTTGTCTTAATTTTTTCTGATCTAATTGATCAAAAAAAAAATTTAAAATCATTGTTTTTCCAACACCTACACCTCCAAATAAATAAAAACCTTTTTTGGAATATTGTTTCGAAAATAACTTTGAAAAAAAAGATTTAAAATTTGATTTATAATATTGCTCTAGTTTTTTTATAACTGTAATTTGATTAGGGTTAACCTCTAATTCTTGATTATTACAATAAGATATAAAATCTTTCTCAAATGTCTTTGGCATTAATTTTTTTTCGTTTTAAAATCAATACCGTATTCTGATCTTGGACCTTTTCTCAAACCAAAGGGCCCTGAAAAGAAAATTGTCATAGGCTTTGTTCCTGGTTTAAGATCAACTCTGTGAAATGTATTAGCAGATCTAAAACCAATGTAGCCTGGTCTTCTCCAAAATTTACCTTTAATTGTGGTTTCCCAATAACCTCCTCTAATTATGATTGTCATGTAAGGAAATAAATGATTATGAACACCATCTCCATGATCGTCATCTAGCATTTCGTGAATTAAAATATTAAATGGAAACCATTTAGGTCTGTTTCTAAATAAAATATAATATCTATTCATCCAAGGTTTTGCTTGATCGTAATTTGGATGTGAAGGGCCTCTATCTAAAACAACCTTTTTTCGCCCTAACTTTTCAAGTAACTTTAAAAACATTATTCAACTTTAATAATAGCATTACTCGTTAAAATGAACATGCCATCGTCAAAAACGCTGGGTCTATTAATTCTTGATTTTCCTATTTTATAAAACCCTTCCTCATTTCCTGAAACTGCGTTCAACTTTATCAATTTTCCACTGTTTAAAGAGACATAAATCTTATTTTGTGCAAGTATAAATCCAGTTGGTTCAATTTTATTTTTCTTATTTTCAATATTTTTAAATATATTTGTAATCCTTAAGACATTTCCAGTTTTATCATCGATTACAAATAAAAAACCTTCTTTTGAAATTGAAAAAACATAATCTTCAATAACTGTTGGTCTTAGACTTGAGTTGATGGTTTGTTTATATTTTAATACACCAGATCTTGCATCGATTGCAAAAAACTCATTTCTATTATTTGAAAAGTAAATCGCATCATTTGCAAAAACAATATCTGAATTCTCTAACGTAAATGCATCTTGGAAAATTAATGTGCTTTGTGTGGGAGTTTGCCAAACTAAACTTCCATCATTAGCATTTAAAGCGGTTACATCACCAATACTATTTATAAAAAATACAACCTCTCCTTTTGTTACAAGAGATAATTTTTTTTGAGATTTAATAAATGGGTTATCAGTATCAAAATTCCATAGCTCTTTACCATCTTTCACTGAAAATGCTCTTATAACATTATCAAAGTCAACAGCTACCACACTGTTTTTAATAATTTTTGCATTTGAATTAAATCCAACCTTGCTTTCTATATTCCAGTTTAATTCTCCTGTTTCTAATTTTATAGAATAAACTTTTGAAAGATTATCAAGTACGAATATATCAGGTCCAGATTGTGCAAAATATAAAATTGGTTTTAATTTTTTCTCTTTTTTTGTGTAATGATTTATTTTCCAATATTCCTCAAAATCTGTTGAAGTTTTAAAGATATCTCCTTTTCCTGTAAAAAACACCAAACTATTATCATCAGTAAACAACGTTTCAAGTTGATTAAATTTAAATTGATCAATAGTTGAAAATTTATACGAAAAGGTGTTTTCAAAATTTGAGTTAAAGTCTAAGTTTCCGCTGTTGTTTGAATTGCTTGATAAAAAGGGTTCACCCTTTGTGATTGTTGATATTTGAATATTTAAAGTAGGATTTAATTCTTGTTCTATTGGTTTTGATTTTTCAAATAAAGTTATAGCATTTGGATTTTCTTCAACCTTTTTATCCTTAAAACCACAATTCGATAAAAATAAAAGTAAAACTAGATATAAAAAAAACTTACTCACCAAAGTCTACACGTAATCTTTTTAGCGCTTCTGTTTTAATTTTTTGACTAGCGTTCTCAAGGTTTGCTAATTGTTGAAAAAACTCTTTAGATTTTTGTTTTTGATTGTTTGCAAAATAATATTCTGCCATTAAATATAAACCATGGGGCTTCCAAATACTTTCTGATTTTATTACAGGATTTAAAATATCTAAAAGCTCATTTTCATTTGCAAAATCTGAATTAAATAAACCCTTTTTGAAGATGTTTAAATTTTTTGTTTCTTTGTCTAGTCCACTGTCATTAATTATAACATCAAAATATTGGTTTATTTCTTCATTTGAAGTTATAAGCTGATTATCAATTAAGAAATAAAAAGCTAAAGGTGAGTAAGTACTATCTTTTTCATTAATAATTGTTTTTAATTCCTCAAGGACATCTGTTTGACCACTTTCATATTTTATTACTGCTAAATTATATTGATCAGCAAGTTTTGCTTTTTTTCTTGTTTGAAGCTCTTCGTAAAGAAAATAGCCACACAAAATTAAGATTAAAACAACAAAAACTGAGATAAGAGATTTTCTATTATTTACAAAAAAATTCTTAATTCTTTCGTTTCGAGTATTGGTATTTATAATATCTATTTCTTCGTCCATTAAATCATGTTCCTTAAAACGTACTGTAAAATGCCACCATTTTTATAATATTCCAATTCATTTTTAGTGTCTATTCTACATAACATTTTAATCTTTTTAATATCTCCAGATTGATATTTAAATTCAACTTCAACCTCGTCTCTTGGATTAATGCCTTTTTCAATATCAATTATTGAAATAAGTTCAGATCCCTTTAAATTTAAATTCTCTCTATTCATATCACCGACAAACTGTAAAGGTAAAACTCCCATTCCAATTAAATTTGATCTGTGAATTCTTTCAAAGCTTTCAGCAAGAACTGCTTTAACACCTAAAAGTTTTGTACCCTTGGCTGCCCAATCTCTTGAAGATCCTGTACCGTATTCTTTTCCACCAATAACAACTAAATCAGTTCCTCTTTTCTTATATTCAACTACAGCATCATAAACAGGCATTACTTTTTCTTCTGGATATAATTTTGTAAACCCACCCTCGGTTCCTGGTGCCATTTCATTTCTAATTCTAATATTTGCAAAGGTTCCTCTCATCATAACTTCATGATTTCCTCTTCTTGAACCATAAGAATTATAATCTTTTGGTAGAATTTGATGTTTCATAAAATATTCACCTGTTGGACTTTCTTTTTGAATAGAGCCTGCTGGAGAAATATGGTCAGTTGTGACACTATCTCCTAAAATTAAAAGAGGTCTTGCATCTTTTATTTCTTTAAATCCTTCTGGTTCATCAGAAAGATTATCAAAGAACGGGGGTTTCTTTACATATGTTGAAGTATCTTCCCAATTATAAATGCTGCTTTCCTCTGTTTTAATTTTTTGCCATTGTTCAGGTCCTTCTGAAACATTTGAGTATCTTTTAATAAACATTTCGGCATTTAAAGATTTTTGTAAAGTATCTTCTATCTCTTGATTTGTTGGCCAAATATCTTTTAAGAAAACATCATTACCATCTTTATCTTTTCCGAGTGGATCTTTGTATAAATCTTTGTGCATAGAGCCTGCAATTGCGTAAGCAACAACTAATGGGGGTGATGCTAAGTAATTTGCTTTAACTAAAGGCGAAATTCTTCCTTCAAAGTTTCTATTGCCAGATAAGACTGAAACTGCATAAATATTTTCATCTTTAATTGCATCAGAAATATTGTCAGGTAATGGACCTGAATTTCCTATACAAGTAGTGCAACCATAACCTACTAAATTAAATCCAAGTTGATCAAGATAAGTATTTAAACCTGCTTTTGCTAAATAATCTGTTACAACTTGCGAGCCTGGCGCTAATGATGTTTTAACCCAAGGTTTTGTTGTAAGTCCTTTTTCAATTGCTTTTTTTGCAAGCAAACCTGCTCCGATTAAAACACTTGGATTTGATGTATTGGTACAAGATGTAATCGCTGCAATTACAATATGTCCATCTTTTAATTTATAATCTTCACCACTTACTTTTGCAGAACTTGGTTCTTTCTTTTTAGTTATTTCCTCAAAAACCTTTTTAAAGCTTGACGATGCTTGTGTTAATAAAACCTTATCTTGCGGTCTCTTAGGTCCAGATATAGTTGGAACCACCTTTGACATATCTAAAGAAACAGTATCAGTAAATTCAATTCCATCACTTGCCCATAGACCTTGTTCTTTTGCATAAGCTTCAACTATATCTACTGTTTGTTTATCTCTTCCTGAAAAGTTTAAGTATTTTAAAGTTTCATTATCAATTGGGAAAAATCCACAAGTTGCACCGTATTCTGGTGCCATGTTTGCAATGGTTGCACGATCTGCAAGAGTTAGATTTTTTAAACCTTCTCCATAAAATTCAACAAACTTACCAACAACACCCTTATCTCTGAGCATTTTAACAACTGTTAAAACTAAATCTGTTGCAGTAGTTCCTTCTGGGAGTTTATTAGTTAATTGAAATCCAATTACTTCTGGAATAAGCATTGATATTGGCTGACCTAACATTCCTGCTTCAGCTTCAATTCCTCCTACTCCCCATCCTAAAACTGATAAACCATTTACCATTGTAGTATGACTGTCTGTTCCAACTAAAGTATCTGGGAAAATATAATCTTCATCTTTATATTTTTCTGACCAAACAACTTTAGATAAATATTCTAAGTTTACCTGGTGACAAATTCCTGTCCCTGGAGGAACTATTCTAAAATTATTAAAAGCTTGTTGTCCCCACTTTAAAAAAGAATATCTCTCAGAATTTCTATTGAATTCAATATCTACATTTTCTTTTAAAGAATTTGCACTTGCAAATTTATCAACTTGAACTGAGTGATCTATTACTAGATCAACCGAAGATAAAGGGTTTATGGTATTTGGATCTTTATTTTTTTCTTTAACAGCTTCCCTCATTGCAGCAAGATCCGCAACTGCTGGAATACCAGTATAATCTTGAAGTAAAACTCTTGCAGGTCTGTAAGCTATTTCAGTTTTAGATTTTTTTGTTTTAAGCCATTTTTTGATAGCTTCAATTTGATTTTTAGTAACACTTAAATCGTCTTCATATCTTAATAAATTTTCTAATAATACTTTGAGAGATTTTGGAAGTGTGCTTACCCCATCAAGACCATTATTTTCAGCAGCTTTAATTGAATAATATTTGTATTTTTTTCCACTGATTTCTAAATCAGATAAAGATTTATAAGAGTTTTTTGGTCCTGGCTTCATGTTTATATATAAATAGTTACAATGCTTAGCAAAAGAAGCAGTGACATAGCATAATTAAAGTAATTTATAAATTTATCATTTGTCGCGAATTTCCTTAAAAATTTACCTATAAATGTCCATAAAGTAATGCTCGTGCTTGAGAAAATAAAGGCAAGTAAAACGATTTGAATCGCATAACTTAAATAGTTTTCTCCAAGCTCTAAATAAGTTGAAACAATAATAATTCCAAACAAAACTCCTTTTGGATTTAAAAATTGAAAGAAATAAGTATCAAAAAATGTAACTGGATTTTTTTTTTCTTCTTCTTTCGAACTTTTAGAAAAAGAGATTTTATAAGCTAAATATAGCAAAAATAAGGTTCCAAGATATTTAAGAATATTTTGTAGAATAGGGAAAATCTTAAAAACATTCATCAGACCAATAGTTAGAAAAAATATTAATGAGGTAAATCCTAGTGTAACACCTAAGATAAGAGGAATTGTTTTTGTAATTCCAAAATTAAATCCAGAATATGATGCAACTACGTTATTTGGACCAGGTGTGAAGGCGGCAACAAACCAAAAAAGAGCTATTGATAATATTTCTGGATGCATACCTATTATGCAATCGTTAGACCATTTTCAGCTTTTTGAGAAGGATGAACTAAAGTTACTTTTCCATCAGCATCAATTGCTCCTAAAACTAAAACTTGCGAAACTACTCCAGCAATATTTTTTTCTGGAAAATTACAAACCGCAATTACTTGTTTGCCTTTTAAATTTTCCTCTTTGTAATAGTGGGTTATCTGTGCAGAGGACTGTTTAATGCCGATTTCATTACCAAAATCAATCTCAACCACTAATGATGGTTTTCTTGCTTTTTCATTTTTCTTTACAGATACAACTGTTCCAATTCTAATATCGACTTTGTCAAAAATGTCGTAGGTTATTTGTTCTTTAATCATTATAAAATATGTTAAGTTAAAAGTATGAGTATAGAAAACAATTTATACGAAAAATCAATCAAGATTTTAACTGATCTAATTGGATTTAAAACTGTTTCAGGTCAAGATAACAGTGAATTAATCAGTTACTGTGAAAAAATTCTAAATGGCATTGGGGCTACAACTTTTAAAGTGTTCGATGACGATAATAAAAGAGTAAATTTATTTGGTACGTTAAAAGCAAAAAAAACAAACGGCAAAAAACCAATAATTCTCTCTGGTCATACTGATGTTGTTCCAGTTTCAAAAGGTTGGTCCAGCGATCCATTTGTTGCAACTATTAAAAAGGATAAGCTTTATGGGAGAGGTTCGTGTGATATGAAGGGTTTTATTGCATGCACACTTGCTTATGCACCCATTTTTAAAGACAGTGATTTAGATAGAGATATTCATTTTTGTTTTACATTTGATGAAGAGACTGCTTGTATTGGAGCGCCTTTATTAATTAAAGAATTAAAAAAGAGAGATATTAAAGATGGTATTTGTATCATTGGCGAGCCCACAAATATGAAAATCATCGATGCTCATAAGGGCATGAATGAATATACAGTTCATTTTGGAGGGCTTGCTGGTCACAGTTCCAAACCTCACTTAGGAGTAAGTGCAGTTGAATATGCATCTAGATATGTAAGTAAACTTTTAGAAATTAGAGAAAGCCTAAAACAAAGAGGACCAAAAGATTGTATCTTTGATCCACCACATTCAACATTGTCTGTTGGAGGTATTAAAGGGGGTATAGCTCACAATGTTATTGCAGATAAGTGCAGTGTTGAATGGGAAACAAGACCAGTTATAAAAAAAGATGCAGACTTTGTAACTCAAGAAATTGATAAGTATGCTAATGAAATTTTATTACCAGAAATGAAAAAAGTATTTCCAAATTCGTTTATCAAAAAAGAAGTAATTGGTGAAGTTATTGGGTTTGATAGATTAGATCAGTCTGAAGCTTGTGAGTTTGTATCAAGTATTACAGGAGATAATTCAAGACAAGTTGTATCATTTGGAACTGAAGCTGGTTTATTTCAGGAGGTAGGTATTAGTACTGTCGTTTGTGGACCAGGTTCAATTGAACAAGCACATAAAATTGATGAATTTATAGAACTGAATGAATTAAAAAAATGTCTTAAGTTTTTAGAAGGTGTAAAAAATAAATCTATAAATTAGTTCCAACCACCAACCGATTTAACTTCCAAAAATTCAAGCAAACCTTCTTTACCAGCCTCTCGACCGATACCAGAATGTTTAAAGCCTCCAAATGGAGCATCAACTGCAATACCGGCACCGTTAACATCAACCATTCCTGATCTAAGTTTTCTTGCTACTCTTTGAACTTTATCGTTATCTTGGGTTTGAATATAATTTGTTAACCCATAATCAGTATCATTAGCAATCTGAATAGCTTCTTCCTCGGTTTCGAATGGAATAACAGATAAAACTGGACCAAAAATTTCAGTTCTTGCAATTTCCATGTCATTATTAACATCTGCAAATACTGTAGGTTTTACATAGTAACCATCATTTAATCCATCGGGTTTTCCTGGTCCACCAGCAACTAATTTTGCTCCTTCATCTATTCCTTTTTGGATTAGTCCTTGGATTTTATTAAATTGCGTTTCTGAAATAACTGGACCTATGTGTTCGCCTTCTTTATTTGGATCATCTACTTTAAATTCACTTGCATACTTTCTTAATCTTTCAACAGCTTCATCATAAATTGGTTTTTCAACTAACATTCTTGTCGGAGCATTACAAGATTGTCCTGAGTTTCTAAAACATCTTAAAGCACCTCTTTCAATAGCTTCGGCATCTGCGTCTTTAAATATAATGTTTGCACCTTTTCCACCTAATTCTAAACTTACTCTTTTAAAATCTTTTGCTGCATTTTGTGAAATTAAAGCTCCTGCTCTTGTTGAACCAGTAAATGAAATCATATTTACATCTGGATGACTTGTTAAGGCATCACCTGTAGTTGCGCCGTCTCCATTTACTAAATTAAATACACCTTTTGGAAATTTTGCCTCATCTATTAATTCTGCAATAATCATTGCAGATAACGGTGCTAACTCTGATGGTTTTAAAATCATTGTGCATCCAGAGGCTAAAGCTGGAATAACTTTCAATGTAACTTGGTTTATTGGCCAGTTCCATGGTGTAATTAATGCACAAACTCCTTTTGGTTCATATATCAATCTTTGATTTTTAGCGTGTTCTCCAAGTGGTTTTTCAAACTCAAATTCTTTTAAATAACGAATGAATGATTTTGTATGACTAGCGCCAGTTCCTGTTTGAAGTTTCAATGCAAAATCTTTTGGTGCTCCCATTTCTTGAATAATTGCATCAGTAATATCGTTCCATCTTTTTTTATAAAGTGCGTAAAAGTTTTCTAGTAAACTTAATCGCTCCTCTTTTGAGGAAAATCCCCAAGTTTTAAAAGCTTCTTTTGCAGCTAACACTGCATCATTAATATCTTCTTTTCCACCTAAGGAAATAACCGCACAACTTTTTTCAGTTGCAGGATTTATAACTTGAATATCTTTTGGATTTTTTGGTGCAACCCACGAACCGTTAATATAAAAATTTTTCTTTTCAATCATGCGCGCAAACTATCCTTTCTTTATGATTTTGCAAATAAATTTGTTAATTCGTAAACAATTGTGGCAGCAGCAAGAGAAGTAACTTCTGCATGATCGTATGCAGGTGCAACTTCTACAACATCTGCTGAGATCAAATTTAATCCTGACAATCCTCTTAAAACATTAACCATTTCTCTAGTGGTCATACCTGCTATTTCAGGTGTTCCTGTTCCTGGTGCAAAAGCTGGATCAAGCACATCAATATCAATAGATAAGTACAAAGCATTATCTCCAACTCTTTTTTTAATTCTTTCTGCAATTTTATCTGTTCCTTCTGTTTGAAATTCATCACAATGAATAATTTTAAATCCAAAACTTTCATCATTCTTTATGTCATCTCTGCTGTATAAAGGTCCTCTTATACCAACATGCATAGAAGCATCATCTAGAAATAAATTTTCTTCACGAGCTCTTCTAAAAGGAGTTCCATGTGTATAGGGTGCACCAAAATAAGTATCCCATGTATCTAAATGAGCATCAAAATGGACCAAAGATACTGGGCCGTTATTCTTTTTATTTGCAGCTCTTAATAGTGGCACTGCAATTGTATGATCACCACCAAGACTAATTATTCCGCCTACTTTATTTAATAAATCTGTTGCGCCTACCTCAATTTGTTTAATGGCTTCATCAATATTAAATGGGTTACAAGCTATATCCCCTGCATCTGCAACTTGTTGAACTTTGAACGGTTCAACATCATAGCTTGGATGGTAATTAGTTCTTAAATGTCTTGAGGCTTGTCGAATACTTTGAGGTCCAAATCTTGCGCCTGGTCTGTAACTTGTTCCACTATCAAACGGAATTCCAACAATTGCAACATCACAACTTTCAACATCTCTTAATTCTGGCAATCTTGCAAATGTGCTTGGTCCTGCATACCTTGGAACTTTTGTTCCACTAACTGGTTGAACTGGATTTTTATTTCTTTCTTTTTTCATTTTTTAAAAATCTAAGATAATATTATCTTATCTAATTCGTCTATAATTAATTAATGAGAATTTTAATATTATTGTTGTTTTGCTTAAATATTACTTACGTAAAAGCTGATGAAATTTATAACTTACTTAAGATACCAAATTTAGAAATTTTTAAATTAAAAAGTAAAAATAATATTCGATATTTAAATACAAAAAATGATTTTAAAATAGGTGTAGATGACAATATTACTTGTAAAAAAACAAAAAAAATTAATTTAGATAAAAAATTTCCAGTTATTGAAAAAAATCTTAGTTTATATAATTCAAATTTTCTTAAAAAAATTCAGTTAAAATATATAGTTTTATGTGAGGATCTGTTTATCTCAGAGATAAATACAGGAGGAATACCTGATGCTCAGAAAAGAACGCTTATATTGGATATAAATTTTAATCAAAAATATTTTGAAAGAATGATCCATCATGAAATCTTTCATATGATTCAAAAAAGTCACCAAAATTACTTTGATGAAGAATTATTTTCAAATTTTAATCAACCAAACTTCACTTATGCTGAGTGCTCTACTTGTTCCGATAGACTTAATTTAGATTTATATGAAAATACAAAGGGATTTTTAACTGAATATTCAAAATCAATTCCATCTGAGGATATGGCAGAAATTTTTTCTTTTTTAATAACCAATAAATCTAAGATGAACGAAATAATTCAAAAGGACAATATTTTAAAAAATAAAGTTGATTTAATTAAGTCTGGATTATCTAAAATTGATAACAATATTTTATGATCAAAGCAGTTAAGGCATCACTCTCAGAAAAAATATTATTTATATTTTTAATTTGTCTTGGTATTTTTACTGTTACATCTTTTTTTTTGCTAAAAAATAAATGCTTTTCAGTCAAAGAAGTAAATTTAGAAAAAGTAAATTTTTCTGATCCTGAAAATATAGCAATTATGAATGTTGAGTGTGGAAATGTGGTGATTGAACTATATCCTGAGATTTCACCTAACTCTGTTGAAAGATTTAAAAACTTGATTAACAAAGGTCTATATGATGGATCAGCTTTTTATAAAGTAATTGAAAATACTTTAGTGCAAGCAGGAGATTTAGAATATGGAAAAAAAGAATATTTGGATTATTCAAAAATAGGAAGTGGTAAATCAAAACTTGGAACCCTTAAATCAGAATTGAATGATGATTTTGAGTTTAACCTAGGGAGCGTTGGATTTGCAAGATCAACAGAATTTAACACAGAGGATAGTGAGTTTTTTATAACACTAAAAGAAATTCCAATTTATCAAGGTGAATATACTCCTCTTGGTAAAGTGATATATGGTTTAGATATTTTAGAGAGAATAAAAACAGGCAATAAAGCAATATATGTGCTTAGGCCTGATTTTATTAACTCTTTTAAAATGTTAAATCCTAATTAACTAGAGGTTTACCTTTAGAAAGTGTGTGCTTAATTCTGTCTTTGGTTTTTTGAGTTTCAATTAAATTCATAAAAGAATTTAATTCTAGTTTATATAAATCATCCTCTGATAAAGTTTTATCAATTGTAGTGTCTCCTCCACTTAATACGTTTGCAAGCTCACTACCAACAACCATTCCATGATCTAAAATTACTTTGTCGTTGTATAATTTTTCTAACAATTTAACCATTTTTTCCTTTAATGGTTTCCCTGCTAATTTAAATGATGCTTCAGCTGGTGGGATAAAGTCTTTGTTCTCTTCCAATATAGATCTTGAAACATTCAATAAACTATTTCTACTCATGATTTTTTTATTTTCAGGAAGCAAGTATTTAAGAGGTTCTGCTTCTACTGGTGATGTTGCTGTTTTACCGTAACCTATAATATCAAAAACTTTTAACGGGGCATAATCTGGATCATTTTTTGCTTCTTCAGTTTGCGACCATCTCCATAACATTTCTTTACATCCTCCCCCTGCTGGAACTAAACCAACCATAGTTTCAACAAGTCCAACAACAATATTAGTGTGGGAAGCTACAAAATTACTTTGCACCAGAACTTCAAATCCACCTCCTAATGTTAGTCCTGAAGGAGCTGAAACAACTGGATATTTTGAATATTTAAGTTCTTTGCAGGTATCTTGGAAGTATTTAACAAACTTTTCAATGGAACTGTAATCACCCTTTTCTGCAAAATTCATTGTGTAAGTTAAATTTACACCTGCAGAAAATTGCATACTTTCATTAATAATAATTAAAGGCTTATCGGTTGCTTTCTTTAATGCATCCATCGAGTCGTAATCTAATGCGTTAGCTTTAGTTGTGAACTCAACTATATTAAAATCATTAAATCTATAAATCTCTGCAGAATTGTTTCCATCTAATTTTGTTGCTTTGGGTTTTATTTTTCCTAGAGTTTCTATTTGAGTATATTTTTGTCTTTCTCCATAAAAATTTTCATCTTTAGATTTTGAAAGTTCCTCTAAAAATTTATTGTTTTCAAAACCATCTAATTTTTCAAAAAAGTTACTCACACCAATTTCTTTTAACATTTCAAAAGGCCCTCTTGACCAATTGAATCCTAAACGCATGGCTTCATCTATATCATTAAATTTATCTGTAATTCCTGGAACTAAAGAGGATGCATATTTTATAATCTTTGAAATAACCGACCATGCATAATCTCCGTATTTATCACCTCTATTAATTAATTTTAATAAATCAACTTTTTCTGATTTAATATCTATTTTTTGTGATGTTGAATATTCTCCTGTTTCTAAATTGATAGCCTCTAGAATTTTTGTATTATCAACTTTGTTCATTCTATAGAAACCACCTTTGCCTTTTCGACCTGTATATCCAGTATCAATTAGTTTCCTTATTAAAGGAATTTCTTTAGCTACCTCTTGAAAGTTATCATTTTCCGGAAGCTCTTTAATGAAACTCTTTAATACGTCTGCCATTAGATCAATACCAATTAGATCATAAAGACCAAAAACTCCTGTCTTTGGTATTCCCATTGGTCTTCCAAAAACTGCGTCAGCTTCTTCTATGGTAAGCTTCATTTTAAATGCTTCCGTCATTGCAATTTGCATTGCATAAACACCAATTCTATTTCCTAAAAAACCTGGAGTATCATTACAAACAATGGCTCCTTTTCCTAAATCTTCTTCGCAAAATAGTTTGAGTTTTTGAATTTTATCTAAATCGGTATTCTCGTTTTTTACAATTTCGAGTAAATCCATATATCGAACAGGATTGAAGAAGTGAGTTATACAAAAATCCTTTTTATCATCCTCAGTCATTTTCTCAGATAAGACGCTTATCGGAATTGACGAAGTATTTGATGAAACTAGAGAGTCTTTCTTTCTTTGCTTAAAAATTTTGTCGTAGATATCATGTTTAATATCTATACGTTCTACAACTGCTTCAACAATCCAATCAGCCTCTGATACAATATTAAAATCATCATTAATATTTCCAACTTTAATCCCATCTATTTTTGATTTATCAATTAATAGTGGGGGTCTTGATTTTTCTATTCTATCTTTGGCTTTTTGACTGATCTCAGTTTTTAAATCTAATAGAGTTACTGGAATATTTGCATTACATAGTTGCGCTGCTATTCCGCTGCCCATCGTACCTGAGCCAATAACAACTACATTATTAATTTTCATAAAAAAACTTTTATATAAGATTTAATTTTGTGTGTAACAAAAAAATTGTCCTAATTGATATTTTGTTGTTTTTTTAAATCCTCTACTTTTATATGACAACGTATTGAGTTTCCATTTTCACCAATTTGCCATGGCGGAACCTCATTTTTACAAATATCACCAAGGATTCTAGGACATCTGCCTTGAAAAGAGCAGCCTTGTTCGGGCGGCTTTTCTTCAACTATATCTTCAGCAACTAATTTAGGTTTTACATCTGGATCAGGCTCTAAAACTGCACCCAATAAAACTTCTGTATACGGATGTGATGGTAGTTGATAAACATTTTTTGAAGGACCAATTTCACATAATCTTCCTTGATATAAAACTGCAACTCTATCACTAATAGCTCTTACAACTGCTAGATCGTGAGATACAAATATATAGGTTGTACCAAAATCTTCTTTTAATTCTTGAAGCAAGTTTAGTACAGCTGCTTGAACTGAAACATCAAGTGCTGAGGTTACTTCATCACAAAGAATAATATCTGGCTTTGCAGCAAATGCTCTTGCAACAGCAACTCTTTGTTTTTCACCTCCTGATAATTGTCTTGGGTATCTTGTTAAATAAAATTCTCCAAGTCTAACTTTTTCAAGTACTTCTACAATTTTTTGTTTGAGTTCGTCTCCCTTTAATCCAAAATACAATCTTAAAGGTTGTGATACAATTTCTTCAACAGTATGATTTGGATTTAAAGATTCGTCTGGATTTTGAAATATCAATTGTATTGCTCTTAAAAAACCTGGATCTCTTGTTTTTAAATCATTTGATAAAACTTTGTCTTTATCAAACTTTATCATTCCATCTTTTGTTTTTAATAATCCTGCAATTGATTTTAATATTGTTGATTTTCCACTACCAGATTCCCCTACTAGCGCAAGGGTTTCTCCTTTGTTAATATTGATATTAATATCTTGAACTGTTGGGTTGCTATCGTCAATTTTGTTTAACAACTGATCAATAAACTTTTGTTTTGCATAGCTAATTGAAACTTTCGAAATATCTAAAATTTCGTTTTGTAAAACATCATTGTTTATTGATTTTACAGTGTCTAAATTTGTTTCTTTTACGTTTATTAATTCTTTATATTTAAAACATCTAACACTCGTATTTAAATCATCAATGTATTCCAAGTTTGGTGAATTATTTTTACAGTTATCTTCTGCAAAATTACATCTCTCATAAAAACTACATCCTGTTTTAATTGTTCCTGGTTGAGGTTGGCTGCCTGACATAGAGTCTGGTAAACCTGGAGAGGTTAGTTTTGGAATGGACTTTAATAATCCAAATGTATAAGGATGAATTGGGTTTTTTAATATACTTCTTACTGGACCGTCTAAAACAATTTCACCAGAATACATAACGATTACTCTATCGCTAACTTGTGCTATTGCTCCAAGATCATGACTTACATAAACCATTGAGGTTCCTGTATCTTTTGCAATAAAATTTAATAATTCTAATACGTGTGCCTGTGTTGTTACGTCTAATCCCGTTGTTGGTTCATCTAATAATAAAAGTTCGGGATTGCCTGCTAAAGCCATTGCAACAGCTACCCTTTGTTGCTGTCCCCCTGATAATTCATGCGGATATCTTTGTGCCATTATCTCGGGCGAAGGCAATCTAACTTTATTCAGTAATTCTGATATTTTTTTATCTCTTTCTTCTTTTTTTAAATCTGTATGTAGTTTTAAAGCCTCGTCAATTTGATATCCAATTTTAAGATTAGGAGTAAGTGATTGACCAGCATTTTGTGGGATCATTGCAATTTTTCTACCCCTTATATTTTCTAGATCTTTATTTTTCATTTCTAAAAGATTGTTTGAATGAAATAAGCACTCTCCAGAAATGGTGTAAAGGCCGTGTTTTACATAGCCCATCATAGCTAGAGCTAAAGTGCTTTTTCCTGAGCCAGACTCCCCAACGATACCAACGGTCTCACCTTTTTTAATAGTGGTAGAAATATTTTTAAGAATGGAAATCTGTTTACCTTTTTGACTTGTAAATCCAATTGTAAGATTATTTATTGTTTGAACCGCACTATCCATTTTAAACAGGTGCCTTTGTTGATCTATCAATTCCAAGTGCTTTTGCAAATGCATCAGCTGTTAAATTAATTCCTATAATCAATGAACTTAATCCAAATATTGGAGCTAACACTGCCCAATATGCAAAAGACATCAATCCTCTCGCATTTGAAATCATCAAACCCCAATCTGGCGTTGGAGGGCTTACTCCAAATCCTAAAAATGATAATGAACTAAATCCAAGTAACATCCATGACCATCTCATAGCTCCTTCGACCATAATTGCATCTCTTACATTTGGTAAAATTTCATTCCAGATTATTGATAGATTGCTATGACCTCTTGCTCTTGCTGAAACTATAAAATCTTTAGCAATTACATCGTGTGTTGCTGCCCTTGCTACTCTAACAATACCTTTACCATAAAAAAAACCAAGTGCTGGAATTAAAACAAGCGTTGTAGTTCCTAATAAAGAAACAATTAAAAGCATTGCTAAGATCCATGGGATAGACAAAAACGCGTCTATTATTCTCATAACTACTTCATCTATTTTTCCACCAACCAGTCCACAAAATATTCCTAACGAACCACCCCAAAGTAATGCAATCAAAGAACCAAAAAATGTAACTGTTAAAGCAGTTCTGCCCCCTAAGATTGTTCTGGTAAAAACATCTCTTCCTAAACTGTCAGTACCAAACCAATATTCAGAGGATGGTGCTTGAAGCATTAAGGAGGGATCAATTGCTTTATAATCATAAGGTACATATAGAGGACTTGTTATTGCAAGTATCACATGGAACAACAAAATACTTAAGCCAATCAAACCTGAAGGTTTTGAAGCCATAGTTTTAATAACTTCAAATATTTTGTCTAAATTATTTTTCTTTTGTTCTTTTTCTAATGTCATTTACTTTTTAATCTGTAAGGATTTAAGTCTTGGGTTAAGCATTAACGTCATGAGATCCGCAATTAAATTAATGCTTACATAAATTGATGCTAAAATAATTGCTAGAGCTTGAACAACTGGCAAATCCCTGTTCGAGATAGATTCTATTACTAATCTACCAAGACCGGGATAATTAAAAACAACTTCAGTTACCACTACTCCTCCTAACAGCCAAGCAATTGTAAGAGCCACTACATTTATTGCTGGCAATAAAGCGTTAGGAAGCACGTGCTTAAATACCATTTTCCAATACGGAACTCCTTTTAAAATTGCCATTTGAACATAGTCACTTGCCATAACTTGAATAACACTTGATCTAACCATTCTTGCCATATGTGCAGTCATAATCATTGAAATTGCTATTACTGGTAAAATTATATTAGGTAATAATTCTGAAATCGATACACCCGTTGGTACAATTACAATTCCTGGAAGCCACTCCAGCCAAATTGCAACAATTAAAATTAATAATGTTGCACTAATAAATTCAGGAATTGTCATTGAAAAAATTGTAATTGTTGAAATTATAATATCTGGAAGTTTGTCTCTCCAAAGAGCGGTTATAATTCCAAGTAATAAGGCTATTGGAATTCCTATAAGTATAGATGCAGATGCAAGAACCATAGAGTTTTTAACTCTTGGGCCTAAAACATCATTTATCCTCATTTCACCACTTAAAGAATAGCCAAAATCACCTTGAAGAACTCCAGCTGCCCAAGAAATATATCTTTCATAAGCTGGTGTGTTTAATCCTAATCTTTCATAACATGCCTCTAAAGCTGCACCGTATGCTTCTCTTTCAAGATAAGTTGTACAAGCATCGCCAGGTAAAACCTCAACGCCAGAAAATGTAATTAAGGAGACAATAAAAAGAGTGATAAAACCTAAAAGAATTCTTTTTAATACTAATAATAACATTGTTTAAATTTAAACTAATTAAAAAAATTTTAAAGGTAGAAGAAATTTACAGGCCTAAATAATTAGGCCTGTAAATAAATTAAGTATTATTTCATTTTTACTTTATGCCAACGTACTGAGAAAACTTCAACTTCATCTAAATTTTTAACATTTGAAGAAGTTACAACTAACTTAGATACGTGGTAAGGAATCATAGTTCCAGATTCTTCCCATAAAGTCTTTTGAGCATTTTGATAAGCTTTTTTTCTTTTATTAAAGTTTAGCTCACCTCTTGCTTTTGCTAAATTTTCATCAAAAGCAGGATTTTTAAAGAATGACTCGTTCCATTTTGCGCCACTGTGATAAATTTCATGCAACGCACTGTCTGCTGGTCTTTCATTCCAACGTGTCATGGCAACAGGCTTTTTCATCCAAGTTTCTTTCCAATAACTCTTTGATGGAGTCATTTTAACTTCAGCTTTGATGTTTGCTTTTGCTAATTGTTGTTGAAGAACTTCGGCAATAGTTGGCCAAGTTGGTTCTTTTGTAGAAACGTGAATTACCATTTCAATTCCGTTTGGATATCCAGCTTCTTTTAAAAGACTTTTAGCTTTTTTTGTATTTTGAGGACACTTCATTTTCAAACGATATTGATCTGAAGGAGCTACAGGAGTATCGCACGCAACAGTTGCTGCTCCACCCATAACTAAATCCACAAGCTCTTGTCTATCTACAGCTAGACGAACAGCTTTTCTCACTTTTGGATTATCAAAAGGAGCTGTGTCTGTTCTCATAACCATTCCTCTCCAGTTTCCAGTTGGAACAACTGAAACATTAAATTTTGAATTTCCATCAAAAATTTTCTTTTGGCTAAATGGTACGTATCTGTTCATATGAATCTGACCAGTAAGAAGAGCTTGAACTCTAGCTTCACCATCTGGTATTGCGATTACATGCACTTCAGCTAATCCTGGTGCACCTTCCCAATAATTAGGGTTTGCTTTAAGAATTGTTGTTCCCTCTGGATCAAATTTATCTACGATAAATGGGCCAGTACCAACTCCAGTTTTACCAATTGTATCTCCAGATCCTGATGGGATCATTCTTAACCTGTAGTCAGTTAGCAATAATGGAAAGTCAGCAAAAGAAGTGTTTAACTTCATTTTTACTGTATGTGAGTCAACAACCTCAATGTCTGTTACTGAACTCATACTTTTCTTAGCAGGAGATCCAATATCTGGATCTTTAACTCTCATTAAAGAATATTTTACATCTTCTGCATCAAAATCAGATCCGTCGTGAAATTTTACACCTTTACGAAGATTGAAAGTCCACTCTGTTGCATCAGCATTGGCTGACCAATCAGTTGCAAGCTCAGCGGATGTTACTCCTTTAAGATCTTTTCTTACTAAACGGTTTTGTGTCATTATAACAACCTGAAACAATCTTCCTTTTGAAATTGCATCAAGGTTTGTGTCTTTTCCAAAACCTAAATCATGTGAAAGTTTAAATACTCCACTTGATGCATTGGCTAATGAAAAAGAGAATAACAACGATACCAGTGAAACTGATATCAATTTACAAATTGTTCTCATAATTATTTCCCTTTGTTAAAACAGAAAGTTAACAAGTACGAACTTTGATATCAACATAGAAAACCTATTGAGTTATTTGGGTTTCCTGTTTATGAATTCGTAGTATAAACTATCGTAATAATAGAAACTTGCATGCATGACTCTTTAAAAAAAGTACGTTTTTCGATAAAACCATCAATGATTGAAAAAGGTAGATCTCTTGAATTAGCAAGAACCTTGTCTGTTCATCCTTTAACCTATCAGGAGCTACCATTTGACCCAGAATATTCACAGTACGCGGGAAGATTAACAACTGAAAAATTATCAAATGCAACACCAGATGAAATGTATTGGAAAACAAGACAAGAATTAATTTTAAGACACACTGGTGAATATCCTTATGAAGTTTCTGGACCAGATGCTTTAAAACTTTTACAAAAAATTTTTCCAAGAGATATTTCAAAAGTAAATGTAGGAAGATGCTCCTATCAGTTTGCATGTTATCACGATGGTGGTATGATTACAGACGGTTTGTTGTTACGAATTGAAGAAAATAAATTTTGGTTTGCTCAAGCTGATGGTGATTTATTTTCCTGGTATAAAGCAAATGCACATGGATTAAACGTAAATATTACTGATCCAGATGTATGGGTCAGTCAAGTACAAGGTCCTAAATCAATGGAACTACTAGATCACTTAATTGATGAGGATATAGCTAAAACTTGGAATTACTTTGATTGGACAACAGTTACAATTAAAGGTGAAAAACTAATTGTAAGTAGAACTGGATTTACAAATGAACTTGGTTGGGAACTTTACTTAAGACCTGAAAACAATGCTGAATTAATTGGAGATTTAATCTTAGAGGAAGGAAAGAAAATGGGAATGATCTTAACCGCTACTCCCTCATTTAGAGGAAGACGTATTGAAGCTGGGCTTTTATCAGCTGGACAAGATTTTGATAAAAATACAAATCCATTTTCTGTTGGTCTTGGAAAATTTGTTGATTTACATAAAAAAAATTTTATTGGAAAAGAAGCTTTAGTTGCAGCTGATAAAAATTGTAAAACTTGGGGAATTAGAATTAAAGATGGAATAGCACTTAAAGGAAATAGTCTTAATTTAAATGACAAATTAGTTGGAAAAGTTACATCAAGTACATGGTCGCCTTATCAGGTTTGTGGGGTTGGAATAGTTCATATGAATAATAATGATTTAGGACCTGGTGCAACTCTAGATGTAAAATGTACAGACGGAAATATTAGAAAAGGTGAGCTTTGTAAACTGCCAATGTATGATGTTAAAGGAGAAATAGTTAGGGGAGTTAACAAAGATATTCCATCACAGCCAAAACCATGGGAAGGCTTTTCTAATAATTAATGGGTCAAAATCAAAAAAAAATTATTGCCATAGGTGGTGGTGGTTTTACTCATAGAAGTGATGAAGTTTTAGATAAATTTGTAATTGATCAGTGTAAAAAAAAACAAATTAATTTTGGTTTTCTACCAACTGCTAGCGAAGATAATAAGGATAAAATAAAACTATTTTATAGTGAATTAGGTAAATATAATATTCAACTTTCGCACTTTGAATTATGTTACTCAAGTAATGGATTTGAAGAATGGTTAATTGCACAAGATATAATTTATATTGGAGGTGGTAACACAAAGCTTATGATTAAAATTTGGGAGGATAACAATCTCATAAAAGTTTTTAAAGATGCTTATAACTCTGGAGTTATTTTGTCTGGAATAAGTGCTGGTGCTGTTTGTTGGTTTGATTGGATCTTATCAGATTCTGCAGGACCAGGTTACAATCCACTGAGAGGTATAAATATTTTATCTGGCAGTTGTACACCACACTCATCAGTTCCTGAACGTATGAACCAATACCAATTGGATATTAAAAATAGTAAATTGCCACCCGGAATAGCTATTGATGATGGTGTAGCGGTATTATTTGTTAATGGTTCTGCAAAAGAAGTTTGTTCTGCTAGAAATGATTGTGATGCTTATTTCATTGATAAAAATAGTAAAATTAGTCTTAATCAGTATATAAATAAATTATGACCAACATTCTCCCAAGTAAAAAAATTCATAGCGTCGAAGAAGCAAGATTAGTTGCTAAAAAACGTGTGCCTAAATTAATGTTTGATTTCGTTGATGGTGCATCTGGTGATGAAAAATTATGTGAGAATAACAGCAAAGCTTTAGATCAAATAAGACTTCAACCTAAAGTATTAAGAAATGTTGAAAAAAGGATTATTAAAAAAGAAATTCTTGGTTTTGAATACGATCAACCATTTGGATTTGCTCCAATGGGTATGTGTAATTTAACCTGGCCTGGTGCAGACAAAATGTTAGCTGAAGAAAGTTTATCCAATAACATACCTATGTGTGTTTCAATGGCATCATCAACTTCGTTAGAACAAATGTATGAATATTCTAAAGGTCATGTTTGGTTACAACTTTATAATTTTCAAGACGAGGAATTTGTGATGGAATTATTAGAAAGAGCTGAAAAGACGGGTTACAAAGTTGCAATTCTTACTGTTGATGTACCCATTCAATTTAGGAGAGCTAAAGATAATAGAAATGGATTTACTGTTCCTTTCAATCTTGGAGTTAAACAATTTATAGATTTTGCAACTCATCCAAACTGGTCAATATCTACCTTGTTAGGTGGAATTCCAAAACCAATGAATTATGAAACTTCTAAGAGAGGTAACAAGTTTGTAAGAAATGAAAGTAGAGGAGCTACTGATTGGGATACTTTGAAAAGAATAAGAGAAAAGTGGAAAGGTAAACTAATTATTAAAGGAGTAATGTCTCATGAAGATGCTTTGAAAATTAAGTCTGAAGGAGCTGATGCTATTCAAGTATCTAATCATGGCGGAAGACAATTAGATAGTGCTGCTTCTTCAATCGAAGCACTTCCAATAATAAGAAACGCTTTAGGTAAAGATTATCCTATCATATTTGATAGCGGTATAAGAGGTGGAAGCGATATTGTAAGAGCTTTAGCACTAGGTGCAGATTTTACAATGGTAGGAAGACCTCTTATGTATGGTATTGGAGCTGATGGAGCAAAAGGTTTAAAGAGAGTAGTTGATATTATTAAAGACGAATTAAGTACTACCTTGGGATTGGTAGGTTTAACTGATATAAAAGATATTTCTTCAGACATAATTGCAGAAAGGTTTATAAGGGAATTTAAATATTAAATGTCAGAAAAAAAAATTAGAGGTGGATCATTAATTGCACGAGCATTAAAAGATAAAGGTGTTCAACATGTTTTTACTCTATCAGGAGGATTTTGTAATCCTGCTCTCGAAGGATTTATGGAATGCCAAATGGAAGTAATCAATTGTCCTCATGAACAAATAGCTGGTCACATAGCGGATGGACACACAAGAATAACTAGAAAGCCTGCAGTATGTCTTGTTGGTCCAGAAGGATTTGCTAATGCTGTTCCATCTATGATGGAAGCATGGGGAGAAAGATCTCCTGTAATTTTTATAACTGGATCAAGTAGTTTGAAAAGGCAAGGATCAGGTGGATTTAAAGAAATTGATGACGTTGCTATAGCAGCTCCATTAACAAAGTATAGTGCAAGTATAACTGACGGTACAAGAATAAGAGAGTTTGTCGACAAAGCATATAGAATTGCTACAAATGGATATCCAGGTGCTGTTCACTTAAGTATGCCTGTTGATATTATGTTCTCGTCTTTTTCAGAAGATGCAGGACTTGAAGAAAGACCTTTTTCTCATCAAACTAAACCAATTACAAAAGCTTGGCCTGATCCAACTCATATGGCAGAGGTACTAGAACTTGCTTGCAACTCAAAAAAACCTGTTTTAATTGGTGGGCATGGAGTTTGGTGGTCTGAATCTGAAAAAAAACTAGAAGAGGCAGGAAGCAATTTAAATATTCCAATATTTAATATTCCTTATCATCAGAAATTACTTGGTGAAGAAGCTAATGCATATATGGGTCTTGCTGATATTCATCAGTATCCACCTTCTAAATTTGCATTACATGAGTCTGATTTAGTTTTAATGGTTGGAGCAAGATTAGATAATCAGATGAATTTCGGAAACCCTCCACTATTTCCTAAGACAACTAAACTTGTTTGTATAAACGGATCTCATGAGGAAATAGAACTTAATAGAGCAGCAGATATAAATTTGTTATGCGATCCCGGCGTTTTTTTTGATACCCTTAATAAGCTTAAGGCAAACAATAAATGGACTTTGGGTAAAGATTGGTTTGATCTTAATAGGGAGAAAAAGCAAGAATGGGTTGATAAAACTTTAAGCGATTTAAATAAAGAGACAAAAGAAGCAGAAGCAAATGGTGGTAAAATGCATCCACTTCAATTAGCTCTAGACGTTCAAGATGCTATTGGTGAAAATGATTGGCTAGTTATAGATGGGGGAAATACACACTTCTGGTCTGAAATTGCTATAAACATTGCAGGTTCAAAAGGAAAAAAAATGGGAGGAATACTTCATCCAGGGACATTTAGCATGTTAGGTGTTGGAGTTCCCTTTGCGCTTTCTGCAAAAAATACAAACCCTAATTCAAAAGTAATTCTAATAAGTGGAGATGGAGCTTTTTTATCTGGAGGATTATCAATTGAAGCTGCTTTTCAAGAAAATAAACCAATAATTGTTGTAATTGATAACAATGGAGGTCTCGATTGTATATCTCAACAACAAGAAAGATTATTTGAAAGCGGCAAACATTTTGCAACAGATTTTAGAGATATACCTTTTCATAAAATATTTGAAGGCTTTGGTGGACATGGGGAGCTTGTAACAAAAAGAGAGCAGTTGGCACCTGCATTAAAAAGAGCTATCGAAAGTGGTAAAACTGCATGCATCAATGTAAAAGCAAAAGGAGTAATTAGCCCAATTGTTGCAGCAGTAAGTGATAAAAGAGATAAAGCTTCAATTGAATAAACTATGGCAACTTTATCCTCTCACCTTTTAAACTCAGTTAACGGAACTCATGCTGAAGGAGTTAAAGTTATAATTTATCAAATAAATCCTAATGGAGATAAAAAAAATTTCTTTGAAACTGAAACTAGTAAAGATGGAAGAATTCTGAAAGATTTTGATTTATCAAAAGAAGATTGCGAATGTGATTACGAGATGATTTGTAAAACTGCAGATTACTTCTCAGAGAAAAAAATAGTTTCAGAAATATCAGTAAAATTTAGAATGGAAGATCCTAATAAAAAATATCATATACCAATTATTATTTCTCCAAATGGATATTCTATTTGGTGGTCTAAGTAATAAAACCATAAAAACTATGACAAAAAATATTAAATTAAATATGTCACGAAGAATAAGAAGAACTCCTTATACAAATATGGTTGAAGAGCATGGAGTTTCTGATTTTACAGTTGTAAATCATATGCTACTTCCAAAGGGATTTAAAAATTCAGTTGAAGCAGATTATTGGCATTTAAGTAAAGATGTTCAAATATGGGATGTTTCTTGTCAAAGACAAGTTCAGATAAGTGGGCCTGATGCATCTAAACTTATTCAAAAATTAACGCCTCGATCAATTCAAAAAATGGAAACTGGAAAATGTTTTTATATTCCAATACTTAATGAAAAAGCTGGAATGATTAATGATCCTGTGCTGTTAAAACTTGATGATGACATGTTCTGGATCTCAATTGCAGACTCAGATATTTTATTATGGGCAAAGGGATATGCGATAGGTCTAAACCTTGATGTGAATATTGAGGAACCAGATGTATACCCACTAGCAATTCAAGGACCAAAATCTGAAGATCTAATGGCGTCAATCTTTGGAGAAGATATTAAAAAAATAAAGTTTTTTAATTATAGAGTTATGGATTTTATGGGAACAAAACAAATCATTGCAAGATCTGGTTACAGTAAACAAGATGGATTTGAAATATATTTTAAAACTCATGACAATCATTTTGATAGTATTGAAATGGGTGAGGAACTTTGGAAGACTTTGTGGCAAGCTGGTCATAAATATAATATTTCACCAGGTTGTCCTAACTTGATTGATAGAATTGAGGGAGGACTAATGTCTTATGGAAATGATTTCACCAGTGAAAACAATCCTCTTGAATGTAATTTAGATAAATATTGCAAAACTGAAGACGATCACGATTTTATTGGAAAAGATGCGTTAGAAAATATTAAAAAAAATGGGGTGAAACAAAAAATTAGAGGAATAGTATTTGATGGACAGCCTTTAAGTGGGATTGGTCAACCATTGCCAGTTTTATCTAAAGAGAATAAAAAAATTGGACAAATAACTTCTGGTATCTACTCTCCAAGAATAAAAAAGAACATTGGTTTATCCATGATTTTAGAAGACTATTGGGAGATTGGTGAAAATATTATTGTCCAAATGTTAAATGGAGAAAAAAAGAGTGGAACTATTACCACTTTGCCATTTCCTCAATAAAATTATATAAAAAATTTACTAAAAAATGTTTAAAGCAGTTATCGCAGGTTACTCGAGATCCCCTTTTACAATGGCAAGAAAAGGTGGGCTTATTAATGTTAAGCCAGTAAACATGCTTGCAGAAGTTGTAAAAGGTCTAGTTGCTAAATCAAAAATTAATAAAGAAGATATTGAAGATATTGTTATTGGTTGCGCATTCCAAGTAGGTGAACAATGTTTTAACATTGGAAAATTAGTTACATTTCTTACAGATATGAAAATTCAAACATCTGGCATGACTGTAGACAGATGGTGTGGATCATCGATGGAAGCAATTCACATTGCCGCTGGAAAGATTGCAATGGGTTCAGGAAAAGTTTTTATTTGTGGGGGTGTCGAAAGTATGACTAGAGTAAATACTGGTTTTGACTCTTTACCATATCCTTACGATGGTAAAGATAATCCTAATGTTTATTTTTCAATGGGTACGACTGCTGAAAATGTTGCAAAAAAATATAAAATTTCAAGAAAAGAACAACAAGAGTTTGCAATTCAAAGTCATACAAAAGCACATGAAGCTCAATCAACTGGAAAGTTTAAAAATGAAATTGTTCCAATTGGTGATTGTGATGTTGATGGAAATATAAGACCGAACAGTACACAAGAAAAATTAGATGGATTAAAATTAGCTTTTGATCAAAAAGGTACTGTTACAGCTGCAACCTCCTCGCCACTGACAGATGGAGCATCTGCTATTTTGATATGTGAAGAAAATTATGCAAAAGAAAATAAATTAGAAATTTTAGGTAGAATTGTATCTACTGCTGTTGAAGGTTGTAAGCCAGATTACATGGGGTTGGGTCCAATTAGTGCATCTAAAAAAGCTTTACAAAGAGCAAACTTAACAATTGATAAAATTGATATTGTGGAGATTAACGAAGCTTTTGCATCTCAATCAATTGCATGTGTTAAAGATTTAGGAATTGATCTAAAAAAAGTAAACTTAGATGGTGGCGCTCTAGCTTTGGGTCACCCCTTAGGTGCAACTGGGTCAAGAATTACAGGTAAAGCATCTGAATTATTAATCAGAGAAAATAAAAAATACGCACTATCAACTCAATGCATAGGATTGGGTATGGGTATTGCAACTATCATAGAAACTATTCAGTAACATTAATGGAACATATCCCATTTGATAAACGATCTGGAAAAATTTGGTTTAACGGAGAGCTTGTAGAATGGCAAGATACAAAAGTGCATGTAATTAGTCATGGAATGCACTACGCAAGTTTAGTTTTTGAGGGTATTCGAATTTATAATAAAAAAATATTTAAATTAGAGGAACATACAAAAAGATTATTTCACTCAGCAAATATCATGGACATGAATGTTCCCTACTCGGAAGATGAGATGAATAACGCAACAAAGGAACTTGTTGAAAACCAAGGTATAGTAAATGGATACATTAGACCTTTTATATGGAGAGGAAGTGAAATGATGGGTGTTTCTGCACAAAAAACAAAGATAAACGTTGCAATAGCTATCTGGGATTGGCCAGCATATTTTGATCCAGAATTAAAAAGAAAAGGTATTAGGTTGAATATCTCTAGATGGCAAAGACCTCCTCAAAATTCATCTCCTTGGAATACTAAGGCTGCTGGCTTGTATATGATCTGTACATTATCCAAGCATGAAGCTGAAAAAAAAGGTTATACAGATTCTTTGATGCTGGATCATGAAGGAAATATTGCTGAAGCAACAAGTGCAAATATTTTTTTTAAAGATAAAAATAATGAACTTAATACTCCAATACCAAACTCTTTTTTAGATGGTATTACAAGGAAAACGGTTATCGATATAGCAAAGTCTAAAAATATTAAAGTTAATGAAAGAAAAATTTCACCTGATGAACTGCCAAATTTCTTGGGATGTTTTATTACTGGTACTGCAGCTGAAATAACCCCTATTGCAAGTATTCAAGATTATAACTTTGAAATATGTGATCTAATTTTAGATTTATCCTCAAGCTATGAAAAATTAGTCGGGAAGAGCTAATAAAAATTTTATCTATTAATCCCTCTTAACCTTTCAGATCTCCGTCTTAAGAGCTCAGCACTTACAAGAATTAGAGTTGATAAAACAATTAAACAAGTTGCAACAGCTAAAATTGTTGGACTTAATTGTTCTCTAAGTCCAGTCCACATCTGAATTGGGATTGTCGTGTTTTCTAAACCTGCAAGGAACAACACAACTACAACTTCATCAAATGATGTTACAAATGCAAATAACCCGCCTGAGATTACACCAGGTAGAATTAGTGGAAGTGTAATTTTCATAAAAGTATTTACAGGATTACTTCCAAGACTTGAAGCTGCTCTTGTAACACTATGATCAAAACCTGTAAGAGTTGCAGTAACTGTTATAACTACAAATGGTGTTCCCAAAATAATATGTGCGAGAACAATTCCAGTATGTGTTGCAGCCAAACCAGCTTTTGCCATAAAAAAGAAAATTGCAACGCCTGAGATAATCAGTGGAACGATCATTGGTGAAATTAAAGTTGCCATGATAATTCCTTTATATGGCATGTATCTACTACTTAAACCTAATGCAGCTAGAGTTCCTAATATAATTGATCCTATTGTTGCAAATATTGCAATGATGAAACTATTTTTTGCAGCTAAACCCCAGGGATTTTTAGTTCCATAAATCATGTCTTTATACCATCTTAATGAAAAAGCATCTGGATCTAGATTTTTCATACCCTCAGAGAAAACTAAAAATTCTTCTGCATTAAAAGATAATGGAAAAATTACAAATAATGGTGCTATTAAAAATATAAAAACACACGCACAAATAAATAAATAAGAATAATGCCAAACTCTGTAACGTGTTTCTGTATATTTTGGTAAAGCCATATTTATCCTAATTTAATATTATCAACTCCAACTAATTTATTATAAACCCAGTAAACTACTAAAACACCTGTCAGTAACATTAAACCCATTGCAGATGCAAAACTCCAATCTAATGTTGTTTTCATGTGATAGGCAATTTGGTTACTAATTAATGTTCCAGAGGCTCCTCCAACTAATGCTGGGGTTATGTAATAACCAATTGCAAGAATAAATACTAATAAGCAACCAGCTCCAATTCCTGGAATAGTTAATGGAAAATATATTTTCCAAAAGGCAACAAACGGTGTTCCACCTAAGGATTTTCCAGCTCTCATTAAACTTGGGGAGATTGTTTTCATAACACTGTAGAGAGGGAGCACCATAAATGGCAATAAAATCTGGGTCATTGCAACATAGGTACCCACTTTATTATACATCATCTCTGGCCTGTTATCGTCTGCAACAAGACCAATCATTACAAAGAAATCATTAACAATTCCTTGCTGCTGTAATAAAATCATCCAACTAGCAGTTCTTACCAGCAACGAAGTCCAGAAAGGTAACAAGACACAAATCATTAAAAGATTGCTGTATTTCATAGGTAAAGTTGCAAGCAAATGTGCAATCGGATAACCCATTAAAAAACTAAATAGAGTCACAAAGAATGCAATTTCTAAAGTTCTAAGCCATAAAATTCTGTGTATTCTTCTATCCTCTTCAACCTGCAAAATATTACCATCAGGACCGTAATACATATCTACACCTTTTAGATATTTTGCAGTTGTGTAAGGAGGTGCTGTTCTTTTTATCGCCTGCCAATATTCAACATCTCTCCATCTTTTATGAACTTTCATTATTTGTTCTTTAATACTTTGCCCTTCATCAATTTTGTTTCTTTGAACTTGTCTAAATAGTTTTTTTATAATTGAGTTAAATCCATTTTTTTCTTTATTTAATCTTTGGGCTAATTTTCCATGTTCCTTATTTTTAACTAAGATTTTAAAGTCTGTGTAAAATCCTGCAAAAACTTCCTCTGGGGGCATTTCTTTACCATCCCATTTTTCCATTGCGGTAAATGTTTTAGGTAACATATTTGTTACCATCTTGTCGTCTATGCTTCTCATAAACATATCACCAATTGGAAGGATGTATGTGATAATTAAAAAAAGCAATAAAGGGACGACAAGTAAAAAGGCTTTTATTTTATTTTTTCTCTCAGCCTTTTTCAAACTTACTGAGAGAGGTATACCATCTGTCGTTAAAATTTGTTGTGTTTCGCTACTCATAAAATAAAAAAAAGGGCGGCTTTTAGACCGCCCTTAAATATATATCTTATTTTTCTTTAAATTAAATTTTTAATTTAAAGTTGCTTTCATCGCTTCCCATTTTTCACCAATCTCAGTACCGTTATCAGCCCAATAGAAAGGGTCAACTAGGAAGTAATTTTTAGTATTTGATTTAGCAGTTGGCATATTTGGCATCATTTCTGTTTTGCCATCTTTGTACCAAGGCTCACCAGCTTTAATTATTTCAAGCGATGATTTTCTCCAAGGAGCATATGCAATATACTTAGCACTTCCAGCTAACATTTCAGTGTTAGTCATCATTGCTAAAGCTTTCTTAGCATTCGCTTCATCTGGACCACCTTTAACAAGTGCGAAGTACTCATAGTCAAGACCTTGACCATCCCATACTTGTTTAATCGGTGCACCTTCACCTATTTCAGCATTAAAGAATCTTCCGTTCCAACCAGTTGCCATTACAACCTCGCCTGAAACCAATAATTCTGGTGGTTGAGCACCTGCAGACCAAAATACACATCCTCCATTTGGATCTGTGCAAAGTTTTTTGATCTTATTCATAGCTCTATCTATTCCACCTTCTTGCTCAAGTCTTTTGTAGATTAGTTCTCCACCTTTACCCATTTTTACACCATCAGCAGCTAAAGCGATCTCTAAATTTGTCAAAGCGCTTGTGTAGATAGCTCTTTTGCCAGGGAATTTTTTTGTGTTAAAGAAATCTTTAATAGTCTTTGGAGTACCTTTGACATTTTCGGTGTTATAAGCATAGTTCCATGAATATAAAATATTTCCTACAGCACATTTACTTGGCATACCAGTAAAGAAATCTTCACTTGCAGGCGTTCCATCTGGAGCAGCTGGGAAATCTTTGTCAAAATCAAATTCAACAAATAAACCTTCGTCACATCCGTTAATAGTATCGAACGCGAATAAGTCTATAATATCCCAAGTAATTGCTCCTGCTTCTTTTTGAGCCTTAATTTCAGATAATCCACCTGAGTAATCTACCCAGTTTATATCAATGCCCAACTTTTTAGCAGTAGGATCACCATACCCTAACTTTTGTGATTCAGTATAAGCTCCACCCCAAGATGCAATAGTAACTGCATAAGATGATGTAGTTATTGAAAGAACAAAAGAAAGTGCAAGTAATAATTTACTAAGTTTTCTCATTTTTCCTCCGTTTAAACGTTATTATAAATTAATTTATATAACTAAAAGTACAACAAATAGGACTGTCGAAGTCAACAGCTCATTTTTATGATATATGTTAACGAGTAAATTATTTTGGATCTAAAGCCCTGGCATCTTGACTGTTCCAACCAATATTAATTTTATTACCAAGTTTAATATCTAGATTTTTTGAACTGTTTGGGACTTTTAAAATAAATTCTGAATTGCCCAATATATTTAATCTCACTCTTGTGTGGTCACCGTGATAAATTACTTCTTCAATTGTACCAGAATGATTATTATCCATTTTATTTTCAGGATTTATTAAAGCTCTTTCAGGTCTTATAGAAACTGTTGTTTTATCCCCTTTTGATTTTACTGAAATTGGATTTGCAAATATTTCTCCATGACTTAATTGAACTTTACATGTGCCATTTGAAAGATCAATAATCTCTCCTCCGAATGTATTATTCTCTCCGATAAATTCTGCAACAAACGAATTTACCGGCTCCTCATATAATTTATCAGGGGACGATAATTGCTGAACTTTGCCATCATTAAAAACTGCAATACGATTTGACATTGTTAAAGCTTCACTTTGATCATGCGTAACATATACTACAGTTACACCAATATTTTCGTGAATATGTTTAATCTCATATTGCATACTTTCTCTTAAATTTTTATCCAATGCTCCTAAAGGCTCATCCATTAAAACAACCGTTGGGTCAAATACTAATGCTCTTGCAACAGCAACTCTTTGTTGCTGACCACCAGAAAGTTGTGCTGGCATTCTATTTTCAAATCCTGACAATGAAACCATTGATAAAGCTTTATCAACTTTTTTATCTATATCCTCTTTAGAGATTTTTCTGACCTTTAGTGGAAATGCTAAGTTTTCATAAACAGTCATATGTGGAAATAATGCATAATTTTGAAACACCATTCCTATTCCTCTTTTATGGGGAGGGATATTGGAAATTGGATTAGCATCTAAATATATTTCACCATTAGTAGGAGTTTCAAACCCCGCTAACATCATTAGGCATGTCGTTTTACCTGAACCAGAAGGTCCAAGCATCGTAATAAATTCTCCTTCAGCAATATCTAAATTAAGATCTTTAACGACTAAAACTTTACCATCGTAACTTTTATCTACTTTGTCGAACTTAACGAATTCTTGGTTTTTAGACATGAGCAGGATTTAAAACACTTGTAAGTATAATTTTCAATAGCTAATTAACTCTTTATATGTAGCTCTTTTGGAAAATTGCAGAATAATTCAGAACCATTCTCCGTAACTCTTATTGACTCTGATGCTTCAACTCCCCAATCACCAAACTGCATAACTGCTATCATATGAAAACAGACATTTGGCTCAAGAATAGTCATATCACCTTTATATATATTTAATGTATGTTCTCCCCAATCAGGTGGATAGCCAATTCCAATAGAGTATCCAGTTCTAGATTTTTTTTCAATTCCAAATTTATCTAAGACTTTCCAGAAAGCTTGAGCAACATCATCTGCAGTATTGCCAGGTTTAATCTGGCTAATACCTGAATTTAGGGCTTCAATTGTTTTATTCATTGTATCAATTTTTAATTGATTAGGTTTTCCTAGTAATACTGTTCTTGCCATAGGTGCGTGATATCTTTTATAAACTCCAGATAATTCAACGATTGTTGCCTCATCCTCTACAAATTTATCTTGAGTCGCAGTTAAATGTGAAGCAGAGGTTCCTTTTCCAGTTGGAAGTAATGTTGCGATACTTGAATATTCTCCACCAAACTCCTCTGTACCATAAAACAAAGTTTTTTGAATTTCACCAACAGCATCACATTGCCTTACTCCTGGTTTTATAACTTCCATTGCTGTTTTCATACCGAGTTCTGATATTTTAGCAGCTGATTTCATAAAGTTAATTTCAGTATCAGATTTTACTAACCTTGCCCAATTTACTAATCTATCGCTGTCTTTAATTTTAGCATTGGGTAATCCTTGCTTTAACTTTTCATAACAGAACGCTGTGAAATAGTGGGCATCCATTTCAACTCCAATAGAAAGTTTATCCCAGTTTTTCTCTTTAATTATTTCTACTAAATAATCGTAAGGATGTTTTGGCCATTTATGAATATAATTTTCATCATAAACTAATACACTTTCATTTTTTAAATATGTTTTTATGTAAGCTCCTCCAGCATCCTGAGCTCTTACAAAACACAGAGGTTCTTCTACATCTATGTGCACGATTGCACATTGAGCATAGTAAAAAGACCAGGCGTCATAACCTGTTAAGTAATTCATATTATTAGTGTCATGAGAAATTAAAAGATCGATACTTTTTTCTTGCATCATCTTTTTAACTTTATCTAATCTTTGTTTATATTCTTCTTTTGAAAAGAGCATCTAATTAGTTTGGAATAATTTTCCAAACCCCTCTACTGAATTATTTTTTTTGATTTGAACTAAGGTGTCCCAAATCAAAGCCTGGTTGCTTGATAATACAGTAGTTTGTAATTTTTTTTCTAATTTATCAATTATTGGTAAAACAGGTAATGCAGTGCAAGAAACAAATAATGCATCTGCTCCATTAAGATCTAATTTAGATAAAACATCATATAGATAATTTTGATCAACTTTGCCAATGTCGTAATCTGCTTCAATATCAAAATAAGAATTTGAGGTAATTTCAAATCCTTCAGATTTAAAATATTCTAAAACTTCATTATTAAGTTTTTTGCTATAGGGTGTAAAAATACAAAGTTTTTTAACATTTAATTTTTTTAATGCTTTGATGGCAGCAGTACTAGGTGTTGTAACTTCAGCCATTGGTTTTGCAGCCTTTACCTTTTGCTCTATAGAATTAAATCCTGCTGCAATAGTACCAGAAGTGCAACCATAAACTACACAGTCAATATCTTGCTCAGGTAAAATATCTTTTGTAACCTCGGTTACTTTATCAGACATTTTTATTAGATTTTCTTTTGTAAGTGGATTGTAGCATTCAATTCGATTAACAAAGAAATCAATTTCTCGATCTTTAATTACATTTATAAAATCTCTCTCAATCATAAAATCACTTGCAAGCGCAATTAAACCAACTCTTGGATTTGATTTGACAATGTACTTTGGTTCTATTTTTGTTGAATTCATATTTTAAAAGGTGAATATACCATAAGTTCTTTAATTATCATTAATATTAAAAAACTCTATGAATTTAAAAGATACCCTGGTTGCATCACTAGTCCCAATTTTTTTAGGCTTTGGTTTTGTAATTGCTAAACCAGCTTTTGTATCTTTTCCGCCAATATTATTAATGGGAATAAGATTTATATTTGCAGCTTCAATTTTAATTTGGTGGTTTCCAATACCAAAAGGATATTTAAAAAAAATATTTATAGCATCTTTTATTGCTAATACTTTGCAATACAGCATCACTTATACTGGTCTTAATTATATTGATGCGTCTGCTGCAGTGCTGTTGGTTCAAACAGAAGTCCCATTTGGCGTTATTTTTGCTTATTTTATGCTCAAAGAAAAACCAACTGTTAGAGCTTTGGTTGGAATTGGAATTGCGTTTATTGGGGTTTACATTTTAACAGGATCTCCAAATCTAGATGGAAAATATTTTGGTATAGGACTAACAATTTTAGGTTCAGCAATATGGGCATTAGGTCAAGTTATTGTCAAACCGTTAAGTAAAGAAATTAATCCATTAGCATTAGTTGCTTGGCTTGCATTATTTTCTGGCCCAACTTTAATTTTTTTGTCAACAATAATTGAAGGGAACACTATCAATCATTTAACAACAGCTAAATTTAATCATTGGATCATTGCATTTTATATTGGTTTCATCATGCAACCAGTTACTTATGGTTGTTTCTATTACGTTTTAAAAAATAATCCGTTGTACAAGGTTCTTCCTATTGTAACTATGGGTATTCCACCGACTGGTTTGCTTGCTGCGATTTTTCTACTTGGTGAAAAGCCAACTGCCGAATTATTTATAGGTGGAACTGTAATAATTTTTGGAGTGATAATGATTTTATATAAAAAGAAAGGTGAGGTTTAATTATGAAAGTAGGTTTTATTGGTTTAGGAAATGTTGGGGGGAAACTTGCTGGAAGTTTGTTAAGAAATAAATTTGATTTAACAGTTAGAGATTTGGATAAAAATTTAACAAAACCTTTTATTAAACAAGGAGCTAAAATTGCAAAAACTGCTAAAGAATTAGCTGAACAAGTTGATTTAATAATAACTTGTTTGCCATCACCAGAAATATGCGCAGAAGTAATGGAGGGAAGTAAAGGGATTTTAAATGGATTATCTGAAAATAAAATTTGGCTAGAAATGAGCACCACTGATGAGGCTGAAGTAAAAAGAATAGGACAAAGAGTAATTGAGAAAAAGGCTATTCCTTTGGATGGTCCTGTAAGTGGTGGATGTCATAGGGCGGCAACAGGAAATATTGCTATATTTGTTGGTGGAGAAAGAGATGCTTTTAATAAAATATTACCTGCCTTAACTGTAATGGGTAGAAAAATTTTACATACTGGTGAACTAGGCACTGCATCTGTTCTAAAAGTAATTACAAATTATTTGGCTTCAGTCCATTTAGTTGCGTTAGGTGAGGCATGGACTGTTGCTAAAAAATCAAATTTAGATTTAATAAAAGCATATAAAGGTATAGCAGTTTCATCTGGCAATTCTTTTGTTCATGAAACTGAAAGCCAGGTAATTTTAAATGGCTCCTATAACATAAATTTTACAATGGATCTTGTTTTAAAGGATACGGGTTTATTTGATGAGTTAGCAAAAAAACTAAATGCCTCTTTAGAAATTTCTCCAAAGATAGTCGATATATTTAAAGATGGACAAAAAAAATATGGTTCTAGAGCTTGGTCGTCTATGATTGTGAAAAGAATGGAAGATATAAATCAAATAAACTTTAGAGCTGAGGGATTTCCAGAAGAATTGCTAGATTATGAGCCTGAGAAAAGAGGTCATGAAATATAAATTCTTTATGTTCGATTTATGCATTTAATTCATAGAGGAATAGTCAGTAAAAAATATCACGAAAACCTTCTCAAATCTTTTGAGCAATCTTTTAAAAAGGGTTTTGGGATTGAAACAGACATTCATGCAACAAAAGATAATGAGTTTATTTGTTTTCATGATTTTACTTTAACAAGGATATTTAACAGAAAGGAAAGTGTAAAAAACTTAAGCTACTTACAAATAAAAAATATAAGTGAAAAACAAAAGAAACCAGTTCCACTCCTTAAAAACCTCTTAAAAAGCTCTAAAAATAAATACTTTTTATTTATTGAAATAAAACCAACTTTTTCAATGAAGCAGTTAAAGAAACTATTAAATGAAACTAAAAAATATAAAAAGTGTGTATTTATTTCATTCAAACATAAAAATATTTTTAATATTTTAAAATTAAATAAAAAGGCTAAAGTTGGTTTATCATTTTCTCCACCGAATAGTATTCAATCTATAATTCAAAAATCAAAAGATATAAAAATTAATTGCTTAATTTTAGATAAATTCTATTTGAAAAGTAAAAAAGTAATGGAGCTTAAAATAAATAAGTATTTCTATACTATTAAAAAACGATCAGAATTTAAAAAGCACTCTAAAGGAAATAATCTTATATTTGAAAATCTTTAATTTTGTTTAAGATAATTTAGTCGACCAATAATTTCATCTCTATCCATATAATAACCTTGAAGATGTCGATGTCCTGAGTTTGGATCAAATTCTGTTCTTCCATGAAGTAATCTTCTATTATTGAACGAAAAAATATCACCTGGTTGTAATCTAAAATTTATTTGGAATTTAGGATGGTGCAATAAATTACCAAATCTATGATGCGCTTTATAGACAGAATCCATTTGATCTGGATGACAATCTAAAGCATCTAACGTTGCAATACTATATCTGATATCATTATAATCACCATCTTTAGTAAGAGATATTGCAGTTCCATGAACACTTCTAATTGCTTCTTGGGTGTAATCTTTGTCTCTAAATTTTAATGGCGTATTAACTAAAATATCAAATATATCTTTTTCATTATTTTTTAAATAATCTGCAACTGCAAAAGCATCTACAGCTGATGAGTCTCCACCTTTTGCAGAATTAACTAAACAATGTAAAAATTGATACCCAGGAGGATTTTCAAACCAAGGTAAATCCATATGATTTCTCAAAGCGTGTGCAGTGTACGCTGAATTATTAGGTTTTGGAATATTGATGACTTCAAATGGTGTTTTAAAAAATGTTTCACGCGTGTGACTTATTCGATTTAAAACTTTTAAAGCTGAATTTTTTTCTACTGGAGAATTTTTGACTATTGCAATTCCATTATAATGTAAAAGTTCTAACCACTTAATTAATCCGCTCTCTGAATTAATTATTTCGCCATGGTCAATTTGTATTGTTTCTAAATTTTTTTCTAGTGAACTATCCCAAAGTTTATATGGTGAAATATATTTTTTTTTATTTTTGATTGTGTAACAGTTGTCTCTAAGCCATTTTGGATCGTAGTAACTTGTATGATCACCCTCACTCCATTCAATTTCAAGTTTTCCATCTGAGCTTACATTATAATTTTTTGGATTAATATTTTGAGACACCTCAAGAATGTTGAACATTCTATGATTTGAGTCTTTATCGTGCGCAGTAGGACAATTGTCTCTTAACCATAAATAATTAAATTTACTTTCCTCTCCATCGCTCCAAATAATTTTGATATAAGTTGAATTTTTCTCTAATTTGGAAATTGATTGCATAATCTAATATTTAACTAAACTTATAATGTTTTCAATTCAATTTATAGTTGAAATTTTGGTTTTAAATTTATTGTTAAGATTTTATAAAAAAAATAATTATTATTGCTAGATAACAGTCTTTGTCATTTACGAAGAAACTTTAAAAAAGATCTCAAACTGTTAAAAATATTAAAAATTATGTCGAAAATAGAAATCAATAACGTGTACAAAATCTTTGGTCCAAAACCTAATCAAGTCTTAGATATGGTTAAAGGTGGATCTGGTAAAGATGAAATTTTAGAAAAAACAGGACATACAGTCGGATTAGATAATGTTTCATTAAAAATTGAAGAGGGTGAAACGTTTGTTTGTATGGGTTTATCTGGTTCGGGAAAATCAACTCTTATAAGACATTTAAATAGACTAATCGATCCAACAGATGGCGAAATATTAGTCGAAGGCACAAATGTCATGAACCTTAGTAAAGAAAAATTAATAGAATTTAGAAGACACAAAATGAGCATGGTGTTTCAGAGATTTGGTTTGTTTCCACATAAAACTGTTTTACAAAACGTTGGTTATGGACTTGAAATGCAGGGTATTGATCCTGAAAAAAGGAATTCTGTTGCAATGGAAAAAATAGAAGCTGTTGGGCTGAATGGATTTGAAAACCAATATCCAAATCAATTATCTGGTGGTATGCAACAAAGGGTTGGTCTGGCTAGAGCTTTAGCAACCGATACTGATATCATGTTAATGGATGAAGCATTTTCCGCATTAGATCCGCTAATTAGAAGTGATATGCAAAAACAATTATTAGACCTTCAAGCTCAACTTAAAAAAACAATAGTTTTTATTACTCACGATTTAGACGAGTCTTTACGACTAGGAGACCATATTGGTATTCTAAATGCTGGGAAACTTGTTCAAGTAGGCACTCCTGTTGAGA
>CACHTB010000006.1 GCA_902582735.1 uncultured Pelagibacteraceae bacterium
AAAAATTTTGAATCATTAAAATGGATTAAACATTTTTATTTAAAATTTATTAAAAAATACTTTAAAAAAAACTTCACAAATATAGATATTTTTAATAATTTCCATAAATTTATCAAAATTAAAGAATTAAATAAATTTAGACTTAAACTAATTCAAGACATAAATAAAAATAAAGATTTTAGAAAAAAATATTTTAATGTTACTTTGCCGTTTATAAACGATATTGTAGGAAATGAACTTGTAATGCAAAATCGTGTTAATCTAAGCATTCAATTACCTAACGATAAAAGTTCGTTATTGGATGTCCATGCAGATACATGGTCTGGAGATTCTCCCTTCGAAGCTGTAGCTTGGTTGCCTCTTGTTGATTGTTATAAAACAAAAAGTATGTTCATTCTTCCAGCAAGAAAATATAAAAGAATCGCAAAAATTTTCCAAAGCTCAAACTTTAAAAATAGCTCAGAACTTTTTCCAAAAATTAAAAATGATGTAACATGGTTAAAAATTAATTATGGGCAAGTTCTGATATTTAACCAGTGTTTACCTCATGGTAATTTAACAAATAAAGAAAAAGATACTAGATGGTCAATGAATTGTAGATTTAAAGGTATTTTTACTCCTTATGGTGACAAAAAATTAGGTGAATTTTTTGAACCTATTTCACTAAAGGCTGCCTCAAAATTTGCAATGAAATATAAATTGCCAAAGAT
The DNA here is from genome assembly GCA_902582735.1 of uncultured Pelagibacteraceae bacterium. Lineage (GTDB taxonomy): Bacteria > Pseudomonadota > Alphaproteobacteria > Pelagibacterales > Pelagibacteraceae > Pelagibacter. The sequence continues at coordinate 711 of CACHTB010000006.1, forward strand.
AAAGTGAAAAAAGCAAGAGGATATATTTTTAGCAGAAAATTTTTAGGAGAGCGTATTCCTCAATCTATTCAAAATTTAACAATCAGAGATTACTGCGAAAGAAATAATATTATGTATCTTTTGAGTGCCACTGAATATGCAATGGAGGATTCCTCAAAAGTTCTTTTTAAAATTGTAAATGAATTGAATTATGAAAATATAATTCTTTATAGTTTATTTCAATTACCGAGCAAATTTGAAAAAAGAAAAAAATTTTTTAAAATTGCAATAAAAAATGATAAAAAAATTTATTTTGCTTTGGAGAACAGAGTTATGAGCAATAACGAAGATATTGAAGATATTGAAGATATCTGGAGAATAAAACAAGAACTACCAAATTGTTTGAAAAAATTTTAATAAAATGGAAAGGTTAAAAAATTATATAACATCACTTCATCAATCTACCAAAAGAGAATATTTAAAAAGAATGAACGATGATAAAATTTCATGCATGTTAGAAGCGAAGAAATATGAATTCAATTATTGGGATGGGGATAGAAGGTATGGATATGGAGGCTACAAATATATTCCTGGTAGATGGACCAGTTTTGCTGAACAGTTGATAAGTGATTATAACTTAAAAGATGGTTCTAGAATTTTAGATGCGGGTTGTGGTAAAGGTTTTTTACTTTTAGAAATTAAAAAAATATTACCTAAAATTAACATAGTTGGTATAGATATTTCTAATCATGCTATTAAAGAAGCCCCCGAAATATTAAGACAAGATTTTTTTATTCATAATCTTAAAGACCCGTTACCTTTTAAAGACAATGAGTTTGACTTAGTTATATCAATTAACGCACTTCACAATCTTCATATCTCTGAGCTAAAAATTGCCTTAACGGAAATAGAAAGAGTAGGAAAAAAAAAATATATAGCCGTCGAAAGTTATAGAAATGAAAAAGAACAGTTTAATTTACAATGTTGGGCTCTAACATGTGAGTCTTTTTTTAACAAAGATTCTTGGATTTGGTTATATGATCATTTTGGTTACAAGGGCGACTATGAATTTATCTACTTTGAGTAATAATCGTAAGCAATCTTTCCGTGCAGTAAAAGCCATAATTTACAGATCAGATAATAAATTATTACTTCAAAAAAGAGATAATAATCCAAAAATTTCCTACCCTTTGCATTGGAATTTATTTGGAGGAGAAGTCGAAATTGGAGAAAATCTCATTGATGCTCTTTATAGAGAGTTAAAAGAAGAAATTGAATATGTGCCTAAATCAATTGAGAAAGAGATTTTCCAAAGCAAATGGAAATCTTTTAATCTACATTATTTCCCAATTTTTATAGATAAAGAAGATGAAAATATTAAATTCAAACTTAATGAAGGAATAGAATACAAGTGGTATAGTATTGATGAGTTAATATATCTAGATACTGTTCCAGCTATCTATGAAAATCTGTTTAAAATTAGCAACTTTCTATCTACAAAATTTAATGATTTTAAAAAAAAGCATGAAATATTAATTGAAAAAAATATAATTAAACACTTAAATATTTTTAAAAAAAACAATAGAGTTTATTATTCTAAAAATGAAAAGTTTAATCTTTCAAAAAAAGATCTTTATTTTTTTTTATATTTGTCCCAATTAAGAAATATTGATGTTAGTAGAATATGTCTACACAGCGATGATAAATCAAATCTTCATGAAATGTATATGTTTCATTCACGCCCTCTTTCTGTAGGTCCGTTAAAACAAAATAAAGAAACAATAAGCTATCATATAATTGATGGTCTATTAGAGATTTCAACTAAAGATAATACTAATAAAATTATACTTGGATCAGAGTTATTTGAAAATGAAACTTTATCAAAATCTTATAGATTGCGACCTGATGAATTTAGATTGGTTAAAAGTATATCTGATTATTGTATTTTTTTAGAGGTAAATAACGGACCATTTGAAGATAAGGATACGATCTGGAAATAATTTTTATATAACTTTCAAACTTGGTAAAGGAACTATAAATTTTATACCTTGTTTTTTTAAATATTTATATTTTTCCAAAATTGTTTTTTGATGTTGCCAAGCAAGTATATAAATATAATCAGGCTTTTTATGATCAAACTTTACTGGTTTGACAATTAAATTTGATCCTGGAGAGTATAGACCATGTTTTTTTTTGTTATCGTCTATTAGATAATCAAAAAATTTATTCAACTCAAAATGATAAGAAAGGGTTGAAACACTATGAGACGCACCAAATCCTACTATTCTTTTCTTCTCTTTTTTTAGCTTTTCTAGCATTGAAAGAGACTTATTTTTTAATTTTAGTAACCTTTTTTCAAAGTTCACAAAGTAACTTTTATCATTTATTTTATGTTTTTTTTCGTAATGTAAAACTTTATTGATTTTAAGTTTATTAGATTTAGCTTTTTTGTTTTTTGAAAAAATTACTCTAATAGAACCACCTTTTTTAGAATTAGTATCTACATCTACTAGTTTTAATTTATGTTTAGACATTAAATTTATTAAATTATTTAATGAAAAATATGAGAAATGCTCATGATAAATGTAATCAAACATATTTTTTTTAAATTGAATTGGATGATATCCAGTTTGAATGACAAAACTTCCATTTTTTGAGAGCAATTTATAAGTATTTTTAACAAATGAATTAATATTTAAAATGTTAGCAAATACATAATTTGCTGTAATTACATCAAAAGTTCCATACTTTTTTAAAATTTTTTCTCTTATTTTATCATTCAAATAATCATTTATTGTCATTAAGCCTTGATCATTTGCTAATTTAGCAATTTCTGAAGCAGGCTCTATGCCAATAGCAAATAATCCAATTTTTTTAAATGAATTTAACATCGATCCGTCATTACTACCAATATCCAAAATCTTATCGTTTGAAGATAAATTCAATTTTTTATAAATATTTTTTGCATAATCATCGTAATGAGATAACAAACCCACAGTAGTTTTACTTTCATAAATATAATTTGTATAACTCAGTTTCGGATTTACTTTATGTATTAATGATAAGAAACCACATTCTGTACAATTATAAAGATCTAAAGGATATAATTTTTTAGATAAATGTTTTTTATTCCACGGTAAATATATATCTCCCAACGGGGAAGATTTAAATTCTAAAGCTTTAAATATAGATTTTGACTTACAAATTTCACACTGAGTAATCTTTGAAATTTCTTCGAAATTTTTCATTAAATATTTACTGTTTGAAAATTGAGTATTTGCTTAGAGGAAATATTGATTTAATTTTAATATTTTCATTTTTTTTCTTTATTAAATTAATTAACTTGTTCTCACTTGTTAAATTGACCGTGAGAAGTAAAAATATATTATTATTATTATAAATTTGATCAGATGATTTAATTTTAATTGAACTTCCAGGCATAAACATTTCTTTTTTATTTAAATCATCATCAATAACAAAACTTACAAATTTATAAATATTGTAAAAAGCAATAAATGCTAATGATAGATGTCCACCACCAAAAAATACAATTTCTTTTTTTTTGGAGATTATTTCAGAAAATAATTTGTGTAAATATTTTTTGTTTTTTTTAAATTGTTTTCCGTAATTTAAACCAAGACTAATTTCTTTTTTAACTTTAATATTTTTAATATTTTTTATCTGCCTCTTCTTTTTGATATATGGTTTGATACATAACAATATACTATTTTCTGTAGGATAACTTATTGTTTCTTTACTTATTACTCGAAAGCCATTTTGACTCAATGATGAAACAATAGTATTTGAGGTGTAATAATAAAGGTGTTCTTCCCAAACCATTGTTATATCTTTACTTCTAAGTAATTTTCGACAATCAGGTATTTCTATAAATATTATGCCATCTTTTTTTATTAATCCCTTTAGCACACTGCTAAATTTATTTTGATTGTATACATGTTCCCAAATATGCCTCACTACTAAAAAATCTGCTTTTTCGTACTTTTGATTAAGTTTATTTATTTTTTCTGGTACTAAGTAGTGCTGTATTGTTTCAATGCCAGACCTAGAATCTAATTTAAGATCTTTTTTTTCGTCGATTCTCCAAATTTTATGACCAAGTTTTGAGAATCTATCTAACGTAGTATCATCTTTTGAAGTAATACCACCTACAACTATTTTTTTCTTATGAAAATATTTTTGAGAAATTTTTTGAACAAATTTATCAAGATGTGGTTCAGGCTCATTATATTTTATCCAATCTACAAGAGGTTTGTATATTATTGGATCTTTACTATTTTTTAATTTTATTATTCCAGTTTCATTTGATTGCTCTAAAACTAATTTTGTTTTTAGGCACTTTTTATCAAAATTTTTATTGTATCTATTTGAAACTGGCTGCAAACCAAGGTTTATAATTTCGTGATATTTATCAGTTTTATTTATCATAAATTTTTTAAGAATGATTTTATTCCTTTTTCTAATGAGTAAAATTTATATCCTTTCAATAATTTTGAAAATTTTTTGTTATTAAATTTATGATCTACTTTTTGTTTAGTTCGTTTCTTATAAATTATTTTATGACTTTTAGAAAATATTTTGTTTAGTATTTTAATGATTGAAAAAAATGTGTAACTTCTACCTGATACGATATTAAAGATACCTTCAGATTTAGAATTTAAAAGTTTATACGTTATTTTGACTATATCTTTAATATATATGAATTCTCTTAGTTCATCTCCCTTTCCCCACAAAGAAATAACCTTATTATTAATATAACAATTTATAAAATCTGAAGGTCCGTACCCTTTAGTTGTATCACCAAGCCCATATACAAGTGGTAATCTTAATATTAGTAACTTAATACCCAATTCTTTCGATACTTTCTCTAAAATTTTCTCTGATGTGTATTTGTTTAAACCGTAATAACTTTTAAGAAACAATTTGGAATTTTCATCAATTTTTTTTTTATGTGGTATATCTTCCCCATATACTGAAGCTGAGCTAAAATAAATTATTCTTTTTACTTTTTTATTAAGTGATTTTGCAAAGTTAGTTATTATATTATGATTTAAATCATAAATTTTTAAATTATCACCATATTGTTTTTTTATTCCAGAACAAAAAATAATTGTACAATTCTTTTTGTAACTTTTTGATAAAGCTTTTAAATTTATTTTTTTTGATAAATTAAATTCTTTAGATGAAAATACAGAAATGCTACTTATTTTTTTTTTTGTTTTAAGAAAATTATATATTTCTTTGCCAAAAAAGCCTGTATAGCCAAATAAGGATATGTTCATAATAAATTAAATATACTCAATAATTTGAAATTTATACAATAAAAGTTAACATAATGAATAGAATTTATGACAAAAAATGTTTTAATCATTGGCGGTGGATCTGGTATTGGAAAAAAACTTTTGGAACAGTATAAGAAAAAATATAACGTTTTTGCAACTTATAGAAATTCAAAACCAAAATTAAATGGCATAAATTTATTTAAATTAGACATTGGTAGATTGAATGAAATTAAGAAATTTATTAATTGGTTATTAAAAAAGAAAACCAAGATAGATTATGTCTTATTGATTGCAGCTAATACTGGAACAAATTTTAAAATTGTTGGATCCCATGATAGAAATATTTTTCTAAAAGGTTTATCTGCAAAACAATTTGAATTTTATCTTAGAATAAATTGCATTAATCCAATTATACTTTTTGAACACTTAATTAAAAAGCAAATTTTAACAAAAGAGGCTAAAGCTATTTTTTTTTCTAGTTTAGCTGGAAGTATAGAATTGAGAGGTAAAATGTTGCACAATCAAACAGGTGGAAACATACTTTACAGAGTATCTAAAAGCGCTCTAAATTCAGCTATTAAAAATATCTCATACGACTTATCTAAAACAAAAATGATAATTGTTGCTTTGCATCCTGGTTGGGTTAGGACTAAGTCTGGAGGAAAATCAGCAGATTTATCCATTGTATATTCAGCAAAAAAAATTTATGAACTTATTTTTAAACTTAATCCAAAACATAATGGAAAGTTTCTTAATTATGAGGGAAAAGAAATAAAGTGGTAAACAAAAAAATTTTTGTATCTGGTGCTTTTAACGTTTTACATCCAGGGCATTTAAGACTTCTAAGATTTGCAAAAGATTTAAAAGGTAAACTTATTGTTGGCGTTTTGTCTGATAGATGCGCAGGTAAAGCTGCTTATATAAATCAAAATCTAAGATTAGAGGGAATTTCTGCAAATAACTTAGTTGATGAAACTATGATTATAGATGAGCCAATTGAAGATTTTATCAGCAAACTAAAACCAGATATTATTGTAAAAGGAAAAGAACACGAGCAAAAATTTAATATTGAAAAAGAAATTGTAAAAAAATTCAATGGTCAATTATTATTTAGTTCAGGTGAAAATTTATTATCTTCTATGGATCTGATCAGAAAAGAGATCAAAAATGACTCAACTGACGATTTCTTAATGCATTATGATTATCTTAAGAGACATAAAATTAATGTTGATAGATTAACAAGTTTAATGAATTCTTTTTCCAGTATTAAAGTTGCTATTATTGGAGATCTAATTGTAGACGAGTATATTAATTGCGAAACACTGGGCATGTCCCAAGAAGATCCATCAATTGTTGTAACACCGATAGATAACACAAAATATGTAGGTGGAGCAGGTATTGTTGCAGCTCATGCTGCTGGTTTAGGGGCTTCATCAAGTATTTTTACTGTTTCAGGTAATGACGAAAACAAAAATTTTGCTGAAAAGACATTATCAAATCAGGGAGTACACAGTAATATTATTGTTGATCACAATCGTATAACAACGTTAAAAAAAAGATTTAGAAATAAAAATAAAACCCTATTAAAAGTTAGTCATCTTAAACAAAATTCAATAAATGAAAAATTTGTGAATATTTTAATTGATAAAATTGAAAAAGAATTAGAAAACTTTAATTTAATAATTTTTTCAGATTTTAATTACGGGGTCCTGCCACAAAAAGTAGTTGATCATATAACTCAAGTTGCATTATCCAAAAAAATTAAAATTGTAGCAGATAGCCAATCATCATCTCAATTTGGTGATATTAGTAGATTTAAAAATATGGATTTAATTACTCCTACTGAAAATGAGGCTAGAATAACCCTCAGAAATCGTGAGGATGGATTAGTGGTTATAGCTGACAAGATTAAGGAAATCTCAGAAGCAAATAATGTAATTTTAAAATTGGGAGAGGAGGGTCTTTTAATACACTCTACAAATAAAACAAAAAATAAACTTTTTACCGATCAGCTAAATACATTTAATACAAATGCCGTTGATGCAGCTGGTGCAGGAGACTCTCTTCTAGTATGTAGTGCTCTCGCACTTACTTGTGGGGCTAGTATTTTCGAAGCTGCATATTTGGGCTCAGTTGGTGCAGGAATTCAAGTGAGCAGAGTTGGAAATATACCCCTTAAAACAAAAGAAATTCAAAATAAAATTAACACACTAAAAAAATAAAACTTTAACGTATGAAGGCAATATTGCTCTGCGCTGGAAAAGGTTTAAGATTAAGGCCTTACACCAATTTTATTCCAAAGTGCCTTATGCCAATCAAAGGCAAACCTTTACTTGAAATATGGTTAGAAAAATTATCTAGCGCGGGAATAACTAATTTTTTAATTAATACTCATTACTTAAGTGATCAAGTGGATGATTTTATAGATCATTCAAAGTATAAAAGATTTGTAAAAATTGTTCACGAAAAAAAATTACTTGGAACAGCTGGAACCTTATCAGAAAATATGTCTTTCTTTGAAAATCAGGATGGTATCCTCCTCCATGCAGATAATTACACTTTAGATAATATGAAAAATTTTATTACTAAGCATATAAATAGACCCAAGGGTTGTCTCTTAAGTATGATGACATTTGAAACTAATGATCCTTCAAATTGTGGTATTGTAAAAAAAAATAAGATCAATGTAGTTACAAAGTTTTACGAAAAAAAAAAAGGAAATTACGGTAATGAGGCTAATGGTGCGGTCTATATACTGTCAAAAGAGTTTCAAAAGATTTTTTTAGAAAAATATTCTCAATCATATGATTTTAGTTCTGAAATACTTAGTTCAATGGAAAATCAAATTATGGCATATAAAACTAACAAACTTTTTATAGATATAGGCACAGTCAATAATTACAACCTCGTTAAATAATGATTAATAAAAAAATCATAGGAATAATAAGAAATGAATTAGATCTTATTTTCACATTACCTATATCAATACCTTTTTTATTTTTATTAATTGTTATTTATCCATTTTTTAAAATAAAAGTAGGTTTTTTACGTTCTGATAGAATTGGCCATTTTACATTAGATACAGAATTATATCTTTTAGAAAAAAAAAATAAGAAAATTAAATCACTAGATTTGTTTTATTTAGGGCGAAAGCATGTTTGCAACAAAACTCTCGAGAGGCTTTGGAGAAAAGAATTGATAATACTTCCCAGATTCATTTTAAGACCATTATGTCTTCAAATTCGTTTTTTTAAATTTTTAAATTTTCTAAGGTGTGGAAATACATTATGTGGTCAAAGAGACGTATTAAATTTACTCGATCAATATCCAGCAACAATACGATTGAGTGATGATGATTTAATTAGGGGAGATAATGAAAAATTAAAGATTGGATTGCCAAAGAAAGCAAAATTTGTTTGTTTAATTGTAAGAGACTCTTCTTATTTAAAAAAAATATATGGAAAAAAAATTAGCATACATGATTACCGTGATACAGATATTAATGATTTTGTAAGTGCTTGTGAGAAATTAACTCAACTAGGATATTATGTTATTAGAATGGGAGCAAAAGTAAAAAAACCAATAGATACTAATAATGAAATGATAATTGACTATGCATTTAAAAACTTAAGAACCGATTTTATGGATATTTATTTGGCATCAAAATGTGAATTCTGTATTACAACCGGTACAGGATTTGATGGAACTACTCTTATGTTTCGAAAACCAAATATATATGTAAATATTGCACCTTTATTTTTTTTACGAATTGAATGTTCAAATCTTTTATCAATACCTTGTCATTACTACAGCAAAAAACTATCAAGAAATTTAACAATCTCAGAAATAATTAGCAGCAACTCAGCTATTTACCTTGAAACCAAAAGCTTTTTTGATGATGGCATAGAATTAATAAAAAATTCAGCTGAAGATATAAAACAATTGTGCATTGAAGCAGCTAAGAGAAATTCAAAAGAATGGGTAGATGATAAAGGTGATAAATTACACGAAAGGTTTATTAAAATTTTTCAAAGCAAAAAAGTATTTAGAGCAGTAGTTTACCATGGAGAAATTAAAGGAAGAATTGGTAGTGATTTTTTAAAAAAAAATCAGTGGTGGTTAAATTAAATAAATAAATTACAATTAAAAAATTTCGCTTAAATTAATCAGGATTCATTGTTAATGACTGATTATATTTGTGTATTTCAAGCATTTTTTTCCCAAATATTTGGAAATATACTTTCTTATGTTTGGTCAAAGATTGTCCAGGTTGCCATTTAAGTTTATAGAAAAGTTTATGTACTGCTTTATCAACAAATTTATATAAATTAGTTTTATTCAATCTTTTTAAATTTATATTATATTGGTTAATACCTTTTATGAGAACTTCTATAGCTACGTCACTTGCGTTGTTGTTAATACAAAAAGCAGCATATTTTAAAATTCTTACGTCTAAGTTTTTTATTTTTTTGTCAAAAAGTTTCTCATATTTTTTTATCCAAACAGCATCACAATCCCTTAGGATACCAAATTTTTCATTAGTGTTTACGAATTCATTTCTAAATGATCCTTTACCATCGTAATCTAAATTCAAGAGAAAGAAGTCATTTTCTAACATCATGTCGTGAATCCTAGAGAATACTGGTGAATTTTCAAATGTCTTGTCAAAGTTAACCTCGCATCTAATACCCAATATATTGTTTAACTGCTTAGAGCTTCCTTTTAATATTCTAAATTCTCCCCCTTCAACATCTAATTTTAAAAAATCAGGTTTTATTGTTTTGTTTTTGCAAAAATCATTTAATGTAATCGCCTTAACTTTCCTTTTTTCAATAATTTTAGTCTGGCTCCTTTTTTCACCATTAAAATATTCACTTTTAGAGGATCTTCTAAAACTTGTGCTCATTGCCTTATTGCTAAGAATATTAAGTTCTATAAAACTGCTTTGATCATCCAATGCACGATTATCGACAATAACCTCTTTTTTATATTTGTATTTTTCTTTTAATCGTTTAGCCTCATCAATATCTGGTTCAAATAAATAATATTCTAGTTCACCATCAAAAGGTTTCCAACTAGGATGTATTCCATATCTACCTCCAGCATCAATGACTATTGTTTTTATCTCTTTTTTCATAAATAAAATTACCTAAAGGATTTTATCTGTAAAGCATATTGCTTTCTATTTCTATTTAAAGAGTAAAAATATGAATAAATTTCTGGCAAATCTTTTCTTACTTGTTTTAAATTAAAGTAAGAGATATTTTCTCTGGCAAAATGTATACTCAGAGGCATTTCTAGTAGTTTTTGAATTAAACTTACATTAACACTTTTGTTATAACAAAATTGGTCAATTGTAAAAAATATTACTCCATCTATATCTGGGGTTCTTTTAAGTTTTTCAAATATAAAAGGTTGATTTTTTTTCACCAAAACATCCTCTGCTCCATAAAATACTATTTTTCCCGAATTCAAATTTGCAATTTTTTCACAAATTAAATGTTGCTCAGGTTGTGTTGCAGGTAAAGTACTATCAATGCAGCAATAAAAAGATTTAGTCAAAATAAATTTCCTGATTCAAAATCTACACCTATTTTTGTAAGATTACCTTGTTTTAATAATTTAAAATATTGTAATTGATTTTTTTTCCCAGCAGGAGAAAACAAAGATTTAAATCTTATATTTAAACTTATTCTTGTTTCTTTTTCCGTATTGATATTTGATCCGTGCATTAAACATGATGAAAAAAATAATCCTTGGCCAAATTTCACTGTAGGATTTGAACTAAATTTTAAAGCATATTCTTCAAATTTTTTCCAATCTTTACTGTTTTTTTTTAAAAAATTTAATGCTTTTTTTGTCGAATTATAATTTAAAATGTACATCGCTTTTGATTTATAACAATCAACCAAAGGTATCCAAGCTACAATTTCATAGGCAGAATTTAAAGGTGCGTCGCGATGAATCTCAGAAGGGTTTGGATCTCCTGGCATTTGAATAACTATATTACAATTTTTTTGGACAATCATGTCTGGCCCTAAATTATCTGTTAAAAGTTTTTCAAATGAATTAAATATTATTTCTCCAAAATTAATTTTCTTTGTTACATTGTTTATAAGAAGTTTTCTTTTAGCATTCAGTTCTTTATTAGATAAATTTTTTACGTATTTATGAAAATTATTTAAGCCAACATTTGAATTTTTTTCTTTGATTTTAAAATTTTCTTTGATTTCATTGTATATATCATTCCTTAATTTTTCTAATAATCTAATATTCTTAGCTTTACGGACTTCATATCCTTTCTTAAAATCTTTATTTGAATTTAAAGTCATATTATTTAATTTCCTATTCCATCCTGTTTTATAATTGATCCAGGCATATATGATGATAAATCAGAACACAAATAAACTACAGTATTTGATAATTCATTTTGTGTACACATTCTATGTATTGGTAGCTTATTTTTATAATATTCATTTAGTTTTGAAGTATCATTATTTTTTAAGTAATTAAAATATCCCTCTTCTTTATCAATTAAGCCAGGTGCTACACAACTTAAAATAACATTATTTTTTGAAACTACTTTACTTACTGACTTAATATATCCTTCTAGAGCACATTTTGCAGAAGCATAAGGCGAGTATCCATCGAAAGAAGTTGTTATTGCAGAAGATATATGCACGATACGTCCCCATTTATTATGTATCATTTTTGGAATAAAAAAATTGTTGATATCAATTAAATAACCTAAATTAATATTCCAAACTTTGAGCCATTTTGATGAGGGAGAAAATGGATCTTTAACACCAAGTGACCCACCCAAATTGTGAACAATTATATCAATATTTTTACATTTTTTATTAATTTTATTAATAAGCTTTTTGATATTACTTTTGATACTGAGATCTGATTGAATTATTATATTATTAGTTGAATATTTATCGACTTCTTTTTTTAATTTTGTTAATTTTTCTCTTGATCTAGCCACCATTATTAAAGAAACTTTTTCTTTAGCTAAGGAAATGGAAATACTTTTACCAATATTTTTACTAGCTCCTATTATGAGGGCTGTTTTATTTTTTATTTTTAACTTCATTAATATTAATTCTAATCAATTCATTTGATAATAAAATATATTAAATTAATTTGATACTAGTAAATTGCAAAATATACATATTAAATTTAAATATATTAATTTTTAGATATATAATAAACACATTGATAATATCAAATAAGCAATGATATAAGAAAAAAATGAGATCAAAAATTAATTTGATTTTAAATCATTTTTGGAAGCTTCACAAAAATAAATTAAAAAAGAATTTAGCCCTTAAAAACTTATATAATGATAAATCATGTGTAATCTTTGGAAATGGAGGTTCAATAAAATATTTTGACATAAAAAGACATGAAGGTTTCTTTTATATGGCAACAACTTATGCCATGCTTCATAAAGAGATTAATAATTTGAAACCAGATTTTTATGTTGTGCCACAAAAATATGATTTTTATCCATTCTTGTACATTAACAACAGCGTTCAAAAATATTGGAGCATAAACTATAGAAGAAAAATCTATCAGACAATTATGAAAAAAGGTGAGAAAACAAGATTTTTTATTAACTTATCGAATTATTATGGATTTTTCCATAGACCTAAATTGCTTAACTTTTTCTATTCTTTTAATGATTACAAATCAAATGGTGATAATTTTGATTATGATTTGACAAATAATTTTAATTGTACAGCTGGCTCCTTGGAGATTATGATTGGAATTTCAAAATATTTAGGTTTCAAAAGAGTCATTTTAATTGGATGTGATTACTTAGGAACTCCAAAACTCGAGGGCCACTTTTATTCAAATAAAGATCCATGGATTGGAAAACCAATTTATCAATCCTATATCAATAGGTTAAAATTATTAACGAAAAATATTGATGTAATTACCATATTTCCAAAAGGAATAATTTCAAACGAGTTTAAAAGTTTCACCTATGACGAATTTTTTGAGAAAAAGATAAATACAAAACTTAAACATGTAAAAAAGAATTATGAAATTATAGACAATGATGATCTAAATTTACTGAAAATAACAGATAAAAAAATACAATTATATTTATAGTCTCAAATAAAATTAATTCGAAAATTTAATTTAATCTCAATTATAACAAGTCTTTTTATTATCTACAAAAAACTTATATTAATAAATTAGTCAAACTTAGTTTTACATAAAATCAAACGAAAACTTGTTAGCATAAATATGTAGATAACAAATATTATATTACAAAATTGTAGATATTTATTTGCCTTTAAATAGTAAAATTATTTAATAAATATGCCTAACCATATTTGCCTTTTTTCAATAGTAGCTTATATTGCAGATGCTAAGTTATAGTAAAAAATTTCATCTAAATATATTATTATATTGAACTTAATTAATTTAAATAATATTAAATTTAAGATTATTAGACTGTCTTTGAACTAGTGCAAACATTTAAGAAACTATTATTTTTACTCAACTCTTTTGAAAAAAAACGTGTGGGATTACTATTGGCTATGATCATAATAATGGCATTTTTAGATATGATTGGCGTAGCATCTATTTTACCCTTTATGGCAGTTCTCGCAAATCCTACCCTTATAGATACAAACTACATTTTAAATTATATGTTTAACTTATCCCAATCCTTTGGAGTTGAAAATAGCCAACAATTTATATTCGCCCTAGGTATTCTTTTATTTTTATTATTAATAACCTCCCTTACTTTTAAAGCTTTAACAACTTACGTTCAAGTTCGATTTGTACAAATGCTCGAATACAGTGTGGGTAAACGACTTGTCAAAAAATATTTAAATCAACCCTATAGTTGGTTTTTAAGTCGTCATAGTGCTGATCTAGGAAAAACTATTTTATCGGAAGTTAGTAACGTAGTTGGAAATGGCGTAGGTAAATTAATGGAGTTAATTAGCAAAAGTACAATAACTATAGCACTAATTATATTATTAATTATTATAGATCCAAAGCTTGCATTCATTGTTTCTACCTCATTTGCTTTAGCATACATTTTGATATTTTATTCTATTCGAACATATCTAAATTGGATTGGAAAAGAGTCTTTAAAAAATAATCAATTACGTTTTACAGCTGTGAGTGAAGCATTTGGAGCCGTCAAAGAAATTAAAGTTGGTGGACTAGAGCAAACTTATATAAAAAGTTTTTCTAACTCCGCAAAAAGATATGCCCAGACTCAAGCTACGTCCCTTGTCATTGCTCAACTACCTCGTTTCTTTCTCGAAGCTTTAGCATTTGGCGGTATTTTATTAATAATACTTTTTATAATGCGTCAAACAGGAAGTTTTAATAATGCTTTGCCTATAATAAGCTTATATGTTTTTGCTGGTTATCGAATGATGCCTGCTATGCAAATAGTTTATGCCTCTTTTACACAACTCGTTTTTATTGGACCCTCACTTGAAAAATTATATGATGATTTAAATGGTCCTGAAGTTTTAAATAAAAATATTAATTCAGATATTTTAACTTTTAATAAAAAGATCGATTTAAAAAATATTGATTATAATTATCCAAATGTGTCTAGAACAGCATTAAAAAATATAAACCTAAGTATTCCAGCAAAATCTACTATTGGCTTTATTGGCGCTACTGGAAGTGGAAAAACCACGACAATTGACATTATTTTAGGATTGCTTGAGGCTGAAAAAGGTACTCTAGAAGTTGATGGCAAAGTTATTACTGGACAAAATATTAGGTCTTGGCAGCGTATGATAGGCTATGTTCCACAACATATTTACTTATCAGATGACAGCGTTGCAGCCAACATTGCATTTGGTGTAGATACCGAAGAAATAGATCAAAAAGCTGTTGAAAAAGCATCTAAAATCGCAAACCTACACGAATTTGTTATAGATGAATTACCTAAAAAATACCAAACTGAAATTGGTGAAAGAGGGGTTAGGCTATCTGGTGGACAACGCCAGCGTATAGGGATTGCTAGAGCTCTATACCACAAACCAAAAGTTCTTGTTTTTGATGAGGCAACAAGTGCTTTAGACAATAAAACTGAAAATTTGGTGATGAATGAGGTAATCAATTTAAGCAAGGATATTACTATTTTAATAATTGCTCATAGATTAAATACCGTAAAAAAATGTGATAAAATCTACCTATTGGAAAAGGGCATGATTAAAAATGAAGGGACATTTGAGGAATTACACAATATACATACTAACTCTTAATTAAATTTGATGTTAAAAAATTCTTCAATACTTATAACTGGAGGCACAGGTTCATTTGGACATAGTTTTGTTCCACTAACATTAAAAAAATTTAATCCAAAACGTTTAGTTATTTTTTCACGTGATGAGATGAAACAATGGGAGATGGAAAAACAATATAAAAATGATGAAAGAGTTCGTTTTTTTATCGGAGATGTACGGGATAAAAATAGACTTCATAGAGCTTTACATAATGTTGATTTTGTGGTGCATGCAGCAGCAACTAAGATTGTCCCAACCGCAGAATATAACCCATTTGAGTGTGTTAAAACAAACATAAATGGTGCCATGAACTTAATTGATGCTTGTATTGATCAAAAAGTTAAAAGGGTTGTAGCTTTATCAACTGATAAAGCTAGTAGTCCAGTTAATTTTTATGGAGCAACAAAATTAGCATCCGATAAATTATTTATTGCAAGTAATTCGTCCTATGCTCTTGGACATAATACTTGCTTTTCAGTTGTAAGATATGGAAATGTAATGGGATCTCGAGGTTCTATAATTCCATTATTTATCACTCTAAGAGATCATGGTGAATTACCAATAACGGATAAACGTATGACAAGATTTATGATTTCGCTTGATCAAGGTGTTAAACTTGTCTGGAAAGCTTTTGAAGATATGAAGGGTGGAGAAATTTATATAAAAAAAATCCCATCAATGAAAGTTGTTGAAATTGCAAAGGTAATAGCACCAAAAGCAAAACATAAGATCATAGGTATTCGACCTGGAGAAAAATTACATGAGCAAATGATAAGTAGCGACGATAGTTATTCAACATATGAATACACAAATTATTATAAAATACTACCACAAATAAATGAATGGGGCAGAGACCGTTCTCGAATAAAAAATGGAAAAAAGGTGCCAGAAGGTTTTAGTTACACTAGTGATAATAATTTGGACTGGATGTCAAAATCTCAACTACAATTGTGGATTAAATTAAATAAAAAAAACTTAGGTAAAATTTAAATTTAATAAAAAAAACAGTTAATTTTAACTTATTGATTTATTATAACATTAATGTTGAAAGTATTAATTTTAGGATCATCTGGAACACTAGGAAAGAAATTATATAAAGAGCTAATTAAAATTAAAAGTATTAAATTATTTGATAGCGGTCTAAGAAAAAGGAAAATTGATTTTACAAATGATACCAAGTTAAAAAATTTTATTGTATCTATTAATCCAGATCTCATTATAAACTGTATTGCTCACACAAATGTAGATGAATGTGAGAAAAATAGAACATTATCAAAAAAAATTAATTTCGAGATTGTAAAGAGAATTTTTACATTAAAATCTAAAAAAAAACTTAGATTTAATTTTATTCATTTTTCCACTGATCAATTTTATTTTCAAAAAAAAAAAAAACCTAGCAACGAAAATTCTAAAATTTTTATGATAAATAATTACTGCAAACATAAAAGAATGGCAGAAATAGAATGTATAAGAAATAAAAGTTTAATATTTCGAACAAATTTTTTTGGAAAATCTGAAAGTAAAAATGACAGTTTTTCAGATTGGATTTTCAAATCTTTTAAAAGTAAAAAAAAAATATATCTTTTTAAAGATATATATTTTAACCCTTTAAGAATAAAAACTATAACAAAAATAATTTATAAAATTATACAAAATAAAAAATACAAGATTTCAGGTGTATATAATTTAGCTGCAAAAGGTGGATTAAATAAAAGTGAGTTTGCAGTTTTGTTTTCTAAAAAAGTTTGCATTTACAATAGAAATTATATAGATACAATTTCTAGTAAATTACTAAAAGTTAGAAGATCAAAAAATATGATCATGAGTGTAAAAAAATTTGAAAACACTTTTAAATTTAAACTTCCTTATCTTCTAAAAGAAATAAATAATGAGGCAAAAGACTACAAATTATTAAAATAATGGAAATAAAGATTGGTAAAAAAAAAATATCAAAAAACTCTCCAACATATTTTATAGCAGATATTGCTGCAAATCATGATGGGAGTTTAGCAAGAGCAAAAAAATTGATTAGACTATGCGCGAAAGCTGGAGCTAATGCAGCTAAATTTCAGCATTTTAAAGCTGAAACAATAGTCTTAGACCAGGGTTTCAAAAAAATTGGAAAAATAGATCATCAAAGTATGTGGAAAAAAAGTGTTTTTGAAGTTTATAAAAAAGCAAGCATCAATCCTTTATGGACAAAAGAACTTGTTAAGGAGTGTAAAAAATTTAATATAGATTTTTTAACTGCACCATATGATTTAAGTTATGTTGATCAATTGGATAAATTTCTTCCTGCATACAAAATTGGTTCTGGAGATATCACTTGGAAAGAAATAATTAGAAAAATTGCAAAAAAAAGAAAGCCAGTCATACTGGCTTCAGGAGCTTCAACGTTAAAAGAAACAATAAATGCTGCCAAATTAATTTTAAAGTATAATAAAAAGCTAGTTTTAATGCAATGCAACACAAATTATACAAATAATAAAAACAATCTCAATTATATAAATTTGCTAGCATTAAATCAATTTAGTAAAATAATGGGAAAAAATATAATCCTTGGACTCAGTGATCACACAGAAGGACATACAACTGTACTGGGTTCAATTGCGCTTGGTGCAAGAGTAATTGAAAAACATTTTACTGATAATAATAACAGAAATGGACCTGATCATAAATTTTCAATGAATCCAACTACTTGGAAACAAATGATTCAAAGTTCAAGAGACTTAGAAAAATCCTTAGGTAACGGTATGAAAAAACTTGAATTTAATGAGAAAAAAAGTGTGATAATACAAAGACGTGGAGTGTGGGCTAAAATAAATTTGAAAAAAGGAAGCAAACTTAAACTAAGTAATTTAAATTTTCTTAGACCATGTCCAAAAAATAGTTTATCTCCATTTAAAATTGAGAAATATATTGGAAAAAAATTAAATAAAAATCTCAAAAAAAATTCATTAATTACTTCAAGTTGTCTAAAATAGTAATTTTAATACCGTCATATAATGAATATTTTTCGTTATCTAAAATTTTAAAAAAGATTTACTCTAAATTTTCAATAATAATCATGAATGATTGTTCAGATGATAAAACCTCAAACTTACAAAAAAAATTTAAAAGTATAAAAATGATTACCAACAAAAAAAGACTTGGGTATGAAAAAAATATATTAAAAGGATTTAAAATTATTTTAAAAAAAAAAACAGATTTTATTGTTACATTTGATGCAGATGGAGAGCATCATGTAAATAATTTATTCAAAATAAAAAAATACTTAGAAAATAACAAAGATGTTGATCTTTTAGTGGGCAAAAGATCCTCTTTTAATCGCTTATCAGAAAAAATAGTCTCAAATTTATTTGAAATGAAACTTGGGATAAAAGATCCTTTAAGTGGCCTTAAAGCCTATAATTCTATATCACTCAAGAAATCAATTCCTTTTATCAAATGTGATTATTTTTTAACAGACATTATAACATCGTTTTACAAAATGAAAAAAAATATAAGAAATATAAATATTAGATCTATAAAAGTTCATAACAGAAAATCAAAAGTAGGATTATCTTTATATGCAAATTTTAAAATTCTCAGATCAATAAAATTACTATTTGATAAGTAATATAGAATTAAAAAAACAAAGTTAACCGTATTCTGTGCGAAAAAATTTCACAAGTAGTTATTTTTTATTTCCATTTAATAAAAAACATCATAATTATTAAGCACACAAATTTTTAAATGAGCAAATTATCCATCGGAACAGTTCAATTTGGTCTAAGTTATGGCATAGCCAACCAGGCTGGAAAAATTGATAAAGATGAGGTAAAAAAAATTTTACAATTAGCTAAAAATTCAAATATACTATCTATTGATACTGCAATTTCATATGGTGATAGTGAAAAGATTATTGGCGAACTAGGAATAAATGATTTTCAAATTGTATCAAAATTACCTGATTTGCCTCATGGTTGTGATGACATATATACTTGGGTTGAGAAAAATGTTAAATCCTCAATTAATCGTTTACGCATTTCTTCTTTGTATGGACTATTAATTCATAATTCTGAAAATATTTTGGGTAGTTATGGTTTAAAGTTAATTGATGCTCTTAAAATGATAAAGTTAAGGGGTTTAGTTAAAAAAATAGGTATATCAATATATGATCCAAATGAATGTGAAAAAGTGATGAAAATTTTTGAACTCGATATTATCCAAGCTCCTCTCAATATTATCGATCGTCGTTTTGTTGCAAGCGGTTGGCTATCAAGACTTCATTCAGAGGGAGTTGAAATTCATACTAGATCAGTATTTCTCCAGGGACTATTATTAATGCCCCGTTTTAGAATTCCTAAGATGTTTGATAAATGGAACGAGATTTGGGATCAATGGTTTTTGAATCTAAAAAAAAATAATATTAGTGCTCTTGAAGCATGTCTATCATATCCGCTGTCTTTACCTCAAATTGACAAACTTGTTATTGGTGTAGATAATGTCTCTCAATTGAAAGATATTATTTTAAAAACAAAGTCTAAAAAATCAAAAATTGATTGGTCCTTTATGATTTCAACCGATCAAATGTTAATAAACCCAACAAATTGGAAAAAATGAGAGTAATAGCTATTGTTCAGGCGCGTATGGGCTCAACAAGATTTCCTAATAAAGTTATGAGGAAAATTTTAAATTTACCAATGATTGAGATCTTATTAAGACGTTTACATAATTCAAAATTAATTGACCAAATTATTTTAGCTACTTCAATAGATGAAAGAAATAAAGTATTAGTTGAACATGTTAAGAGCATTGGATTTGATTGTGTGCAAGGGAGTGACCATGATGTACTTGAACGCTATGTTGAGACAGCAGAAAAGTATAATGCAGATATAGTTGTAAGGATTACAGGAGATTGTCCAATTGTTGATCCAGGGGTAGTCGATATACTTATTAAAAAATTTAAATTATCTAAAGTTGATTACTATTCTAATACAATAATACCAACTTTTCCTGACGGACTTGATGTGGAAATAATAAAATTTTCTGCACTAAAAAAAGCCTCTAATGAGACAAATAATACTTCTCATCGAGAACATGTTACTCCTTATATTAAAAAAAATAATAAATTTTCAAAATTAAATTATTCTAATGATAAAGATTATTCACATTTACGATGGACTGTTGATGATCCAGAGGATTTTGATGTAATTTCAAACATATTTGATCATTTTAAACCAAATATACATTTTGATTGGAAAGAAGTGCTTAAGTTATATAAAAAAAAACCTCAATTATTTGCTGGAAATTTACAAACATTAAGAGATGAAGGTGCATTAATGAACTCGGGCCAAAAACTCTGGAAGAGAGCAAAAAAAATTATTCCAGGTGGTAATATGCTATTATCAAAACGTCCTGAAATGTTTTTACCTAATAAATGGCCTACTTACTTTAGTAAATCAAAAGGATGTAAAGTTTGGGATTTAGATGGCCACGAATATATTGATATGTCATACATGGGTGTAGGTACAAATATACTTGGTTATGGTCACCCTGAGGTTGATGATTCAGTCATGCAAACAATTCATTCCGGTAACATGAGCACTTTGAATTGTCCTGAAGAAGTTTATTTGTCAGAAAAATTAACTGAAATACACAAATGGGCAGATATGGTGAGATTTGCGAGGAGTGGTGGGGAAGCAAATGCAATTGCAATTCGAATAGCAAGAGCTGCATCTGGTCGTGATAAAGTTGCTGTATGTGGATATCACGGATGGCACGATTGGTATTTGTCTGCAAATTTAAGCAACAATAAAAGTCTGGATGGACATTTATTACCTGGGCTTGAACCAAATGGAGTACCCCGAAATTTACAAGGAACTGTATTTCCATTTACCTATAATCGTTTTGATGAATTGGAAGATTTGGTTAAAAGTCATGATATTGGCGTCATAAAAATGGAAGTTGAGAGAAACAAAATTCCTGATGATAATTTTCTTCAAAACGTTAGAAAATTAGCAAATCAAAAAGAAATTATATTAATTTTTGATGAATGTACTACGGGATTTAGAGAGACATTTGGTGGACTTCATAAAAAATATAAGGTTGAACCAGACCTTGCAATGTTTGGTAAAGCGATGGGAAATGGTTATGCAATAACAGCTATTATTGGTCGGCGTGAAATTATGGAGGCGGCACAATCATCATTTATAAGTAGTACATTTTGGACTGAAAGGATTGGTCCAACAGCTGGATTAAAAACACTTGATATAATGGAACGAGAAAAAACATGGGAAAAAATTACAAAAATAGGTTTAAATATAAAAGATCGTTGGAAAAAACTTGCTGACCAAAATAATTTGAAAATTACACAGTCCGGCATTCCAGCTTTAGCTAGTTTTTCCATAAAAAGCAAAAATGCTCTTGCGTATAAAACTTTAATTACTCAAGAGATGTTGTCAAAAGGCTACTTAGCCGGAAATTCAATTTATGTTTGTGCGGAGCATAACAATGAAGTTATAGATCGATATTTTGAAATTCTTAATGGTATATTCAATTTGATTGGTGAGTGTGAAAAAGGTTATGATGTCAAGAAATTACTTAAAGGAGAAATTTGTCATAGTGGATTTAAACGTCTTAATTAATAAATAAAAACACAATATAAAATCAAGCAGTAAAATGAATATGATCTCTTCAATCATATAAAATTGAATAATAAAAGAAAAGAATAAATTATACCAATAATAAACATACGATTTATAAATCTAAGATAATAGCTAACAATTTTTTTAAAAAAGAACGTCAAATTTAATAAAAATTTAAATAATATTTACTTAATAGAATTAAAAAATTTTTTTACAATCAATAATAAAAGTAGATGCTAAGAAAAAACCTCTCCAATCAAGAGGGTTTTCTATCTTCCAAGAAATTTTTCTATAATAATTTTTATCAAATGTTTCAAATAAAGGTGGAAACGCATGAAAGTGGTAAAAATATATACCTTCTACAGATAATCCTAATTTGGTCATTTCATCAGTAATAGTTAAAGGATTGTGGGGTATGTGATTATAAACACCTTCTTCATCAATATTTTTTTCTAATTTAATTTTTTTTCTATCTGTAAAATTTTTTGTTAAATTTTTGTATTTATTTTTCCATTCTTTTTTTAACTTTTTAACCTCATAAATTTCATCCAAGAATTTTTTAGTGTAATTATTTAAGGTGATTATATCAAATAATCTATTTCTTAATGAGAATATTAATCTACCATTTTTTTTTAATTTTTTTTTCTGATTTAAAAGTGTTTTATTAACATTTTTAGCATAATAAAAAGCGCCCATACCAAGTATACAATCTACAGAATTATTTTTAACTTTTTTGGGATTTTCAAAATTATCATAAAACACCAAATCAGGAGATAATCCATTGCTCTTAAGATTTTCTTTTGCTTCTGAAACCATATTTTTTGCTTTGTCATAACCAATAATATTAAATCCTTTCTTTTTAATATCAATAAGAGGCATTCCAGTACCACACCCAGCATCTATAATTTTTTTGGGTTTATGTTTTTTTAGTAATTTTACAAAAATCTGCTCTCTTTTCACATTTGCAGGATACCTTAAATCTAATCTTAATTTTTTATACATATCAGAATATTCTTTAACCGATGAAACTTTGTTAAAAAACTGAAAAGCATTTGTTTTTTTCATAATTAAATTACTAAATTGTTTTTTAATAGAATACTATTAATTTTTTTAACAGAATTTAATTCTAATTTAATTAAGTTAGAGATTCTCTCTAAAGAATTTGTTCCATCTGAATATTGAAGAAAATCCATATAACTTCTGGTTAATTTATTTTCATTTTTTGTAGATAAAGTTGGATAGAGACCTCTTTTACCCATTTGTGGTTCACATATTATTTTACATTTTGGATAAATTCTTTCTAGCAATATTTTTATTGCCTCTCTGACAACATTAAATCCCCCAATACAACCTTTTAAAGTGACGAGATTAAAGTTATCTAATGATGTATGATATTCAGGGTATTCACTGTATTTTGTTCTAAAAACTGAAGAAATTTTTAAATCAACACCAGGAGAGTTATATTGTCTTTCATCTGAACCTCTTTTTAAAAAAGAATAGATTTTATAATTTTTTATTCTTAATAATTTATATGCTTTAATAATTGCTTCGTCAGATGGTGAGTTTTGATATTTAGAAAACATACATGAATGTTGTCTTTCGTCCCCAATACAAGAAAGGTTATACCCTCCAATAACATTCTCTTTTAAATATTTAATATTTTTACTCAAATAAGAAATTGAACCAATTGTTTCAGGAATAAAAATAAATCTTAGTGTTTTGTTTAAATTTTTTTTCTTAAAATAATTAATTAATCCCATAGATACGATAGGTCCAGATAACTCATTATTCGCCATTGATGGGTGACAGATGTATGTAGAAATCAAAATTTCTTTCTTTGATTTACCTTTTAAAATTAATTCGCCATAATTTAAGTTGCCTTTTTTATTTAAGCTTGAATTTATATATATTTTAAATTTATCGCTTGAAGAATATCGCTTATCTAAAATTTTATACTCGTTATATGAAATACAAAAACCCCATCTTCTTTTATAATAAGAAGTTATATATGGTATAGCCTTAGGTTGATTTTTCAAGAAAAATAAATTTTTGAATAATTCTTTCTTTGTAATATTTTTTTTAATGGGGATTGAGTAACCAACCAAATGTAAGTTGTTTTTTTTAAAATCAATAATTTTATTATTATATTTGTCAATTATGTATGCATCCTTTACATTCCATTCTTCCGGAATATTCCAATCAAAAACTTTTGTTCCTGATTTAAATTTTTTAATTTTAAGTTTAGGAAATTCTTTTTTTATAATATTTAAGGTTTTCTTTACGCCGTCACCTGTCAAACTTCTTGTAATAGGAAAAAGTTTTGTTTTAGCAATGTTATAATATTTCTTTACAGTCATCTAAAATATTTAACATATAAAACTAAATAAAAACAATTAAACAGTAACTCTTTTTAAATCAAATTTTCTAAATATATTCTAAATTTTACCATAAAAAAAGAATAACTGTTATTATCGATAAAATCTTTATTAAGAAAAAATTTAAAACATATGTAATTGATTTAATATTCAATTAATCAAGTTCTTCTCATTAAAAGAATATGATTGTATCTCTATTTCTCTCTTTATTTTTGATAAATATTTATTTTTTATTACTCCATAATATTTTGCTTCACTTTCATTTTGTGGATAAGATTTAATATCTGCAATTTTTTTAAATATTTTTTTTGCCAATTTAAAAGTTTCTAAAAAAATTCTAATTCTAATATCTTTATATTCTTTAATATTTTCTTTCTTAAATTTTAAGTATTTTATTTCTATAATTTTTCCACTATCGTAAGTTTCATTCATATAATGAGCAGTAATTCCTAAAACGTCCTTATTAAACAGTGTCCATTCTGTGCAAGTGCAACCTCTGTAATACGGTAAAACACCAGGATGTATATTTATTATTCCTTTTACTTTTTTTTAAAGTTGCTTTATTTATTTTATTTGGTGTTCCTGAATTGTATAAATATTTTATATCATTGGATTTAACAATTTTATAAAATTTTTTTGAGTTATGTGAATTTACTAAAAATATTGGGTAATTTAAACTTATATTAAATAAATCTAAATTTTGTTTTAAAAAATAATTCCCAGTTCTTTCTAAAAATATTTTTTTAGATTTGGAATTATCATTTTTTGTTTTGATATTATTAGGTAAAAGTTAATGTTTTTTAAATTTTTAATTTCTTTTAACAAGAAAGGTAATAATTCATCATTTAAATTTGTTAATATACCAATATTCATAATAATATTTATTTGTTTTTTATTAAGGATTTAGTGGTTTTATTTTATTATTTTTCAAAATACTCTAAAAAAATTATTTCATAGTTAGTTATATAATATTATTAAATAAAAAAAATATATTGAATTTAATAATTATATATATATTTCTTTGAAGTTCCAAATTACAAATATTTAAAATCCAACAACTTCTCTTTATTTCCATTTAAATACCCAGTAATTGTTTTTCAGTATCCTTCGTTTTAACTATAAAATTATTAACTGTTTCCTAAATTAAATTTTAGATACTTAAAATAGTGTAATCTCATTCTTAACAAGCTTCTTGACCTAGACATTTTTTTTATAAATTCAATTAAATTAAAAACCAAACTCTTTTGTGACCTTCTCCAACTTATGGGAAACTTCTATTAGCTTTATCTAGTCAAGCAGTGATTCTTCTTTAGCATTCTACGTTTTTCATAAAATCTCTTTTCTCACCTAAAACATACTATATAGCAGACATGGAGTTTCCTTTAGCCATTTCGAATTAAAAAGTTTTCCTTAATTATAAAATTGTGAATTATTTATTCTCTCAGTAGGCTAAATTTTGTAAATTACATTAAGTTGATTTAAAAAAATATTTATTTTATAGATTTGGTAGAAAGCTATATTAGTTTACTAATATGCTTTATAAATAAAATAATGACTAAAATAGTAGCAACAATTGAAGCAGAAGGTTTAAAAGGTTTAATTGGAGGCTATATTAACATACATTTATTACCTATGTATCAAAATAAAATAGCATATGGATCATCAGGTTTTCCCTGGTCTTCTGATTTAAGCAAAAGGGACGTTAATTATAAAAAAGGAATATGTCCAAATGCAGAAAATCTTCGAGATTTTAATTTTTTAGGTTTTGAAATGTGTTTGCATCAAATGAATGAACAAGAAATAATTGAAACAGTTTCAGTGTTTAAAAAAGTATGGTCAAATCTTAATGCATTATAAAAATTTAATAAATTATAAAAATAGTATTTAAGAATTCTAAAAAAATCATTTTTTATGATTAATCAAAAAAGATATTTAGTAACAACTGCAAATGAAGAAACATGGAAATTTCACCAACCGATTATATTTTTAGGAGAATGGTGCTGCTTATATGACCGTAAACATAAATGGCAAGGTTTGGATGCTATAATTGCAAAACCATACGGCTTAGATAGTCTTAATAGAGACTCTGATTTTTATAATGCAAAATCATTAGAAGAAAAATTTTTTGATAAATTTTGTAAATTACTTAATTACCATCATAATGAAGAATATAGTAATAGATTTTGGCAGATACTTATAGGTCACTGGTTTAGAAAGACAATAAACATGCTATTAAACAGAATTAATACACTTAGTTCTTGTTTAAAGAATTATAAAATTTCAGGATGTTCTTTTTATAAAGCTAATATAAGTAAATTAGCATCTTTGGATGAAGCATCTTTTGAAAAAAATTGTGGGGACGATATCTGGAATAACATATTATTTTCTCAAATAATAAAATTTTTTGAAATTGACTTTCCAATTGAATATATAGAAGAGAAAAAAAAAATAAGCGACTCCTCAAAACTTTTAAAAAATAATTTATCCATTAAAAGAAAATTTTTAAAATGGTGTTGTTTTAATTATAATAAAATTTCTAAAAAATTTTTGAGAAAAAATGATGCATTTATTCTAAATAGCTACTTACCATTAAAATCAGAAATTAAATTAGAAATAGCTTTAAAACAATTGCCTCAGATTTGGGTCTTTCAAAGAGAGCAAATAAAATTACCTGTTTCTTTAAATGATTATGACATTTCAACAAGAAAAAAATTAAAAAATAGTTTTATAATTAATTCAGATAGTTATATTGAAAATATAATTTGTTCATTGGTATTTGATTTATTACCAGTATGTTACTTAGAAGGTTTTAAAAACTTAGGAAAAGTAGCACAAAATCAACCATGGCCAGATCAGCCAAGATTTATATTTACTAGCAATAATTATTATGCGGACGAAATATTTAAATTCTGGTGTGCATTAAAAGTAGAACAGGGTTTTAAATATTATGTTGGTCAACACGGCAACAAGTACGGAATAGTTAAAAATTTTTCACCTCAAATTGAGGAAATCACATCAGATAAATTCATTACATGGGGTTTTAAAAAAAAACTACCACAATATATACCAGCATTTGTTTTAAAAAATGCTGGAGTACGAAAAAGAAATTACAATCCTAAAGGTGGATTGTTATTAATTGAACAGCATCTACCTCATAGAATTGAAACTTGGGATACGGATTACGAATTTAAAGAATATTTTAATGATCAAAAGAAATTTACAAAACTACTACACAAAGATCCTAAAAACAGTCTTACAATTAGATTGCACGGAGGTTATAAACTATTCAGATGGAATGAGGAAAAAAGATGGTTTGATTTTGATCCCAAGCTTAAATTAGATTATGGTAACACGAACATAAAAAAATTGATTTCAAATAATAGATTGATTGTGCATAGTTATAACTCAACTGGCACATTAGAAACTTTATCTCAGAATATTCCAACGCTTATTTTTTGGCAAAATGGGTTTGACACAATCGAAAATAATTCTATTCCTTATTTTCAACAATTAATGGAAGTTGGAATTGTACATTTATCACCAGAGTCAGTAGCAAAAAAAGTTAATGATAATTGGGATGATGTTGAAAAATGGTGGAACCATAAAAATTTACAGATTGTCAGAAAGAATTTTTGCGATCATTTCGCTAGA
Organism: uncultured Pelagibacteraceae bacterium; assembly: GCA_902582735.1. GTDB lineage: Bacteria > Pseudomonadota > Alphaproteobacteria > Pelagibacterales > Pelagibacteraceae > Pelagibacter. The sequence continues at coordinate 28,922 of CACHTB010000006.1, forward strand.
TCAAGTGTCAATTCTATTAGTGAATTAAAGAAAATTTTACTTCAATAAATTTTATATTTTTGTGAATTATATTTAAATTTTTAAGACAGTTTACTATTAGCTCAATTGATATTAGATATAATAATCTTATAATAATTAAAGTAAAATTTTAATGCACATTTTTTGTATTTAAGTGAAAAAAAAAAATTCTTATAAATTATCTATTTGCATACCAAATTATAATAGAGGCAAATATCTTAAAAATTGTTTAAATTCGATATTTCTAGCTAGGTCAATTTCGAGTTTAAATTTTGAAATTTGTATTTCGGATAATGCATCAACAGAAAATATTTTACCAATTATAAACTTTTATAAAAAAAAAAAATTACCAATTAAATTTCAACAAAACAGGAAAAATTTAGGTTTTGGAGCGAATTTTTATAAAGTAGTTAAAATGGCGAAAGGCGAGTTTATTTGGGTAATAGGTAACGATGACTTGCTCTACTTACATTCATTGAAAGTACTTGAGAAGCTATTTAATAAATATAGTGATGTAGAATTTTTTTTTATAAATTCATCTAATTTAAATTCCAAATTTGTTTTTAATTGCAAACAACCTTTTAATACAAAAAAAATACCCAATAGTTTAAATAATTTTTCACAAATTAAAAAAAATAAAAAAACTAATTTTTTAGATTTGATAAACCCATCAGTTTCCTGGGATTTTTTGCTTGGAATATTTTTGACTGTATACAAAAGAGATAAATTTGTAAAAAATTTAAATATTCTTAACAAAAAGAAATTAAATGATCCAAGAGTGTGGTCTACAATTGATAATACCGCGCCGCATGTAAAAGTTTTTTCATATACTTTTAAAAATTCAAAAGCTTATATTCAGGCAAAACCATTAACTGCAAGTATATTTGGCGAAAAAGAATGGAATAATAAGTATCCATTTATTGAGATAGTTCGTATACCTGAGATATTGAATATTTATAGAAAAAATGGAATGTCATTCTTTCAGTATACTAAATGTAAAAATTTTATACTAAAAAGATTTATTCCTTATTTATATTTAATTTTAAAGGATAAAAAGAATAGTAACTATCAATATATAAATTTTAAAGAACATATTTTATATAATATTTTTTACCCAAACATTTATTTTTTTGGTATTTTTTATATCGTAAAATCAATTTACAGAAAATTACTTAGATATTAACAAATGAAAATTATAGTAAGTGGAGCTTCAGGATTTTTTGGTAAAAACTTTATTAATTTGGCTTCAAAAAAGGGTCATCATATTTATGCAATTTCTAGATATAAACAAAAGAAAATAAAAAATGTAAAATGGATGATTGGAAGTTTAGATAAAAATTTTAAAGAATTTAAAAAATGCGAGGTATTAGTTCATTTTGCATCTGCTGGTGTATCAAACAGAAATTTGTCATATAAAAAAGCGTTTGATACAAACGTAACAAAATCAACTCAATTTTTGATAAACGCCGCACAAGCAGGCTGTTTAAAATGGGTTGTAATTGGCACTTCTTCAGAGTACGGCGAAACTTTAAAGCTTGGAAAACCAGTTAAAATAAGTTCAGAAAGATTACCAGTCTGTAATTATGGAATAACAAAGTCCTTGTTTTCTGATTTATGTAAAATTTTATCAAAAACTTTTAAATCTCGTTGTAGAAATTTGAGAGCCTTCCCAGTATTTGGTTTACATGAAAGTAAAAATAGATTAGTGCCATCTCTATTAAAATCAATAAGAGAGAAAAAAAATTTTACCGTTAATAATCCAATGGAAATGAGAGATTTTTCAAACATTGAGGACATTGTAAAGAAAATTTTGCTAGCAATTAATTTTCCAAAAAAAAGTGAAAACAATTATGAGGAATGGCATTTAGCGAGTGGCAATGCAGTTAGAGTTGGTCATTTTGTTAAAAATATATGTAAAAAAATGGAATATGATAAAGAATTAATATTTAAAAATAATAACAAAAAATTATTTCATCATATATCCGATAAAAAAAGTATATGGAGACATGATGAAATGTAAAAATTGTAAAAAAAAAAGTTTACATAAAGTTTTCAACTTAGGCAATCAACCGATAAGTAGCGTATTTTATAATACAAAAAAACAAAGATTGCCCAGTTATTCATTAGATTTATATAAATGTAAACTTTGTCAGTTGGTTCAATTTAAATCTTTGGCTCCACTAAAAGATATGTATGGTTTGACCTATGGCTATAACACCTCTCTAAGTCCACTTATGGTTAACCATATGAGGAAAAAATTTAATTTTATTAAACTCAATTATAAAAAATTGCTTAAAGGCCAAATATTAGATATCGGCTCAAATGACGGAACTTTTCTAAATCTTCTACACGGTATAAAAGGAACAAAATTGTATGGAATGGATCCTTCTAGTGAAAAATTTCTGAGCAATTATAAAAAAAATATAACTGTTTTAAAAGATTTTTTTTCAAAAAAAAAATTATTAAAAAATATATCATCTGATCAGTTAAAAAATAAATTTAACATCATAACTTCATTTGCAATGTTTTATGATATCGAGGATCCAAATAGTTTCTGCAGTGATATATTTGAATTATTAAATGATAATGGTATCTGGGTAGTTGAATTTTCCTATTTACCCCTTTTATTTAAAAACTTAACTTACGATCAAATATGTCATGAACATGTTACATATTATTCCTTAACTACGTTTAACAAAATCTTAAAGAATAACAACATGAGGGTAATTGACTTAAGTTTTAATGAAATAAATGGCGGCAGTATAGAAGTTATATGTGTAAAAAAACAATCAAAATTAAAACCGAAAAGTATTGTGGCAAAAATTTTTAAAGAAGAAGCCAGTATCAGAAATAATATATTCAAACTTTTTCAAGATAGAGTAGATAATGTAAAAAAAACATTGTCTGAATTTTTAATCAACATACCCTCAAAAGATATTATAGGCTATGGAGCGTCAACAAAAGGTAATATAGTTTTAAATCACTTAAAACTCTCAAACAAAAATTTATCATTTATATGTGATGCAAATCCTTTTAAATTTAATAGATATACACCTGGAAGTAATATAAAAATTATCTCAAAAAAAGAGATGAGAAAACGCAATCCTAAATACCTTTTAGTTTTAATTTGGTCTTTTAGGTCAGAGGTTATTAAGCAAGAATTGAATTATATTAAAAAGGGAGGAAAACTCATATTTCATTTACCAATACTTCACATTATTGATAAATATAATTACAAGAAGTATTTAAAATCAGACTTTAACAGCATGTCGTATTCAATAAATTAAATGTTGAATTTACTTTTTTTTAGAGGAAAAAAAATTTTTATTACTGGTCACACTGGCTTCAAAGGATCCTGGTTAACATATATTCTTTATTTAAGTGGTGCGAAACTAGTTGGGTATAGTCTTAAACCAAAAAATAGTTATGATAATTTTTATTTATTTAAATTAAATCAAAAGATTAAAAATTATTTTGGTGATGTAAGAGACGAAAAGAATTTAAGGAATGCAATCATAAAATTTAAACCAGATATAATATTTCATTTAGCTGCTCAACCATTAGTAAAAGAATCTTATAAAGACCCAAAATTTACTTTTGTAACTAATATTATGGGGACTATGAATATTTTAGAAATCGCAAGGGAAAGTAAAAACGTAAAGTCAGTAGTTATTATAACATCTGACAAGTGCTATAAAAATTTTGAAAAAAAATCAGGTTATTCAGAATTTGATGAATTAGGAGGGCAAGATCCTTATAGTGCCTCTAAAGCTGCGGCTGAAAATATATTTTATTCTTATCAAAAATCATATTTTGATGCAAAAACTGATATTGGTTTAGTTTCAGCTAGAGCTGGGAATGTAATTGGAGGCGGTGACTGGTCAAAAGACAGAATAATTCCAGATTTTATTAAATCAATTATAAAAAAAAAAATTTTTTCTATAAGAAGTCCAAATTCTACACGACCATGGCAACATGTTTTTGATTTAATAAATGGCTATCTTATTTTAAGTAAAAAAAGTTATGGTACCAATAAATATAATGGATCATGGAATTTTGGACCAGATAAAAATCATTTAACTGTAAAATATTTAATCTCAGAATTAAGTAAGATTATGCATATAAAGAAACAATTAAAAATTAAAAAAGATAAAAAAGTTAAAGAAACAGGATTGCTAAGTCTAAAAATTCATAAATCTAAAAGGTTATTGAAATGGAGACCAAAACTTTCATATTTAAGAACTTTAAAACTAACAGCTGAGTGGTATCAATGTTTTATTTATGATAAAAAAAACATCGAGCGGTTAACTAGAAGACAGATAAAGGATTTTTTTTATGATTGAAGGTGTTGAAATTATTCCAAAAAAACAAATTATCGATGAGCGTGGAAAAATTATGCACATGTTGAGAAATGATGATCCAAATTATACTAAATTTGGTGAAATATATTTTTCATATTCACATCCTGATACAATAAAGGCTTGGCATCTCCATAAGCGCATGACAGTTAACTATGTTTGTGTAATTGGAAAAATTAAATTAGTTTTGTTTGATGATCGACCCCAAAGTTCAACAAAAGGCAAATTAGATGAAATTTTTTTAACAACAGATAATTATAGCCTAGTGAGTGTACCACCAGGAATATGGAATGGTTTTAAATCAATAGAAAATAAGTTTTCAATAATTGCAAACTGTTCAGATATACCGCACGACCCTGAGGAAATGTTGAGAAAACCATTTGATGATCCATATTTTAATTATAACTGGAACATTAAGTTAGGATGAAAGTAGTAATACTAGCTGGAGGTAAAGGAACAAGGATATCTGAATACACTCGCTCGATACCAAAACCAATGGTCCCAGTTGGATCAAAACCAATTATAGAACATATAATTAATTATTATATTAAGTATGGTTTTAAAGAATTTATTATTGCAACTGGCTACAAAAATGAAATCATTAAAAATTATTTTAAAAAAAAAAAAAAACCAGCAAAAATTAAAGTAATAAATACAGGCGTTAAAACTTTGACGGGTTCAAGGTTAAAAAAATTAGAAAAAGAATTAAAACAAACATTTATGCTAACTTATGGCGATGGATTATCAAATATAAATTTGAAAAAGCTTTTAAAATTTCACAAAAAAAACAAAAGAAAGATAACATTAACAGCTGTTCATCCTCCCGCAAGATTTGGTGAACTTTCTATATCAAAAAATCTGGTAACCAAATTTGAGGAAAAGCCTCAATTACAAAAAGGATGGATTAATGGAGGTTTTTTTGTTGTTGAGCCAGAATTTTTGAAACTCATAGGTATTAAAAATGTTATGTTAGAAAGATCTCCTCTAACAAATGCAGTGAATTCTAAAAATTTGGCAGCTTACAAACATGCTGGTTTTTGGTTTTGCATGGATACACTAAGAGATAAGATTGTATTAGATGAAATGGTGAAAAATAAAAAATCTCCATGGCTTAAATAATGTCAAATATAGCTGTTTTTGGAGGAACAGGTTATTTAGCATCATTAATAAGAAATCAAAATAAAACACAAAATAATTATTTTTTTTTTTCAAGAAAAAAAAATGTTAAAAATTGTCATGACTTATTTTCATATAAAAAAAAATTTGGTAGTTTTAAAAATATCGATTTTATTATTCACTTAGCTGGACCAAGTCAACAGCAATTAAAAAAAGATAAAGGTTTAATAAAAAAAAAAAATAAAATTACTTTAGATATTTGTAATTTATGTTTACAGCATAATATTAAATTAATTTATATTTCTTCATTGCAAGTTTACAAAAATTATGGAATTGACAGTTTATCAAAAAAATCAAAATTAAATCTAAAAAATTTATACTCTAAATCACATTATGAAACTGAACAGATAATATTTAATAAAATTTTAAAAAAAAAAATGTTTACAATTTTAAGAATTGGAAATGTTTTTGGATTTAAAAAATATGAGAATATAAGAGAAATAAATAACAATTTAATTCATGGATTTTGTTTTTCTGCACTAAAAACAAACAAAATAATTATTAAAAAAGGCTTCATTCAGAGATCATTTGTGCCTTCCAAAATATTCATTGAAGTTATTAATTCAATAATAAAAAATAATTATTTTGAAAATAAAATTGTAAATATAAGTTATAAAAACTTCGCTCTTCAAGATATAGCCCGATTAATACAAAAGAGATCAAAATCAATATTAAATTTAAGTATTAATGTTTTAATTAAAAAACTAGGTAAAAAAAAAATATATAGAATATATTCTGATAAAAAATATCAACCTACTACTGCCAATAAACAAATCAATATTGAAATTGATCAGATTTTGAAAAATATTAAAAAAATTGTTAAACTTCAAAAGATTATTTAAATTAAAGATTTAACTTTAATAGGATACAAAGCTAAAATTAAATAAAGTATAAAAATTAAATTTTATGAATATAAAATTGAATACTAAATCAACGCCACTTGTATCAACTATAATCCCAACTTACAATCATGCTGATTATCTGGGCAAAGCTCTGCAATCTGTTCTAAATCAAACTTATGATAATTTCGAAGTATTAGTAATTGATGGTAATTCGACTGATAATACCACCGAGGTAATTAATAAATTTAAAGATTCAAGAATTAAATATTTTAAAATTCCTAATTATGGAATAATTGCTATATCTAGAAATATGGGTATACGTGCATCAAGTGGCGAATGGATTGCTTTTCTAGATGCTGATGATTGGTGGAGTAAAGATAAACTCAAAATTTGTATGGAATATTCCAACAATGAGGTAGATCTAGTTTATCATGATTTAAAAATAGTCTCTCAAAAACCCTCATTTTTTGTGAGAAGGAAAACACGAACAAGACAATTAAGAAAACCAGTTTTAATTGACTTATTACTTGGCGGAAACATAATACCCAATTCATCGGTGGTGGTTAGAAAAGAGATGCTTGAAAAAATTGGTTTTATAGACGAACGTAAGGAGCTCGTTGCCTCAGAGGATTACAATACATGGCTTAAAATTTCAAAGTTTTCTGATAAGTTTTTATATTTGCCAAAAAGTCTGGGTTATTATTTTATTAATAATCAAAATTTTTCTAAAAAAGATATGTCTGCCACATATCGTGAAGCAACTAATAAATTTTTGTCTGATTTAAGTAGTGCGCAAAAAATAAAGCTTGAGGCAAATTACAAATATATATCAGCACGTTATGATTTCTCACAATCAAACTATAAAAAATCAAAAAATAATTTGTTATTTGTATTGAAAAATGGATCTCTAGAACTAAAAATTAAATCTTTATTAATGTTTCTATTAATAATCATTAGTTTAAAATAATGCTCAAATTAAAAAAAAATGAAATAAAAATAAGATCTTTATTTTGGTTATTAATAATATTATCCCTTATAAGCCCACCATTTGTATTTGCTGAGGCAATATACTTTGGAAGAGAATTAAGATTTTTTCTTATACTAAATATTTTAATATTAATTTCATTACAAAATATTAAATTAAGTCAAACTGATCTTCTATTTTTTGTTTTGTTGATTTCAATATTGTTCGTTGAAATAATAATTCAAAGAAGCGACTTAAATAATATTATTTCTTTTTATTCTGTTATTTTAATTACTTTTTTATTATTCAAAGTATTAAGTAAAAATAAAATAAAAACAGATATTTTTTTTAAAAATTGGCTTCATTTTTCATTTATACTCTCTTCAGCAGCAATTATTTCTTTCTTAATCCACCAGTTTACAAATATTAATTTAGATATTTTGAATTTCAAATCCTCAGGTAATTTTAATCCAATGTATAATTATAATTTTAGTATTTTTGGTTTTACAATCCCCAAAAATTTTACTTTTGGACAGCTTACTAGAGTTGCAAGTTTTTTTAAAGAACCTCAATATGCAGGCATTTTTTTTTCTTTAAACCTAATATTGTCAAAAAAAATAAGTAATTCAATTTCTAATAAATATTTTATCACAAATTTTTTGGCAGGAATTTTAACTTTTTCAACTACATTCTATTTAGTGTTTGTAATTTTAATGTTTCCTTATGTGAGAGCAAAACTATCATATTTTGTTTCTGCATTAATTATAACATCACTATTATTAGTTATAGTTTTCTTTTTATTTGATAAAAATGTCGATATTATAGAATTATTTCTATCTAATACATCATTTCTCGATCGTTTGGAGCGTAGTATTAGTGGTATTAATGCATTACAAAATGCATCATTGTTCAATTTATTTTTTGGTCATGGTATTAATAATTATAGCGAATATAACCTTGATAGACTAGACCGAAGTATATCATCAGGTTATCTAATTATGTTATTTGATTTTGGAATTTTACTTTCATGTTTGTTTTTTTTGACACTAATTACCATATTAATTAAAAACCTAACTCTTATGTTAACATTTCTAATATATTTAATTGTCTTTCCAGTCTTTAAGTTTTATTTTGTATGGTTTGTAGTTATATTATGTATTTTATATAATTCAAAAAAACTTTATTTTGATGAAAATAAAACAAATAAACAATTTTATAACATCTAAAGTCTAAAGTGCTTATATTTTATAAAACCTGTCTATTTAGATCTATGCAGCCATTATTTTTTGTTTTAGTCTAATAAAACCTTAATTAATTTTTTAGTTTTATGCGTGTTGCTAATATTATAGAGGATGCAAGAATAGCTGGTCCACAAATAAGAAACCTAAAAGTTTCAAAAACTCTTAATAAAAAAATTTTTGTAACTTTGATTTTTCCAAAAGAAAATTCAAAAATTTTAGAAAATCTTTGTCTTAAACATAGTGTTAACTATTTATCATTATCACTTACAACAATAAAAAAAAGTTTAATAGGAATTCTTTTTTACATATTCTCTTTTCCGTTCGAAGTATTTAAACTCGCAAAGATATTAAAAAAAAATAATTATGATTTAGTCCACGTGAGTGGTGGCTGTTGGCAAAGTAAGGGTGTTTTTGCAGCTAAAATTGCTCAAATAAAAGTCGTTTGGGAATTAAATGATACTTATACCCCTACTTTAGTAAGATTCTTCTTCTTTTTTTTTAGCCGCATGGCTAACGGATTTATATTTGCTTCAGATAGAACAAGAAAATACTACAAAAAATTTATTTCTATAAATACAAAAAGTTTCATAATTCAATCACCCGTAGATATTAATTTATTTGACCCAAACAAAAAAATTAAAAATGATAAATTTTTAAATAAAAAGAAATTTAAAAAAAAAATTATAATTGCAACAGTAGGTAACATTAATCCCAATAAGGGACATATTACTTTCTTAAAAACTGCTAAAAATCTAACGGAATATCAAAAAAAAGTTATTTTTATAGTTGTTGGCCCAATATATAAAAGCCAAAAAAAGTATTTTAAGTTTTTAAAAAATTTTGTCAAAAGTAATAATATCAGAAATATTTATTTTACTGGCCCTAAGGAAGATATAAGGCCGCTTTTAAAAGGTACTGATATTTATGTCTGTACATCAAACAACGAGTCCTCGCCTTTAGCCGTGTGGGAAGCTATGGCAATGAAAAAACCTATAGTCTCTACAAATGTGGGTGATGTAAGTAAATTTGTTAAAAATCATAAAAATGGTTACGTAGTTAATGTTAAAGATGATAAAAGTTTAGCAAAATGCTTGTCAAACTTGATAAAAAATACTACGGCCAGAAAAAAATTCGGAAACTTATCAAGAAAAACTGCTAAATATAAACTTAATTTAGATTTATGTGCTAATCTACACCTAAAAGCTTATAAAAATATTATGCTTATTTAAATAAATCTTTTGTAAGAAAATTATTAGGATATGAAAAAAAAAAGATTTTTAAAAAAATATCCAAAGATTTTTTATTAATAATCTATGTTGAAAAAACTTTTTACAAATCTAAGCTTTTATAAAAGGATACTGAATTTTTGAAAATCTCAATTATTACTGTAAGTTTAAATAGTGAAACTTTCATAAACGATTGCTTAACTTCTGTGAATCAACAAAACTATAATGATGTTGAGCATATTATCATTGATGGAGGCTCAACAGATAATACAATAAACATTGTTAAAAAATATCCACATATAAAGATAATTGTATCTGAGCCAGACAAGGGTATCTATGATGCTATGAATAAAGGAATTGAAATTGCAACAGGAGAAATAATCGGATTTTTAAATTCAGATGACTTTTATGCAAATAATAATGTTTTATCAAATGTTGCTGATATATTTAAAAAACAAAATCATATTGATGCCTGTTATGCTGATATGATTTATACAAGCAAATTTGATATTTCAAAAAATGTCCGCTACTGGAAATCAGGTAAATTTTTTCCTGGTTTATTTTCAAAGGGTTGGTGTCCACCACATCAAACCTTTTTTGTTCGTAGTTCAATATATGAAAAATTTGGTTTTTTTAATCTTGAATATAGTATTGCCTCAGACGTTGAATTAATGATGCGTTTTCTTGAGGTTAACAAAATAAATACCTTATATGTTTCTGAATTATGGATAAAGATGCGAATGGGTGGGACAACAAATAAAAGTTTTAAGAATATCTTATTTCAGAATAAAGAGGTATTACATGCATTAAAAAGGCATAATCTTTCAGTAAATTTTATTAGTTTTATCTTACATAAATTTATTTCTCGAAGCTTACAATTTTTAAAAAGTTTAAAATAATATAAATGAAAAAAATCTTAGTTACAGGAGCATCAGGGTTTATAGGAAAAGCATTATTAAGGAGGTTAATTAAAGAGAGTTGGTTTATTAGAGGTTCAGTGAGAAATCTTGAAAAAATTAAAATTGAGAAAGATATAGAATATATTTCAACAGGAGATATCACACCAGAAACTGATTGGAAAGAGGCATTAGAAAAAATAGATTGTATTATTCATTGCGCTGCAAAAGTTCATGAAATCAATAAGGAAAAAGATTTAATTTCTTATAACTTAGTAAATGCTAAAAGTACAAAAAATCTTGCAGAGCAAGCTGCAAAACAAGGAGTCAGAAGATTTATATTTTTAAGTTCAATTAAAGTAAATGGGGAGAATACAGGTGAAAATTACGAAAAAAAAATATTTACAAACAAAGACATGCCAAATCCACAAGATGCTTACTCAATTTCTAAGTTTGAAGCTGAAAAAGCATTATGGGAAATTGCCTTAAAAAAAGGTTTAGAGGTAGTTATAGTCCGCTTACCTTTAGTATATGGCTATGGTGTTAAAGGAAATTTAGAACGTTTGAAAAATTTAATTTATTCTGGAATACCGTTGCCTTTAAAGCTTGTTAATAACAAAAGATCATTAATTGGCATTGATAATTTAATTGAAGCATTAATTTGCTGTATCAAGCACCCTAATGCTAAAAACAAAACCTTTTTAATTTCTGATGATGATGATGTGTCAACCTCGCAGTTGATCAAACATATGGCAATGGTTAACGGACGCTCAGTACGTTTGTTTTCATTTCCTATATCTTTGCTAAAACTTTTTGGGCATGTTTTGGGAAAAAAATCTGAAATTGATCGATTGACTGAATCTCTCCAGTTGGACAGTAAATATATACAACAAACAATTAACTGGAAACCTGCAGTAAGCGTAACTGAAGGCATAAGGCGAATGTACATTGAAAAGTAAATTTTAGTTTTGTAGATTTTATTTATAATTTTAACTTACAATATTCAGTTTTATAGAATATTAAAAAAAATAATAATTTTTGTGTTATTATTTTGATTAATCTTAATTTGATTATTTTAAATTTAGGATATATTACAGTCATCGTTAATTATCGAAAAAATAAATGATTAATTTAATTGTAGTAGCACATCCAGATGATGAAATTTTGGGATTTGGAGGAACTGGAGCTAAACTTGTAAAAAAAGGTGAGATAGTACAGCCAATTATTTTAAGCGGAAATGTTCAGGCACGCTCAAAGAGGCCAGAAGATAATGAATTATTAAAAAATATAATAGAAGCAAATCAGTATCTAGGTTTCAATAAACCTGTATTGGGAGACTTTCCTAATATACGAATGAATAATGTTGATCATATCGATTTAGTAAATTTTATTGAACATCAAATACTAAAATTTCAACCAAATAGAATTTTTACACATCACCCTGGCGACCTTAACGATGATCACGTACATACAGCAATGGCATGTCTACCAGCTTCAAGGCTTTTTCAACGCAAAAAAGGCATAAAAGCATTAAATGCATTATACTTTATGGAAATTTTATCATCAACTGACTGGTCCTTTCCATCAATCAAAAAAAATTTTGAACCAGATACTTTTGTAGATATTACAGAAACATTAAATTTAAAACTTAAAGCTTTATCTAAATACAAAAATGTAATGAGATCTTCTCCACATCCAAGATCAAGCGAGGTATTAGCTGGCCATGCAAACTCTAGAGGTGGTCAGTGTGGTTATCGATATGCTGAAGCATTTCAGTTAGCTTTTAAAAGAGAGATGTGAGGTGTATCTCCGTTTCGGAAAAAGGTTTTTTGATATATTATTTTCATTAGGTGCTTTAATTGTTCTTTCACCTATAATTCTATTTATTTCTATATTAATAAAAGTTTTTAATACAGGACCCTTAATTTTTGAGCAAAAACGTATAGGTATTAATAATAATTTATTCAATTTTTATAAGTTTAGAAGTATGCCATTGGATACACCTGACATTCCTTCAGACAAAATTAAAAAATTAAATTTAAACTGGATTAGTAAGTTTATTAGAAGAACGAGTATAGATGAGATACCTCAATTATTTAATATCCTCATAGGCGATATGAGTGTTGTAGGTCCACGTCCAGCTTTGCCAAGTCAAAAAAAATTAATTAAATTTCGGAGTGAGAGTGGGGTTTTACTTTACAGACCGGGGCTAACAGGTCTCGCTCAAATATCTTCCTATGATGGTATGAAAGAAAATGTTAAAGCCTTTTATGATAAAAAATATATTAATTCTATCTCTTTTACATCTGACATGTTGATAATTATAAAAACATTTTTTTATTTGTTAAAACCTCCGCCAGTTTATTAAAATTAAGTTATGAAATTTGGATTTGTCACCTGCGTTCAATTAGGATTAAGCTCTATGGAAGCATTTTACCATTCAGGTGGTAAATTAGATTTTGCTGTTACTTTACCAGACGATATTGCAAAAAATAAATCAGGACGTGTTTATATTGATAACTTTTGTAAACAGAATGATATTCCTCTTTTTAAATATGAAAGTATTAATAATAAGACTTTAATAGAGACTATTAGAAAAAAAAATATTGACTGGCTATTTGTAATTGGTTGGTCACAAATTGCATCTAAAGATTTTTTAAATTCAACAAAAAAAGGTGTTATTGGTATGCATCCAACATTACTTCCTGAGGGTCGCGGACGAGCATCAATACCATGGGCAATATTAAAAAATTTAGATAGAACAGGGGTAACAATGTTTAAAATGGATGAAGGTGTTGATAGTGGACCAATTTTAGACAAAATTGAAATACCTTTAGATGGAAAAATTAATGCTACTAAACTTTATAAACTAGTTGTTGATGCACACTTTAAATTAATAAGAAAAACCTCAAAAGATTTACTTAATAATAAATTTAAATTAATTGCCCAAGACAACTCGAAAGCATCAATATGGCCAGGTCGCAAACCAGAAGATGGTGAAATTAATTTAGAAGGATCTATATATGATGCAGAAAAACTTATTAGAGCTGTTACGCACCCTTACCCAGGGGCTTTTTATTTTCACAAAGGAATTAAACGCATCGTCTGGTCAGCCAGAGTCCTTGAAAATTATGATAATAACATAAAAAATAGTAATACGATAAAATTTAATGATGGGGTTTTGCTAATCTTAAATTATTGTTAATTTTATATGTTATAATGATACAACAATAATACATAAATAATACGTATAAAATAAAATAAAATTATGAAGGATTATTTCAAAAAACTATCAATTATTATTTTGTCTCTTCATCGTTACTCAAAACGTACCGTTGCAATTATAACTGATATTGGTTTATGTATTTTATGTACTTGGCTTGCATTTATTATTAGATTAGAAGAATTACTATTATTTAATCAGTTTAATTTTCAGCCTGTTTTTTTATCAATAATTATTGCTATACCAATATTTTGGTTATTTGGATTATATAGAACTATTTTTCGTTTCACAAATTTGTCAATTATTTTAACAATCTTAGCATCTACATTTGTTTATGGATTATTTTATTTTTTAATTATTGGTGTTTATGGTATTCAAGGAGTTCCTAGGTCTGTAGGTATTTTTCAACCAATGCTTTTATTTTTTGGAATTATAAGTTCAAGATTAGGTGTTAAGTATTTATTAAATACAGAATTTGATAATACAAAATTTTCTGATAAAAAAAACGTTTTGATATATGGAGCTGGAGAAGCTGGTAGGCAATTAGTTATAGCATTAGAAAATAGTCCTGAATTTAAAGTTGTTGGTTTTATGGATGACAATAAACAATTGCATAGACAAGTTTTATTTGGAAAAAATATTTATAACCCACTGGAATTAAAAAAATTAATTGATAATATTGGTATCAGTTTAGTTTTTCTTGCCTTACCAACAATAAGTAGAAATAAAAGAAATCAAATTATTGAAAGTTTAAATAAATTTAAGTTAACAGTTAAAACTTTACCAAGTATATCCGAAATAGTAGATGGTAGAGTTACTTTATCTGATATTAAAGATTTAAACATAAATGATCTATTAAATCGAGAAGAGGTTAAACCAGATAAAAATTTATTAAATAAAAACGTAAAATCAAAAACAGTGCTTGTCACAGGTGCTGGAGGATCAATTGGTTCAGAATTATGTAGACAAATAATTAAATTAAAACCAAATAAACTTTTACTAATAGAATTAAATGAGTTTGCACTCTATAAAATTAATGAAGAATTAAGAAATCTTAATAAAGAATTGAAAATAATTCCTTTACTCTCAAATGTGCAAAATCAGTCAAAGCTAGAAATAATTTTAGAAACTTTCAAAGTTGATACAATATACCATGCTGCAGCTTACAAACACGTTCCATTAGTTGAAGAAAATATTTGTGAGGCAGTAAAAAATAACGTTTTTAGCACTTTAGCAGTCGCAAAAGCATCCATTGAAAAAAATGTTTCAAATTTAGTGCTTATATCAAGCGATAAAGCTGTAAGACCAACTAATGTAATGGGTGCAACTAAAAGACTATCAGAACTATGTTTGCAAGGTTTATATAATATTAACCAAAAAATAAAAACCAATTTTTCAATAGTTCGTTTTGGAAATGTTTTAGAATCCTCTGGATCCTTTATTCCAAAATTCAAAAAACAAATT